>JBBIUJ010000021.1:0-23192 GCA_037440345.1 Prolixibacter sp.
AGTTTATGTTAATCTTGGGATCAAAAGTGGCTCCAAAGGTAAAACTGTTGTTGTTTTTTGTTACTACCTGGTACTGCAAACCACTTGAAACACCAAATCCATGGGCGCTCAAACTGTTGTCTTTCAAATAGTCATATGCATGGGAGTCGTTAGGGGAGTAAATATAAGTGTTGTCGATAATTTTCCCGAACAAAAACCATGTGTTTATTCCTAAAGATAGGTTTTTACCCAGTTTGATGGCGTTGCCAAAATAGAATTTTGTCAATGTACCAGAGCCGGAGAAGCTGGAATTTACCATGAGATCAGCCGTTCCTTCAGAAGAAAGAATGCTGTATCCTTTCGAAGCGTATGGCATTATTCCAAACGAACCTGCCCACCATTTGGTAAATGGCATGGCAAACGTGAGGTGGTTGAAGTTCACATTGTTTCTGGTATTGTTGGCAGTTGCAGATTGGGAATAGGTGAATTTGGAGTCTATTCCAAACTGCATCAGGAAAGTCAGCGAATCAATGGAAGTATAGGAGGCAGGGTTGGCTGTATTGATTTGGAAACTGTTTCGAGTTCCAATACCGATCCCGCCCATGCCATCACCTTTACCAAAACTACTGCCGCTCATGGTGCCGAATCCAAACCGGGAGTATGGAGAGCTCGTGCTGCTGCTGTTTTGCCCGAACATTACTGCCGGAACGATCAGTATGAAGGTGATTGCGAAAAGTTTCAATTTATTGATTTTCAACATTATATTCTAGAATTCGGTTTAAACCTATGAGTGTGATTTCAAATTTTACAAATATGGCATTTTTTAATCTTCTTTCAAAGAAAAGAGCATCCCCGCCTGTAAGAAGGGGTAGTAGTCCTGGCCTGTTTTCCCTGAACAGATCTATCGTTCCGTCCAGCTCGAAAACCATGCCATTGATGACCCCTGCACGGATGGCCTCTTCGGTAGTTTGACCAATCACCGGATAATCCCCGGTTTCTTCGATCAGTGGTAATTTCTTTGTAAATTCATGCAGGGCACGAAACCGGCTCCGCAATCCGGGTGATATATTGCCTCCCTTGAAGGTACCGTTGCTTTCGATCAGATCGAATGTAACGGCGGTTCCAGCGTCAATCACCAACAGATCTTTTCCCGGGAACAATTCGCAGGCGCCAATTGCCGCTGCCAATCGATCCAATCCAAGCGTATGGGGTGTCTTATATTGATTTTTGATCGGTACTGGTGTCAGATAATCAAGTTCCAGAAAATGGTTAAACTCAGATTTCAAGTAGCCAACAACATGCTGATCCGCTGTTGAAACAGAGGAGAGGATGGCTTTATCAAGATCCGGATAGGCTTTTTTGATCTCCTCCAGCCGGTCGATCTTTAATTCGTCGACCGTCCAGGAATCAACCATCTCTTTTTTCAAAAAGATGGCCAATTTGGTACGGCTGTTCCCAATATCGACTACTAAATTCAAAATCAATTACTTACAATATTCATACTGATATCCAGCGCTGTTACGGAGTGGGTCAGTGCGCCGATGGAGATGTAATCCACTCCGGTTGCAGCGACTTCTTTCACCCTTTCAAGGTTCATGTTTCCGGAGGCCTCCACCTTCGCGCGGTGGTTGATGGTCTCCACGCATATTCTCATCGTTTCGTTCGTCATGTTGTCGAGCATGATGATGTCGGCGTTCATCTCCAATGCCTGCTGCACCTCGCTAATGGTGGTCGTTTCGACCTCAATCTTCATTCCTGCCGGAATCTCTTTTCTGATCTGTTCTACCGCGTTTTTTATGCCTCCGGCAACCTTGATGTGGTTGTCCTTGATCAACACCATGTCGTATAGTCCAATCCTGTGGTTTTCCCCGCCGCCTGCCTTTACCGCATACTTATCCAGCAAACGCAAACCCGGCACTGTTTTTCTGGTATCCAGGATTTTAACCTCATAACCGGCTACCTGCTCAACAAAAAGATGTGTCATGGTTGCAATTCCGCTCATCCTTTGCAGGAAGTTGAGGGCAAGACGTTCGCCTGTGAGCAAGGCCCGGAATGAACCGGTCATCTCAACGAGCAGGGTTCCTTTTTTAACGGCATCTCCGTCTTCTACAAATGGTTTCCAAACGATCTGCGGTGAGAGGTGTTTAAAAACTGCCTCTGCTACCTCCATTCCGGCTATGATCCCATCGGCTTTGGCAACCATGGTGGCTGATCGTTCCATCGACTCTGGGATCAATGCATTGGTGGTGATGTCGCCTGTACCGATATCTTCGTTAAGCGCTTGTTCTATAATTAATTCAAGATGCAGTAATTCTGATTTGTACATGATCATATATTGTTTCTGACCTTTTCTGTACTGATTTTCTTCCCCTTCTCCTGGATGATATGATGCACAAGGACATCCGATTCATTCGGAAAATCCGATCTCACATGACCGCCGCGGCTCTCCTCCCTTTCCATGGCCGAAATGCAGATAAGGCCGCAGATTGTAGCAAGTTCATATATCTTTTTCCCGTTGTAATCGGTTTGGTTGTCGGGGTAGAGCTGAATAATTTCGTTGATCCTTTTCAGGGCATCTGCCATCTCATCGCGGTTGCGAACAATTCCAACCTTATTGCTCATCAATTGGGACAACTCATTTTTGATGATCAAATAGGTTAGATCCGTCTCCTGATGGAGTTCTATAGGTGTGACTGGAAGGAGTTTTCCGGTAGGTTTTGGTAGATATTTCGCTTTTTCGACAATTCTTTTGCCATAGACGAGGCATTCAAGCAACGAATTGCTGGCCAGTCTGTTGGCTCCCATCACTCCGGTAGATGCCACCTCTCCGCAGGCAAAGAGGCCGCTGATATTGGTTTGTCCCCAAACATCCGTTCTCACTCCGCCAACGGTGTAATGAGCTGCCGGCGATATGGGTATCAGGTCGCTGGTGAGGTCTATGCCTACGCTTTTCAATTTGGCGTCAATGGAGTGAAAACGCTCTCTGAGAAAAGAAGCTTTCAGGTGTTTCAGGCAGAGGAATACCGTGGAACCGGTCTCCTGCATGCGCTTAAAAATTGCGGAAGCCACCACATCACGCGGGGCAAGTTCTGCCATCGGATGAAGCTTAAGCATAAAACGTTCTCCAAGGCAATCTATCAAATGAGCCCCTTCCCCGCGAACAGCTTCACTGATGAGATAGGCATCCTCCCCGTCCATGGAGAGGGCGGTAGGATGGAATTGTATGAATTCCATGTCGGCAAGTCGTGCGCCGGCTTGCCATGCAAGGGCGAATCCATCGCCGGTGGCGGTATGCGGATTGGTAGATCGAGCGTAGATTCTGGATAAGCCTCCAGTAGCCAGGATTGTAGCTTTACTGTTGAAAACAGCATTTTCCCCGGTCATATAATCCATCGTCTGAACGCCGGAGCAGATACCGTTTTCTGTGAATATTTTTACAGCAGTGGTGTATTCAAAAGGGGTAATCTGTTTGATTGTCCGGATTTTCTGAAGCATAAACCCAGTCATAATTTTTCCTGTTGCATCTCCGTCTGCATGAAGAATTCGACGATGGGAATGTCCTCCTTCGAGTCCAAGCAGCAACTCGCCATTGGGTTCCTTGTCGAATTCCAATCCCATTGCAATCATGTTACGAACCTGTGCAAGTCCCTCTTCAACGAGTATAGAGACTGCATCGTGATCGCACAGGCCACGTCCTGCCGTTAAGGTGTCGTTGAAATGGTTGATAGGATTGTCATCCGTTCCTATGGCAGCCGCTATTCCACCCTGAGCATGGTAAGAATTACTCACATCAAGCTCAGACTTGGAGATGAGCGCAACCGTACCATAGGCAGAGGCATGGTAAGCGGCCATAAGCCCGGCCAATCCGCTACCGATCACTACAAAATCAAAATCAAATTGCTTCATGAATATGAATGAATACCCTGATAAATTGAGCGACAAAAGTAATACATCTATGCAAAGATCGGGGAAAAAACCTTATTTTTATGTGTATTCAAGCTCAAAGATAGGCAGTATTAAATAGTTTAAGGTTAGTTTAGATTTTGTTAACTAAAATTGGTTTGATTTATGGCTCTTAACAAAAAAAAACCGTTGCAGGGATTGCAACGGTTTTTTTAAGACTAGTCACATTCTTTATGCCGGCATCTCTGGTAAAGACCATGGTGCGCGGTAGGTATGTTTGATCAATTCAGCTGCAAAATCGGTAGCAGGAACAGGATCAGTATAGGATTTGTTGAATGTCGGGTGTCCATCGTGGATACTGAATTTATCTTCAACCACAATCTTGATTTTATCATCAGCTGTGATGTTGGTAAATTTCATGTTAGGACCATCCCATTCCAACTCTTTGTTGAGCGTCTGAAGGCGGACGGCCAAAACTCCCATAACAACCATTTCGTTGAATGGCCCGGCCATACTGAAATCGGAAGCAGTTTTAACCCTTGCAGCAGGTGATTCCTTAGCTGCACGGACCCAATCCATTTCATGTGAAAGAGGTTCAACCCGGCGACGGAATTTTGGTGCATTCTCAGGTTTGTCAACTTTACCGTCCGGACGTAAAATCCAGGGACGAACTCCGTAACATCCACAAACCAAAGTTCCTTTGGTCCCGTGAAAGAAGACGCAACCACCTGCATCGTTTGGTTCTTTTCCGGCTGGCCAGTGTTCAGGAAGCATCGGTTTGATACCTCCGTCAAACCAATAGACTTCAACCTGCGGAAGTTTGACCTTCGCATGTTTGGCTGTAGGTCTTGCGGGGAAGGTGAGTTTTACACTCTGTGCAGTAGGCGCGCAATCCTGTAACAACAACGTTGAGTTGCCTTGAGCTTTAATAGGATAACCAAGTTGAAGACCCATAAATACCGGATGCAGGATATGACAAGCCATATCTCCAAGGGCGCCTGTTCCATAAGCCCACCAACCACGCCAGTTCCATGGGTGGTATATTTCGTTGTACGGGCGCATTTTTGCTGGTCCGGTAAACAGATCCCAATCCAACGTTTCAGGAACCCACTGTCCCTGTTTGGGTGTATTCAAGCCCTGAGGCCAGATTGGTCTGTCTGTAAATGCTTCTACCTTTGTTACTTCCCCGATTTCTCCATTTGCAATCCATTCGCAGGTTAGGTTTACACCCTCACCTGAAGAACCCTGATTACCCATTTGGGTGGCAACCTGATATTTGTCAGCCAGTTTGGTCAATAAACGTGATTCGTAAACAGTGTGGGTAAGCGGCTTTTGTACATAAACGCTTTTCCCCATTGTGATGGCATGAGAAGCAATAATAGCATGTGTATGGTCGGCTGTAGCAACCAAAACGCCATCAATTGATTTCCCTAGTTGGTCGTACATGACCCTCCAGTCCTTGAACTTCTTCGCATTGGGAAACTCCTTGAAACAATTGTCCGCATATGCCCAGTCAACATCACATAAACCAACGATGTTTTCAGATTTCAGGTTTTTTAAATTTCCGTGTCCCATACCTCCAATACCCACAGCGGCAATATTTAATTTGTCACTGGGAGCCTGGTGGCCCAGACCAGCAATTGTGTTGGAGGGGAGGACTGTGATTGCAGCAGCTGCTGCAGCTCCGGTTCCTAAAAAGCCCCTTCTCGAAACTTTGTTTGTCTCCTTCATTAGATAAAATTATTTGGTTAAAAAAAATTTGTAACGTAGCTGTAAATATAAATAATAAATAGCGTTAGATATAACTTAAAAATTGCATGAAAAGAAAAAATAATGAAAAGAGGCCATTCCGACATGGAATGACCTCTGAATCTAATGAAACAAAAAAAAAGAAACTAAAACTCGCCCATTCCTCCGCCCTCATTGCCTGAGGAATCAGGCCCTTCTTTACCTGGTTTGGAACTGAAGTTATTGATTTTGTAACTCAAGGTGAGTTGAACAATCTGTGATTCACGTTTGAACTTGAATTGATTTTCGAAATTTGGGCCATAAGATGAGCCGCTGAATTTCATCGTACCGAAAATATCCTGAACCTGTAGGGTAGCAGAAAGACGATTCTTCAGTAGATCCTGTTTGATGGAAGCATTGGCAAAATACATTCCGTCCCTGCGTCCCTGTGCTGAAACGGAAGGTCCACGGTAGACTCCCATTAACTGAATGCGGGTTGTGCCGGAAAGTTTCGCATCGAAGTTCAGTTTTCCGTCGAAGTTGGTGCTCTGCTGATCCACATTTAGACCATTGATTTCACCTTTCAGCCAGTAATTGTAAAGCGTTCCGCTGGCAACCAAGCGCATACCAGGCTTGATTTCATAGTTGATCATTAACTCACTTCCGAGTGAATAGTCGTTGTTCATGTTCGCCATGGTATGGTACATGATCTTGTCTGTTCCAAGCGTCTGGATCCTGGTCATAAGATCTTTCGTCTCGCGGAAATAACCTTCCAACGAGATGAATGAACTCTTGATGTGCTTGAGTAAGGTGAGTTCGTAGGATCCGGCATACTCCGGTGTCAAATCCGGATTACCGATGCGAATGTTGTTCGGATCCATAAATGAAGGGAAAGGCTCCAGCATGAACCCTTCAGGTCTGTTTAGCCTTCTGGAGTAACTACCCTGTAACTCAAATTCACCGGCAAATTTCTGCGACAAATGAACGGTTGGAAAGAAGTCGAAACGGGTCAATGAGTATGTTTTGTTGGCTCTTTGGCTGTTCAGTTTTCTGTTGGTATACTCTGTTCTTAATCCAAGCTGATATGAAAAACTATTGTTGGCATGCGAAAAAGTCCCGTAGAGTGCGTGAATGTCCTGTGCAAAGTCGACCAAACTGCTGTATTTTGGGTTGTTTATCCAATTAGAAGAGAGGTAATCATACTCTTCGAAAATAAAATTCTCCTGGCTTTTCTGCATCCTTCCCTGGTAACCAGCTTCCAGTTTGTCCTTATCGTTGATGGGTAAAACATAATCCAGTTTTGCCCTGTATTCATGCTCGGTGGGACTTTCGTTGGACCTGTATTTATAAGGATTTTTGTCAATAGGATTGGAGTTGGCATCCGTGTTGTAATTGATTTGATTGGTAAAGTCATCTCCATTTTCGCCCGAGAAATAGAACAATCCCTGAAGATCCTGACCCTTTTTGTCGAATTTATGTGTGAAATTCACATTGCCGCTCCAATAATTACCTCCCCTGGTCGAACTATTGTCCTGAAATAGATAGGTAGAGGGCAACCCCAGATTGTAAGAGGTAGTCTGATGACCCAGATTGGCGTCTCCATGGCTCATGGTCCCTACAGTCCCAATAATTCCAATGGTAGTCGACGGACTTATTATATAGTCAATCCCACCTTTAATATTATGCCCCTTGTGGAAATTTGTTCCGTCAGCCAGTGTTTGTCTGGTCGTTATGGTGTCGCCGCTGGTCAATTTCTGTAACATATTTCGCGTACCCACATTTGTCATGTCGGAGAAGTCAGCTCCAAGGGTGAAATCCCACTTCTTTGTTCTAAAGGTAAAATTGGCATCACCGCGGTATTTGTCCCTCAAACCGGCTGTCAGGTTAACAAGACCGCTGAATGCGTCCTTTTGATTCCGTTTCATTACGACATTGATGATACCTGAATCACCATCCGGATCGTATTTGGCAGATGGGTTGGTTATGATCTCAATCTTGTCGATACCTGCGGCAGGCAGTTGCCTCAAAGCATCGCTACCTTTCACTACACTTGGCCTTCCATCAATTAAAACAGTGAAGTTCGAGCTTCCCCGTAAGGTGACGTTGCCCTCGAAATCGGTCTGAACGGAAGGGGTATTCTCCAAAACTTCAACGGCTGTCCCTCCGGTGGATACGATATTTTGGCTCACATTGACCACTCGTCTGTCAATTTTGAATTCGACGCGTTGTTTCTCGGCAACAACTTCTACCTCGTTGATCTTTTGTTCTGTTGTCTGCAACCTGATCAGACCAACATCTGTAACTGGTTTCGTAGCTGTAATCTGAATAGGAATGGTTTTTTTTGCATATCCAATGAATTTTACACTCAGATAATACTTGCCGGGCAGAAGGTTTTTAATCTCAAAGGAGCCATTGTCAGCAGTCATGATTCCTCCGGCTACCGTTGAGTCGGCAGCGGCAAAAATGGCTACATTGGCATAACCCATTGGTGTAGAAGATTCTGCCTCTATAACTTTTCCCCTGACAACAAGATTTTTTATCGCCGGATTAGAAGAGCCAACCGAAGATTTCGCGGGAACAGGGGTGAAGGGTGATGGTGTTTGTCCGTTCGCTGTATAGATGGCTATGAAAACCAGAATGGGCAAAATAAATTGTCGCATGTGTCAATAACTGTTTTTTGCAGGATTTGACACCAATAACGTCTCAGAGTTTAAAAGGGGGTTGTTAATTAAAAGTTAAAAGTGACTAAAGTGACTAAAGTGACTAAAGTGACTAAAGTTAATAAAGTTAATAAAGTAGGTACGGTACCTGCTTAATCAGTTCGGAGTCCATAACTCTAGTCACTTTAGTCACTCTAGTCACTTTAGCGTACTTCTTCCTGAATTACCGTGAAGATAGGCAAGTGATCACTGACTCCTCCATGGTATACCGGGCCTAGATAAGTTCGGAATGGTTTCTTGCCCAAATACCGTTTATCCTCCTCCATTAGAAATTCCTCAGTACAGATATTGGTTTCGCTTTGTAAAATATGTAATCCGCTTGTGTTTAGCAGATTGGATGAGCAGATAAACTGGTCAAAAATTTCCCATCGGCCTCTTGTACGGATGGTTCCCAATCCTTTATCCATCCATTTTTGGGAAAGGTTGAATAGGGTTTTCCCTCCGTGGGAGCGGTCTACAGCAGTGGTTCCCAATATTTTTGTGAAGCAATCCTCATTGGGGGTCGCGTTAAAATCGCCCATCAGCAATAGTTTACTTTGAGGGTTGATTGCAAGCAGGGAATCAATCGTTTTGCGAACAATCCCTGCGGCAATATTTCGTTTTCCAAGGGTTTCCATGTAACCGCCACTTCTCGATGGCCAGTGGTTCACGAAAAAAAGAATCGGCTCTTTGTTGAGCTGACCCTTAAAAAGAAGGATATCCCTCGAAGAAAATTGGGAAGATCCATTGCCATGCACCGGAATAAATTCAAAATCGATTGGAATGATAGTCTCCTTTTTGTAGAGCAAGGCTACATCAATACCCCTTGGATCGGGGGATTCCTTGTGTACAATGCCATATTTGGCCTCTTTGAGCGGACTCTTTTTGAGCAAATACTCCAATATCCAAAGGTTTTCAATCTCTGCAAGGCCGATGATATCAGGAAATTCTCCATTGGCTGCGGAAATAATGGCACGGTACACCATCATTACCTTCTGGTCTAAACGTGAGATTGTCCAATGGCACTTTCCACCCGGGGTATATTCACCATCGTTAGTATCAGGATCATCGAATGGATCAAAAAGATTTTCGGTATTGTAAAAGACTATCTTATAATCTTTTATTGGCTTGTTTTGCCCGTAATGTTCAAGTGGAAAAGGAACTATAAGCAAAAATAGCCATACATTCAGCCATGAGATTGCCCGCATGATCCGCTATTTTTTCTTTTCGACACGCTCGAAAGCGCCAAGGTCGGCACCTGCATCGATGTTTCTGTCAGCTCCCTTCAAATCAATGGAGTAGATTTTTGCAATGGCCTCTTTGCCCACATCTTTTGCAGCAGATAAAGTGTCAAGTTCGTAAATTCCCCTTTGGGGATTGATGAACTTTGGATTGATATTTCGTTGAAGACTAAGGAATCGGTCAGGATTAGGCAGTTTGAAGGTGTCGGAAATTTGAATCAGACAATGGTCAAACAGGTAATTGGATTTTCCCTGCTTATCCATCGAAATCTTGAGCTCATCTGGGTTAAGCCCGCTGATAATACAATTACCGAAAACAGCCTGGGTAAGATCCCCAACATATTTAGTGCCATTGTTGCTGTTGACCAGGTAGTTGGAGAGGGTAAGTGTTTCGGTATTCCGAAATGGCCTCGTATTGTCGGTGTTACAGTTGGCAAAAGTGGTATGGTAAAATTGATAATCGCCTCCCAAAAGGAGCGCCGTATTGTAGTACCCGATGTTCGCTATCACACAGTTGTAAGCCAGTATTTTCGACTTCATGGCCCATATGCCCGACCAACTCATGTTTTCTATACGCGTATTTGCCAGTGTAACAGAAGCATATCCTTCTTTCTCAATGTTGCCGACCTGCAAGCCAATGTTGCCATTTTTGATGATAGAGTGGTTTATGAGGTTGTTATGACTACCTGAAAGCAGCGTTATCCCATTCCACTGATCCGGCAGATTTGCATACCCGCCCTCCAGGCGGTCGCCCTTGAATACAACGGGGTCTCCTGATGTCCCTTTGACAATCAAGGATCCTTTGATAAACAGCCCAGCGTTCTTATGAAAATAGATGGTACAACCCGGATCGATGGTGAGTGTCTGACAAGAGTCTACGAAGGCATAACCGTAGACAAGGTATGGTTTTTCTTTTGTCCAGGTAGAGGTCTTGATCATCTCTGAACGGATTAGTTTGAAGTCTTGTCCCCAGGCCAGCAATCTCACTTTCTGCTCCTTGCTGTTGACCTTAAAGAGGATGGAGTCCTCGGCTACCATGGTTTGATGGATGCCAATCTTGTTGAGCGTTGCTTCGACAAAAATGAAAATGCTGTCCCTTGCAGGAATTTCAACGTTAAAAACTTCGTTTGTAGCCTCTCCATTAATGTTTAACCTGAATCCGCTGTTCTCTCCACCTGCCAAACGTATGGAGGAGACTATGATCCTGTCATTTGTTGAATTATAAACCCGCAAATTCTTGGTTGGGGTACCTATGGAAGTAAAAATGGTATCAAAAGCTACAGTGTCGGTGGAAAAGGTGAGCAATCTTCCGTTGGAATCACTTTCATGCTCCTTCTGACAACTGCATACAAAGAGGATTGTCAGAACAACGACCAATGTCATGAACAAGCTTTTCATACCGTCCAGGTATTTAGGGGAAGATATTTCTACTATGACAGATTTACCTCAAAGTAGTTTATCAAATATAAAGAAAAAAATTGAATTTTAACAATTTTTAACGAAAATTATTTTTGTCGGATCCTTATCAGGAATAAACCCAAAAATGTTAATACTCCGTTAATTATAATTAATTCAAATCCAATTTGATAGCCGTTTAGCAATTGTTCCGAAAACTGGTTGAGGAGCCATGAAAGCGTTGGTGCGGTGACCACAACTATAGGGACAAGTTGATCTTTGATCCTGAATTTTGTTAGCATACCGAACGAAAAGAGCCCTAGAAGCGGGCCATATGTGAGTCCAGCCACCTTGAAAACAGCCATTACAACACTTTGGTTGTTGACAGCCTTGAAAATCATGATTACCAAAAACAGAAGCAAGGAAAATCCGATGTGCGTAATTTTTAACATGCGCTTCTTATTTTGGTCCCCACGTTTTCCAAAATTGAGGAAATCTATGCAAAAGGCTGTGGTCAGCGAAGTTAATGCAGAATCGGCGCTGGCATAATTGGCAGCTGTAATGCCCAGCAAAAAGAAGATGCCAATCATCAGGTTCATGTGATTGATCGCAAGCAGCGGATAGAGATCATCACTCTTTTGAGGAAGAGAAATTTGGTGGGATTCTGCGTAAATATAAAGTAAAGCTCCCAAAGTCAGGAACATCCATACTACGAAAACAAATATAGAGCTGAAAGTCAGCATGTTTTTTTGTGCCTCCTTCAGGTTTTTACAGGTCAGGTTCTTTTGCATCATGTCCTGATCGAGTCCCGACATGACAATGGTGATGAAGATACCTGCAAGGAATTGTTTGACGAAGAATTTACCTGACCTCCAGTCCCAATCAAATACTTTTGAATGCGGACTCTCCTGCACCTCTTTGATCATCTGTCCAAAACTCCAGCCGAAACTATTGAAGATAAAATAGATGGTTAGGATCACTGCCGAGATCAGAAAGATGGTTTGCAAAGAATCTGTCCATATGATTGTTTTTACTCCGCCTTTTGTAGTATAAATCCAAATCAAAAGAATGCTGATTAGCACAGTCACGCCAAATGGAATGCCAAAATGGGCAAAAAAGGCCAGTTGCAAGACCTCTGCCACGAGGTACATCCTGAAAGCCGCACCAATGGTTCTGGAGAGCAGAAAAAAGAAAGAGCCTGATTTATAGGAATAAAATCCCAGGCGCTCCTCCAGGTAAGTGTATATGGATATCAGGTTCATCCGGTAATAGACTGGCAAAAGAATAAAGGCTATCACCATGTACCCGAAAAAATTCCCCATGATAAACTGAAAATAGGTAAAGGCAGAATTACCTACTTCACCAGGAACAGAGATAAATGTTACACCTGATATGGTGGTTCCAATCATGCCAAATGCTACGACAAACCAGGGTGACTTTCGGTTGGCTGTAAAGAAAGTATCAGTAGTCGCAGACTTGCTGGTCAGGTATGCAACCAAAATCAGTAGAACGAAATAACCGGAGAGGAGCGAAGCGACGAGCAGTGGGTTCATAAGAGAGTGAACTAAAGTGACTAAAGTGAACTAAAGTGACTAAAGTACTTGGTGCCTAAAGTTATGGAGTCCTAACTTTAGGCATTTTAGTTCACTTTAGTCACTCTAGTCACTTCAATAAAGTAAATATTTAGATCGAACAATCTTATAGCTTTCCAACTCTTCCTGCCAGCTATCGGTGATTTCTTTTTCGCTCTTCCCGGCCTGGATCATGGTGAGTATCCTGTCGTCTCCCATCAACAGGTTGAACCAGCGGATTTTTGTCAGGAAATCACTGGCTTGGGCAAATTTGCCGTACCAATCAAGGAAATATTGGAGTGTGAATTTTGGAATCTCCTGCAAATTTCTCAGATCCTCACCATAACAGATCTTGTCTTTTTGCAGAGGGTTCATCTCGAATCCTTTTAGACTTTGAGGTGTGAAGGAAAAACCTCCGAATTTTTGATCAGGGAAACCAATTACCTGGAAGGGGAAGGTCGTCCCCCGGCCTATGCTCACACTGGTTGATTCAAAAAAGCAGAGAGAAGGGTAGAGCCTGATGGATGTGTAGTTGGGAAGGTTTGGGGAGGGCTTGATGGGCGGGGCATAAACTGTTTGGTGTGTATAATTCTTAACAGGAATGACCTTGAGATCGCATTTTATTCCATTTTTCAACCACCCCTCTCCATTAATCATTTGGGCCAGTTCGCCCACGGTGCAGCCATGCACAACCGGAATCGGGTCGACCCCGACACCCGATCTGAAAGCAGGCTTCAGGATCGGTCCTGCGCAGTAATCCCCGTTAGGATTGGGCCGGTCAAGTACCATGATCTTCTTACCGTTTTCAGCACAAGCCTCCATAACATAGTGCAAGGTGCTGATGTAGGTATAAAATCTGCAACCTACATCCTGGATATCGTAAATGATGAGATCGATATCCGCAAGCTGCTCTGAGGTTGGCCGGTTATTTTTGCCATATATTGAAACGATTGGAATTCCTGTTTTGGCATCTACGGAATTGGAGATCTTCTCGCCGGCATCCGCCTCTCCCCTTAGTCCGTGCTCAGGAGCAAAGAGGAACTTTATGGTAATCCCATTTCCCTTCAGGAAATCAACAAGATGCTCCCCATTGACGGTTGAAGTATGGTTAACCACCAATCCGAGACGAAGACCTTTTAGGCCGGATAGGTAGAGATCGGGGCGTTCTGCACCGCAAACCGGGCCACCTTCCCGGGCCTGGGACTGGATGCCTATAAACAGGAGGATCATCAAAGATAAAATCCTGATCAGGTGTCTGGAATAGAATGAATGACCTGGGGTTGAAAGATAATCTCGTGCCATGGGAATGTTTTTTTTGCTAAGATAGGGATATCAATGGTACTTTTCATTTTTTTGTCCTACCAATTTTGTGGCTCAATAAAATTTCGGAATTGGGAGCTTTTGGTTAGATTTGGCCTAAGTTTCCTATTGGACCTCTATTAATGTCAAAAAAAATACTGCTGCTACTCTTTTGCTCCATTTTTTCAGTTGCGCTTCCTGCCCAAATGAAGGTTAAGGCAGTGAAGCAACGTGTTGCCCATCCGGTAAAAGTTATCACCCCTAAAGCAGTCTCTCCTCTGCGTACGCATCGTGTGATACGGAGAGAAGAGGCCCAAAACTCTTTGGTGATCCTTAAAAACAGTAGACAGCTTCTGCCTCTTTGCAGGCTCGATACTTTAAAAATATTGGTGGTAAACATTGGTTTTGCGGATGGTAGAACAATTTCTCCATGGATGGACAGGTATGCAAAATCGGACCATCTGACACTTGATCCGAAAGTGAGGCATGAATCATTAAAATCAATACTTTCAAAATCAGTCACTTATAACTTAGTTGTGTATGCGGTCAGCGATCAGAGTGAAGATGTAAATAGAACTTTGGGCAACAATGCCATGCCTGCCAGTTCACTTGATGAGCTTGGAGCCTTCCTGATGGAGGTGGAGAATCAGCTTGCCGGTAGTGCGGCTAAAAATGCCAAATCAGTGTTTGTTTTATTTGGCTCTGCCCGTTTTTTGGCGAGTGGAGCAATTACTGAGAAAAGCTCCGCCCTTCTGGTCTCGGAGAAGATTGATTATGACCGGATGGACCTCTCGTCCCAATTGATTTTTGGGGCTATCCCCTCGAAGGGAAAACTTACAAGTGATCTTGAAATCTACCAAAAGGGGGTTGGCATCACTTTCCCATCCATCGACAGGCTAAGCTATGTGTTACCCGAGGAGGTTGGAATTGATTCGCTCAGGCTCTCACAGAAAATAGACTCCCTGGTCGGTATTGGATTAAAGGAGAAGGCCTTCCCAGGATGTCAACTCCTCATGGCGAGAAACGGGAAGGTGTTTTATCAGAAATCTTACGGATTTCATACCTACTCCGAAAATCTGGCCGTGCAGGATGATGATTTGTATGACCTGGCCTCAGTGACGAAAGTTTTGGCACCGGTTCCTGCGTTGATGATGCTGGCCGATCAGAAGAAGTTTATAGTGACGAAGAAAATGAGTGATTACTGGCCGGATTGGAAAGGGAGCAACAAAGAAGGGATACTGATTTCTGATCTGCTCTCTCATCAGGCAAGGCTCCGGGCAGGGGTAGTATTGTGGCCAGGGACCATTGATGCGCAAGGAAATTACAAACCAGGATATTATGTAACTCAACCGACACCGGGATTTGATCTCAGGGTGTCCAACGGACTCTTTTTGATCGATAGTTTCAAAGATTCTGTCTATAAATCCATCCGTGAATCTCCCTTGCTCAAATCAAAAAAGTATGCCTATTCTGATCTGGGATTTGTCATTTTGCCCAAAGTGATTGAGAACTTGTCGGGTGAATCTTTTGAGCTGTTTCTGCACGATAAATTGTATGCAAAACTGGGAGCTACCTCTTTGAGGTATCTGCCTGCACTGTCACAGCCAAAGGATAAAATTGTGCCTACCGAAGATGATAAGTCATTCCGTCACGAATTGCTTCAGGGTTTTGTGCACGATGAAACCGCTGCGCTTATGGGCGGTGTATCTGGTAATGCAGGATTGTTTGGTTCTGTTGGCGATGTCGCGAAGGTAATGCAGCTCTACCTTCAGAATGGGGAGTATGGCAACGAAAGGTTCATCACCGGCGAGACACTTAAGAGTTGGACAAGCAGCCATTTCCAAAAATCCAACAACCGGAGAGGATATGGTTTTGATAAACCTGGAATCCAGACGAGCAGGCATACCGGCAAGGAGAGGTATCCATCCACTGTCGTCTCTGAGCAGAGCTTCGGGCACTCAGGATATACCGGTACATTTGTTTGGGCTGATCCGGTTAATCAGCTTCTCTTTGTTTTTCTGTCAAACAGGGTATTTCCTGACCGGGATAATCACAAAATCAATAAATTACGGTTACGGTCATTGCTCTTGGAGACTCTTTTTAAACTTGCTGGTCAGCCCGCCAAAGGACGTTGACTAAACATGTTTTATAACAGTTATTTTGCTTCCAACATTTGTTCCTGATTAATTCTGTGTGTATCAACAGGTAATACATCCTTCCGGGAATTGCAAATGTTAAAAATCCTAAATTTCAACTATCCGGTTCTAAATGTTGTAACAGCCCTGTAACAATATTGAACTTTTAGTATTAATTTGGCTGAAGTGAAACAGAAAAACTAAGTTCTTCCCAAAAGAATATTTATTAACTTTTTAAAAACCAATATTATGACTGAAAAAATAACATTTAATGAGTTAAGAAAAATTAAAGACACTTTACCTGACGGTTCAATGCACCGCATCGCAGAAGAGTTGGGGCTGGATGTCGAGACCGTCAGGAATTATTTTGGTGGGGCAAATTATGCTCACGGAAAAAGTGTAGGCATGCACATCGAACAGGGCCCCAACGGGGGGATCGTCTTGTTGGATGACACAACAATATTGGAAAAAGCCCAGGAGATTCTTCACGGGCACTAATTCAAACCATTTTTAAACATCTAACGACTGCCCCGGATTCGGGGCAGTTTTTTTAATTCAAACCTCAAAATGAACCATAAACTTCTGCTCATTTTTCTTTCTATTCTTCCGGTATTGGTTCAGGCTAAGCCCAAAGAATTCAATTTGTTTAACGGGAAAAATCTTAACAATTGGGAGATTTACCTTAACCCTACCGGAGCCAAACCACAGGAACCCTTGTTTAGCATTGTTCAGCTAAATGGTGAAAACCTTCTGCGTATCACCGGTGAGGTGAATGCTTCACTGGCGACCAAAAAGGAGTATGAAAATTATCACCTTCGGATGGTTTTCAGATGGGGCGAGAAAGTATTCAAACAACGCAATTCAGGTATCCTTTACCATAGTTTTGGTCCGTTTGGCGATGGGCTTGGTGTCTGGATGAGCTCTCACGAATTCCAGCTCTGCACCACAAAAATGGGCGATTCATATTGCATGGGCAATAGCTATTTTGAAATAACGGCGGTCAAAGATGCGGAAGGGAAAAGTTACCGTTATGCAGCTGATGGAACAATTTCGAAATTTGGTGTGAATTTCCCGGCCAAAAACTGCTCCAAAAAGGAGGACCATGAAAAGCCCGCAGGAGAGTGGAATGTAGTGGATCTTTATTGTGTAGGACGCAATTCTGTACATGTTGTAAACGGAGTGGTCAACATGGTGAATGCCAATTCGGGACGGATTGAAAAAGATGGTTCCGTTTTGCCGCTTTCAAAAGGTAGAATTCAGATACAATCGGAGGGAGGAGAATTATTTATCCGGAGCATTACACTAGAAAAAATTAAAGCGATTCCGGTCGAATTCAAATAAAGAAAAGGGGAAATTTCACAGAAATTTCCCCTTTTCTTTATTTGATATTTGACTAGAAATCTGAATAGTCGGTAGGGTGAAGGAACAGAATAACTGATTTGGAAACAGTATTCTTGTATTCAGCCATTCCTGATAGTTTTTTCCAATCGGGATGATTTTTGAAGGCATCCCAATGGGCTTTGCGCGCATCCATATCTGCAAATGTGGTCATGTACATCAGATTAGGCATTGTTCCGCCGGATACGACTTCAGAATAAAACACTGCGTTAAAATCCAGGCTGGAGAATATTTTCATCTCTCCACCTTCATTGAACATTTGTACTTTTTTCCTAAAAAGGTTTTCGGTTGGGCCTTCGTAACTTCTTAATTCATAAATTCTTGTAGAAGGTGCAGTTTGAAATTTAGGAAGTACAAAGTTTGGGGCATCGGGGAATGCCCTTAACAGGATCGACTCTTTTCGGGCAAATGGTACCTGATCGAATGGAGCACCAAGAAAATCAATGCCACTCTTCTGGAATTCAGCGTCTTTAATTAGTATGTCCTGGATTTTGGAGAAGTGATCCAGCGAGGTGAAAGGTATCCAAACATAGACACGTTTGCCTGAGGTTGTATCCGTCTCGATAGGTTTAAAGACCCCTACACTCTTGATTCCCGCCCTGTGCAAAGCAGGCAAATAGGCGTTTTTAAGAAAGTTGTCCACTTTTTCCTCCTGAACTTTCCCGGTTAAGCGGTACACCTGAATCTGATAATAATCGCGCGACTTTGCCATTCCTGAATTGATAAGGAAAGTGACAAAAAAGGCAATAAAAATCAAGGTTAAAATTGATTCTTTGTAAAGCTGCTTCATCTGTTTCATGTATTATAATTTAGATAATTTGATGATAAAATTAGTAATTATTTGATGTTTTTACTAGCTATTCCCTGATCAGATCAACTAGTTACAGCCAAATCTGATGTAAATTGAGACAAATGAGGTCGCAGAAGAGCGTATAAGGGCCAACCAGTTGTTGGTCAGTTCTAGCCTTGACGTATTGACTTTCAACTTATAAATAGGGTCAATAAAAATGAGGTAATTGTTAAAATATGTTATTAAACAGGAAATCCCTATTTATACTCATGTTGAATTATAAGTGAAAGATACTTTTATAAATTTGCCTGGAATGCCACTTTAAAACTTGTGAAGGTAATTATAAATGCGATCAGAAATCTATAAAAATCACCCCAAGCATTTTGTCGCCGTTGACTGTTCGATATTCGGCTACGAGGATTCGGAACTGAAGCTTTTGCTTTATCCACGAGCTTTTGAGCCCGAACAGGGGAAATGGTCGTTGATGGGTGGTTTTGTTCAGGAAGATGAATCCCTGGAAGATGCTGCTAGGAGAGTCCTTTTGCAAACAACCGGTTTGCATGACATCTTTCTGGAAAAAGCCTCCGCTTTCTCTTTACCAAACAGAGACCCGGGATCACGTGTTATCAGTATGACTTTTGTGGCACTGGTCCGCATTGACCTGCACGACAAAGAGTTGGTCAGGGAATCGGGTGCCAAATGGTGGCCGGTTACCAATTTGCCTGATTTGATATTTGATCATGGTGAAATGGTTCAGAACGCACTCGACCTGCTGCAGCAAAAGGCCCTGATAAATATTATCGGCCAGGAGTTGCTGCCTGAAAAGTTTACATTGACACAATTGAGAAATCTCTATGAGGCGATATTCCAGAAAACGCTTGATCCGGGAAATTTCAGGAAGAAAGTACTCTCCATGGACAAGATTGAACGTTTGAACGAAAAGAATACCACTGAATCTAAAAAGGGTGCATTTTACTATCGTTTTATTAACAAACAAACTGCTAAGATTAGCGAAAAGGTGATAAAATTTCCACTGTTGACATCTGAAAAGTGAAATGGCAGAGCCAGGAGATTGAGTAGCGATTTTAGCGCATTGATTTATAACAGAGTAAATATTATAATGTCGGGTTTGCCCATGAACTGAATTAAACCGAGCCACAGATAGACTCAGGCCAATTCCTAATACCTATGTCGACTGCGTCTTGCCGGCTCCTGCGGTTGCAGAGGTTCAAAATCCAGGTTACTATTGATTTGAATAGTTAATTGTATAAAGAATTTCGCCGCTACTGCATCATGCAATAGCGGCGATTTTTTTAAATGAAAATATCAATCTCTCATAACTCATACCTCTTAACTCATCTCTCATAACTTCCCCTAATATCCCCATCCTTTCATGATCTCCAAATCCTCTTGCACACAAGCTAAAGGGGCTTTCCCCTGGTAGGACTCCTGTTCGATGATAAATGCTTTGGTTCCGCCGGTTTTGCGGCAAATTTCCAACACCTCTTTTACCGGGAGAATTCCCTTGCCTAAAATGGCGCTTTCGAATTTCTCCTTGGTGTTGACGGCGATTTCATCTTTCACATGGATCAGTTCAAACTTACCAGGATACTGACCAATTACATCCAGCGCTTTGGCTCCGCCTATGTACATGTTGCCAATATCGAGTTGCATGACAACTTTGTTGACATCAAGATTTTTCATCATGATGTCGAATAACTTCATCCCGTTAAGTTGCTCAGTAAATTCGGCCCAATGGTTGTGGTATCCGAATTTCATTCCTGATTTCTGGCACAACTCCCCGCATTTGTTGAATACATCAAGGTACCCAAGCAAATCATCATAAGTTTTGCGCATGGATTCGTCCATCCAGGGACTGATCACATACTTCTGCCCCATGTAGGCAGCGTCTTCGATGGTATACTTCCATGAATCTGCAAAATCTTTTTTACCGGCATCCCAATGATTTTTGCCCATCACTGTATGACCGCTTGGCATCTTCAAACCCAGATCGGTGAGGATCTTTTTAAATTCCAATGCGCTGTATCCGTAAAATTTACGGTCGATATAGTTGGCATGCTCAACATGCTTGTAGCCCATTTTTGCCAACTGTTTCAAAGTGCCGAGAGGATCTTTCTTCATATCGTCCCGAACGGAATAGAGTTGAATTCCTACAATTTCGGAAGATTTCGGCGCTGCCAATGCAGCTTTTGACAAAAGGGTTGTTCCGGCGAGCAAAACCGCGCTGTTTTGCAGAAATTTTCTGCGTGATTTGTCCATAATTTGTTGGTTTTATTGGTTTGTTTGTTGCATGATTTGCCATAATGTTCTTAGTGTAACCCTTTTTCACTAAGGAGGGCACTAAGGAATGAACGAAGGTAACACAAATGGTGAAGTTTAAAATTGATGAAAACCCATCGAAACGAATTCCAGAACTGTTGGCAGGGCCTCTCGCCAGTAAGTCCAGGTGTGCGCTCCATCACGGATCCTGAATTCGTGGGGAATCTCTTTCTTGCGCATGGCGATGTGCACCAAACAGTTCCCTTCGTTCAAAAAATCATCGTCACCGCAATCGATGTACCATCTGACGGCCTTTTTCTGGGTATCCGGCATCGAATTAACCAGTTCAAGGGCGCTGTGCCTTGTGAAATAGTTATTTAAATCTTCTTTCGAAATGCCGGGATATTGTTTTTCCCAACGTGCTGCTGCCTCCTCTATTGTGACAGGGCCTACCGAAGCGCTAAGCGGACAGGCAGCAGAGAAAAGTTCGGGATGATGAAGTGCATACATAAAAGAGCCACCCCCGCCCATGGATAAGCCGGCAATTGCACGGTAGCGTTTGTCGGTTCTGATTCGGTAGGTCTTTTCAACGTATGGCATCAGCTCCTGGAAGAAAAAATCTTCATAATTCCAGTCTCCCTTAGGGCTGTTAAAATAACCTCGCTGTCCGGTATTCCCATCGGGCATCACGATAACCATTGCAGTACATTTGCCCTCATGAATCGCTTTGTCAGCGATATTTTTTACCTCGCCAAACTGAATCCAGCCGCTCTGGTCATCCCCGGCACCATGCAGCAGGTACAAAACCGGATAGCTGCGCTGGGAAGTCTCATAATCGGACGGAAGGTAGACGGCATATTTCCGGTCCATTTTCAGAATTTTACTGGGCATGGAGAGGTTATCAAAGACTTTTCCGCCAGGCTGTGAAAAAAGCAAAACCGGAAAACAATGGACAAGGATTAACAGGAGAATGAATAATTTTCTCATAAGTTGTAGGAGTCTGGATTTTTACACGACATAAATTTAGCAATTAATTTGAACTTATTTCTCTTTTTTTGTTAGCTTTGGCAATATTCCTGATCAGGTTTCAGGAATTTATCCCCGCTTTGATTTTTAGGAATTCCCCTTAAGTTCGTTGAGACAGAGCCAGGTAACTATTTCTAATCCACTCAGCTAGACTAAAGTTATCCTATGAAAGATCTGGATAAAACCAAGGCTCAACTCATTAAGGAATTACAGGAAACACGGCAAGAGCTTATTTCTGTAAAAGCTTTGAAAAGTGCTGAAGACTCGAAACACAAACAGATAAAAAATCGGCTCTTAGAAAGCTCTGAGAGACTGGATTTCTTTGTCGAAAACTCCCCGTTAGCAATTATTGAATGGGATTCCGACTTTGTAGTTACTAAATGGACGGGTAATTCAGAGAAAATATTTGGCTGGAGTTCTGGCGAAACGATAGGACAGCCAGTAATGAGCCTGAATTTGATTTATGAACCTGACATTCCTCTTGTCCAGGCTAAATTGGAAAATCTCAAACTTGGAATTAATAATCAACCAATTTCTGCAATTCGTAATTACAGGAAAGATGGGGAGATAATTTATTGCGAATGGTACAACACCATTTTGAAAGACAGATATGGCAAAATGCAGTTTGTTATGTCTGAAGTTCTTGATATTACAGAAAAGAAAAAAGCAGAGTTATTTCTTCAAGAGAGCGAAGAGCGCCTGTTTGCTGCCCAGGAAGTTGCTAAAGTTGGCAGTTGGGAAACCAATTTATCAACTATGGAAGTAATTTGGTCAGATGAGACCTATCGGATATTCGGGGTTGATAGGGATAAAATCAAGACAACTCATCCAAATTTTTTAACATTTGTTCATCCGGATGATAGGGAAAGAGTAGATAACGCATTTATTAAATCTTTTAATACGAATTGCGTTAACTCAATTAAACACAGGATTATTACACCAGGTGAGTCAATAAAAAACATAGAAGAAAGATGGCGTATCTATTTTGACGAGTCTGGACATCCTTATCGTGCTGTAGGGACATGTCAGGATTTAACCGAAATAACAAATGCTCAGCAGCAGAATGCAATGTTGAAACATGCATTGGATGTTTTTACTGACGGGGTTTATTGGATGGATAGTGAGAATAGGTTTATTTATGTGAATGAAGCAGGTGGAAGGGCATTAGGTTACGACCCCAATGAATTATTGGGCAGGTCTCTTCTGGATGTCAATCCAAAAACAAACCCTGAAGTATTAAAAGAATTGTGGTCCAAACTTAGGGCTGATGGAACCTTCACTGCAGAAACAGTCCATAACAGACAGGATGGGACGCAGTTCAATGTGGAAGTCAGAACCACCTATTTTAAATATGAAGGGCAAGAGTACAATTATGGTTTTGCACGGGATATAACAGAAAGAAAGCGTTCAGAAGAGGCCCTGAAAGAAAAGGAAAGTCAATATCGAAACCTTGCTGACTCTGGAACTGCACTGATATGGACATCCGGGACCGATAAGTTGTGCAACTATTTTAATGAACCCTGGCTCAATTTTACGGGTCGCGGTATTGAGCAGGAGCTTGGTAACGGTTGGGCAGAAGGCGTTCATCCGGATGATTTTGATAACTGCTTACACATATATAGCGAAGCATTCGAAAATCGGAAGCCCTTTAGTATGGAATACAGGTTGCGCCATGTAAGTGGCGAATACCGGTGGATACTAGACAAGGGTATACCAAATTACAATATTGGTGGTGATTTCATTGGTTA
>JBBIUJ010000022.1:0-22918 GCA_037440345.1 Prolixibacter sp.
ATTCCTGAGAGCAGTATGGCGATCGATTTGCCCCCATACACCCGTCGAACGCTTCTGAAAAGATAGTTTACCGATGGCCGAAGATTCGACTCCGGCGGATCGTTGCTTATGCCGATTATTCCTTCGTCGATAAGCCCAAGATGCGCATCTCCTGGTGGAAGATAGGCATGTCCCGGCAATAGCTTCTCGCCCTGGGACGCAATTTTTACCGGTACTCCGGAGGTAGAATTCAGCCAATTGCAGAAACCTGTCGCAAAATTAGCATCGATGTGTTGAACAATGAGGATAGGCAACGAAAAATCATTGGGAATTTGACTCAGAATTGTCTGTAGCGCCATGGGGCCTCCGGCCGAAGCGCCAATAGCAACAATGGCGCGTTTTGCAGTTCCCTGATTAATAATTGGTTTTGAGGGCTCTCTAGTGACAAAGGAGGATTTTGGTATTGGTTTTGACCGATGGTTATTTACTTTGATACCGGCCATCATTCTCAGGGTATTCAGGTAACTTCGGCTCGACTGGAGGTAATCGGGATGCATCGGGCCAACCGGCCGGGGCAGTATGGTGAGGGCCCCAGCCTTCAGGATACTGAACGACAAGGCCATGTCGGAAGCCTGGTAATAGCTGCTCACAATGACTATCGGAACCGGTGTTTTCGCCATAATCCGGCGTGTTGCTTCCAGCCCGTCCATTTCCGGCATGTAAATATCCATACTGACCACATCGGGTTTTAATCTGGCGACGGCCTCAATCGCCTGTTTCCCATTGGCAACAGTCCCCAATACCCTAAACCTGGGATCACTTGCCAATATTCCATTCAGCAAGTTTTGTGCCGTTAGACTATCTTCAACAATCAGTACATTGATTCTTTTATTCTCCATACCGGCCATTTAAACTTCTATATCAAACGATGAATGGTTTCAACCAGGTTACTTTGTTCAAAATTGCTTTTAACTATGTATGCGTTTGCGCCAGCTTCCAGTCCGCGTTTACGGTCCCAATCTGAACTAAGCGCTGTTACCAATACAACAGGGATAGCCGAAAACCGAACATCCGTTCTTATCTTCGATGTCAGCTCAAAGCCGTTCATTCCGGGCATTTCAATATCCGTGACAACAAGATCGAAAGGGTCATTTTGAAGAATTTGAAATGCCTCCAGCCCATCAACAGCGGTTTTTACCTGAAATCCTGCTGTTTCCAGAATGTTTCTGAGTAACATTCTGGATGTAATTGAATCTTCGGCAACAAGAATCTTTATCCGTTTTTCGGTCGAAGCGTCGGGTACGGCCTCTTGATTAGAGATGCTCCCGGCCAAATTTGCTTTCAGGGCTGAGTCAATAAGTTCAGGAACATGGAGTATTGGAATTACCAGTCCACTTCCCAAAACTGTCGCTCCTGCCAAGTTACGGACGTGAATTAACTGAGGGCCAAGCTCTTTAACTACACCCTCCTGCTCCCCAAGAACTTCATCAACCAAAAAACCAATTTTACGATGCGCCGATGTCACAATCAGCACAGGAAAATTGAACTCATCGGTTTGTTTTTGCCTGCGTTCATTCAAACCCAATGTATCGGCCAACTTGGTCAAAGCAATATTTTCACCGTTTACCGGCAAGAATGGTTTTGATTCTGCATACAAGATTTGAGTGGTGTTGATACGAATGACCCGTTCAATGGTAGAAGTCGGTACCACAAAAAACTGGCTAAAAACCCTCACCAATACCCCTCTAAAGGTAGATAAGCTTAAGGGAAGTGAAATATGGAAGTTTGTCCCCTTGCCTTCTTCAGATTCAACTGTAATTGATCCTCCCAAACCATCAACTTTTGCTGCCACAATAGCCATTCCCAGTCCCCTTCCGCTGAGGTCGGTGATCATTGGACTGGTTGTGACCCCTGAACGGAAAACCAGTCCAACAATATCCTGATCATTCATTTGATCAAGGTTTTGACTGGTTACAACCGAATTTTTCAGGGCTGATTTCCTAAGTTTTTCACGGTCTATTCCGGCGCCATCGTCACTAAGTATGATATCCACTTTTCGTCCGGCTTCCTGGGAGATAGCAATCTTTATAGTTCCCCGGGCCTGCTTTCCACTCTCTATTCTTACTTCAGGCTTTTCAATGCCGTGGTCTATACAGTTGCGGATCAGATGAATCAAAGGATCTTTCATCTCTTCCAGGATTCTTCGGTCTATCTCGGTTTCAGCACCTGAAATGACAAGTTCAATCTCTTTGCCGAATTCCCTTCCAAGATCACGTACAATCATGGGAACAATGTCAGTCAATGATGAAAATGGGAAAAGCAATGTGTTCCTGATGTCATGGACCAAATCGTCGACCATTCTCGAAAAAGAATGGTTGAACTTGCTCAAATCCCTTTGCAGCATTTGAAGGTCTGGGTGATTGAGCCGGTCCATCTCCCTGATGTAATAATCCAGTTCCGCCCTGGCTGAAATAAATTCCTCCGACTGTCTGAGTATGCTGTTCAGTTTTGAGGTGGCAATGCGGACCGTCTCTTTTTGTGTCTGCATTTCCCTGGAAATAGGTTCAGGTTGCCCGGGGGAATTTGCACCCTGATTTTCAACATCCGATGGAGTATTTTTAAACTGCTGAAGTGTGAAAGCAGGCTCATTGGTTGGGGAATTATGATCCGAATCAGAATCTTCCATCTGGGTATCAATCGCTTTTAACAATTGGACCAGATTAGTTCCCAAATTTTTCCGCCTCCCATCCAATGGATCCGAAAGCAATGTATTTAGTACATCTACCCCGCTAAAAAGAATTTCGAGAAGTGTCGATGTAAGTAAAATCCGACCCTCTTTGAGTTGGTGAAATACCCCTTCCATCGCCTGGCAAAGTCGCTCGATGTCTGCCTGGTTCACTGCACGGGCCGCCCCTTTCAGACTATGGAACTCCCTAAAGATCGTTTCAACTATTTTCTGAAATTCTCCGGACGGTGGTTGCTTCTCAAGCAGGAGCATACTTTCGGCAATGACCTGTTGGTGCTCAGCTGCTTCAACCTTAAAATCGGCCAGCAATTCGCGTAGAAAATCTTCCTGGGATTTAGCCACAGTTTATCAGAATTTATATTTTTCCATTACATCCTTCAGGTTATGCCCTAATTGGTTCAGGTTATGGGCGGCCGTTTGTGTTTGCCGTGTTCCGATCACGTTTTGCTCGCTGGCCTGTTTGATGTTCTCCATCGCCGGAACAATTTGGTCCATGCCAGCCATCTGTTGCTGACTCGAAGCAGATATCTGAATGACCGATTTTACAGCGTCATTCACAGTATCAGCCAATATTTCAATAATTTCTCCACTTCTCAAGGCCAATCGATTTCCGTTTTCAACTGCTTTGGATCCATGTTCGGTAGCGATCACCGTCAGGCTCATTCCCTTTTGAATATCGTTGAGAATTTCCCTGACCTGGGCTGTAGCCTTTTTTGATTGTTCAGCAAGCATACGAATCTCCTGGGCAACAACCCCAAATCCACGACCCTGTTCACCGGCCCTGGCAGCTTCAATTGCAGCATTCACTGCCAAAAGATTGGATTGATCGGCAATGTCATTGACAGTAGTTGTGATCTCACCGATTGTTCTGCTCTGATCCGATAATTTATTCACACTGTCAGAAATAAGTTTCATCTGATCGTTGATGCGGTTCATTCCCTCAACAGTCTGCTGCACGGCATCCTTGCCATTTTCTGCCGCCTCCGAAGCCCTGTGCGAACTCTCAAGAACCTCCTGTGCTTTTTGGGCAGCGATCAGGGCAGTCTGCCGAATTTCTTCGATGGTCACTGTCGTCTCAGACACGGAAGTGGCTGTTTCTGTCGCGCCGGTCGACACCTCTGTTACAGTGGTTAATATCTCAGCTGCCGAAGTGCCCAGGATATTCACCCCTTCATTTATTTCTTTGAATATGCGGGTTAGCATGCCGCGAATCCATAACACAAGCAACAATGAAATCAGGATAAGGATACTTCCTCCAATCAGTATTTTGATGATGATGCTACTGGCAACATTCGAATTGTTAGCCCCAATGTTGGATACCTCTTTATCAAGATTTAGCTCGATAAGGAGAAAGTCCTCCATGATTTTAGCGTACAATGGTTCCTGAATTCGATTATCAAAATCAATGGCTTCGTCATGTTTCCGCAATGCAATCATTTCTAGTTCTTTTTGTCGGTTGGCTTCATAGGTAGCTATCGAACCTGAAATTTCCTGAAAGATCTTTAATTCTTCAGGGAATAAGGCCATACTTTTTCTTATCCCTTCTATGTGGATATCATTCAGTTTAACCTGTTGCTTCATATCTTCCATGGTTGCGGCAATGTGTTTTTCGTCTTTTAATATCATCAGTTCAAGTACCAAACTCCTTATCCTGTTTTCATCAGAGTGCAACTGAGTCAAGTCCTTTGACAGGTATAGTGTCTGGGAGAGCTTTTCTCCAGCATTTCGAATTCTTGTAACACTAAAATAAGATTGGACTATAATGGTCAAGATGACCAGAAAAATGACCCCAAAACTTAGCATGAGTTTCGTGCGGGTGTTTAGATTTATTAAAAGTGCCATCGCTTTTCCCTCCTTATAAAATGAATAACTGATTATTTTTGTACCTGGTTTATCGTAATCGCTTTGTCTGAGAGTAACTGGACGCAGTCAAGTATGACCAGTCCGTCGACAGTAATCCCCTTCACATACCTCGAAGCATCCCCCTGAAGGGTGGCAGGCTTTGGGGCAAGCAGCCCGGATTGAATACTTCTGCTTCCCAAAATGGAGTCGGCAAGAATTCCAAATTCCATCTTATTGTATTTCAATATGATAATTCGATTTAACTCGGTGATTCCCTTTGATGTAATTCCCAGCAACATTTTCAGATTGAGTATGGATACGATCCTGCCTCTGATATTGGCAATACCTGCTACATAGTTAGGGATGCCCGGAATTGGGGTCAGCTCCTTAAGCAGTAATACCTCGCCAACAAATTGCTCTTCTACGGCATATCTTTCGGGAACAAGCATGAATTCAACTACAGACAGTTCATACCCCGAAGGTTCGTTCCGAACTGACCTTGTCCCGGAGATCAGCTTCGCTCGAGCCGCTAATATTTCTTCATTGGTTTCCATGTACCTCCTAATATTTTACCTTTCGCTAACCCATTGTGATTCGACCATTTCAAGAATACTCCCAACTGTAAGTCCCTCCGTTTCGTCCAAAACCACTTTGACGTCCAGACCGTTAAGTAGTTTTTTAATTTTTTCAAGATGAATAGCTGCTGTCGCATCCTTTGACATCCTGCGCAATATTCCAGCCATCAGCAGATGCGACATCAGATGATCCGGGTCGATATAGAATCCCTGATTAAGTACCTTTACGGCTTCTCCCAGCTCACTCTTTTCAACCAGTATGGTGGCCATAAGGTAATAGGTATCGGCATCCAGCCGGTTAAAGTTCAACATCTCCTGGCAAACCTTTAGCGACTCTTCGAGTTGGCCCATATTCGCGAAAGATCTCGAAAGGAGTCGTTGCCAGCTATGTTTTTCCCTTGCCTTCAACAATTCTGAACGACACAAAGTTGCACATTCGGCATATTGCCCCCTGCGGAACAGATGCTCTGCCAATTCATATGGCTGTACTCCAACGATTGGATTGGTATGTTTGGCTTTGGGCGGTTTATCGGCCACTGCTTTCCTACTTTTAAAGGAAAAATCCAAAGGTTCAGGTTTTTCGGCTCTCTTGTGCGGATGGGAAACAGGCTTGTGCAAGACTTGCTTGTGAATGGTCTTTCTGTAAACGATGCACTTGTCATACTGCACTTTACCGAATTCGTCAAAGAGTTCGTCACTAAGCTCTACAGGACTGGTGATAAACCATCCCTGTGGCGCCAATACATCATAAAAACCCCGACCAACCCGGCGAATAAGTTCAGGAGAAAAGTACATCAGTACATTCCGGCAAAAAATTACATCAAGAGACTTATGCATATTCTGCTGAGCATAAAAATCAGTTTCTGATAAATTTACCTGCCTGAAATGCACCATCTTACGGATAGTTTCATCTATCTGCCAACCGGCCCCTATTTTCTTAAAATAACGTGATTGAACCTCTTTTGGAGTTTCTCTAAATGACCATGTACTGTATATTCCCTCTTTTGCTTTTTTTAAAAATTGTGGATTGAGGTCTGTTGCAAGGATGGAGATATTCCATTTTGAAATATCAGGAATCGTTTCCATCAGAAGCATAGCCAGAGTATAAGGCTCTTCTCCCGTACAACAACCTGCGCTCCATATGTTGATACGCTGATCCTTCCCAAACCGCTCTGCCAACAATTCAGGAATAATTTGCGATTGAAAAACATCCAACGAATGTTTTTCCCTGAAAAAATAGGTCTCACCAACCGTTAAATGGTTGGCCACTACATCCAAATATCTGGGATCTGAATTACGGTCAGCCAACAACATAGCCAAAGTATCGATCGATTCGCCAAAACCCAACTCTTTCGAGGCAGAAAATAAACCGCGTTCCAAATCGCCCCAACGGTTCTTTGGAAAATGTAATCCAAGGATTTCATCAATGAGGGCGCTTATTTCTCGTAGGTTAGGATGGTGCATTACTGATCGCTTTGTCTGATTTGTTCTGATTGTATGGATCTCTCGAGTTGAACCACCTCTTCAGAAGTCAAAAATTTCTCGGGATCGTAAATTAACAGGACCCCACTTTCTGTTCTGTATACCCCTGATGCCTCAATGCCGGAATCGAGCCGACCCGAAGGAATAAGTTCATTGTCTGAAAACGAGATAACCCCTTCGGCAGAATCAACTACCAAAGCCAACTTTCGCGCTGTTGTATTGACAATCAAAAACAGTTGATCCGGTGAAATTGCTTTCTCGTTGACGGCCAGTCGATACCGGAGGTTGATAACCGGTACGATTGTCCCGTAATAATCAATCAAGCCATGGACTATTCGTGGTGGATTTGGCAGCTGATTCACCGCAACCGACCTAATTACCCGGTCAATAGTATGCAGAGGTATTCCCAATTGAATACCATCGATCCCAAAACAAAAATAATCTCCAAATTCCATATGGAAGAATCCCGATTTGTGAATAAATTTAGATAAATATTCGGCTTATCCTACTCATCAATAGTAAATTTCAATTCAAAAACCGGTCTGCTACCTACATTCTCCGGAGACTTCTTATCCGGAATTGTCACTTTTATTCTTGTTGCGTTATCAAAACTGTACAATGCCGCTTCGATCTTTTTGATCCGTTTTTGTACGATATTTTGCTGGATGGAATCCAGTTTGTGCCCACCGATCAGCAAAGCGCTTCCGGCTACGGCATTCACTGTATCGGAATGAAGTTTCATCCTAAGAAAAGCGGTGAATTTCTCACCCTCCTTTCGGTAATCAGCGCCAGTCTCGGCCTGAAAGAGCTTTCCTGCTTCCCGCGACGCTATCTCCTTTCTTTCTAAATCATCATCGTTGAAATAATTCATGGCAACCTTCATATCGGGCTTCTTTTTCTCAAGCTCTGTGTAAAGCTTGATCCTTCTCATGTGGGTGGCTGTGAGTGTGGTATCTGCATAGTTGAATTCTATTCCCTTGACCTCGGCAGGGTCTACGCCAAGCAGTCCGCCCAGGGCAAGAAATGGAGAGGCAACTACCTTAACCACAACATTTTTGAGAGTAGTCCAAACCAGCTTGCTAATATTTGTTTTGGGATCCTTCAGGTCGCCCGTAAGGGGCAAATCGAGAATGATGTCTCCATGGATATCCTTCAAAAGGTAGAGAGCAAGCCTTAAAGGAAGGTTCATCAACCCTTTGCTCTTCTTCCCAAGTTTGGCATTGCGCACGATCAGCTTATTTTCACTGGAGAGCTGCTTGCCGGTTATGGAAGTTTTCCCCTGGTAATACATGTTCCCAAGCAAAATCGGATACCCGACATAATGCCGGGAGAAGATGCTCAAATCGCTCAGTTGGAAGTTGGTGATGACATAATTTACTTTCATCTCGTAAGGATCCGATGGATTGATCCCCAGTTCAGCCTGTAGTTTACCCCTTTGATTTAGCTTCATCGTTGCAAAAGCATTCATCCATTTGGAGGTGGAGGAGATTGAATCGACCTTCATGGCAATCTCGCTAAGATGATAATCGAAAGGTTCTTCGTAGGAATTGTCCCGCAAGTCCAACAGGCCATTCACAATGCTCAACTTTTTGATTTGATAGAAATAGTTGAAGGGCACTGTATCCGCCGGTGTTTCCACCATCAGGTTCAGCCAATTGATGGTCGAATCTTTCATTTCGACATAAAGATAGGGCTCGTTCATTTCAAGGTCGCTAAACCGAAAGCTGTATTTCATGGGATAGGTATCCTGTAGCGTTACCGAAGCGCTTTTTGCCCCTGCCACCTTTTGGCCGGCAAGATCGTTGGCCGAAAAACCGGCAACATCTCCCTTTCCCCTCAAAAGGATAGAATCAAGATTGTTCACATTGCCTGAGAGTTGAAACTTTCCACCTACCAAACCATTCAACTTACCGATCTTGAAATACTCCCTGGCGTAGGGTAAAAAGGGTGCAATATCAAGATTTTCAACTGTAAAATCAGCCTGATAGCCACCGCTTTTCTGGTTGTAATTCGTTTTGGCCTGGAAAGAGCCTCCATTTTCGAAATGGAATTTGATGCCGGCATCCTTCAACTCATCCTGATTAAAATTGATGGAAGGGATGAAAAAGCTTAAGTCTTTCAGATTGGTGGTACTGTTGACCGTTTTATCCGTGAAGTCGAGCTTTCCCTGCTCCAGCGAGATGTTGTTCAGAAAATAGGCGAATGGTTTGGAGGGTTTTTCCGACACCTCTTCTTTTGGTTTAGCCTTTACAAATGCCAGGATATCGTCAAAATTGTAGATGGTATCCTTTTTGACAATATTCACAGCCGGTCGCACCAGATGTATCTTATCCACAACCAGTCTGGAAGAGATCAATGGAAGAGGCCTGATTTTTATCGTTAACGAATCGAATGAGACAAACATTGCATTGCCGTCTGCCTCATACAATTTAAAACCCACGATACTGAAGGTCGAGCGTAAATAGTCGACTTTAATATCCTGAACCGTTGTTTTCCTGCCCGAATACTCCTGTCCGTGCTTGTTGATGTAATTCTTCAGCACCGGGGGCAGGGCAATCAATACTGCCAGGACCAATACAATGATGGCCGGCAGTATGAAAAAGAGAATGACTTTATATGCTTTTTTCATGGTCACAGAATTTTTTTTATCCAATTAAAGAATCTGAAAGGTGCATATTTAAAAGGAAGATCAATCCAGGTTACTGATGATACGATACCCCTGGCATGGCTGAAGGCCTGGAAGCTGAACTTTCCATGGTAACTGCCCATGCCACTGTTACCGGTACCACCAAAAGGCAGATGATGGTTGGCAATATGCATCAGGGTATCGTTGAGGCAACCGCCACCCGAAGTTGTTTTGATCAAAATATCCCGTGCAACCTTGCGGGGTCCAAAGTAATAAAAGGCAAGCGGCTTTTCGTTAGAATTGATAAAATCGACAACAGCGTCAAGCTTATCAAAGGTCATGACCGGCAGCACAGGGCCAAAGATCTCCTCCTGCATGATCGGGAAATCAGGTTTAACATCTTCAATAATGGTTGGGGCAATGAATTTTTGAGCAACATCAACCTCTCCGCCGTAACTGATTTTCCCATGCTGCATCAGCTTTTGAAGCCGCTCCACGGCCTTGTCATTCACAATTCTGGGGTAATATGGGCTTTCCCTGATCTCTTTCCCGTACATCGCTTCCACGGCAATGGCAAACTCTTTGACCAACTGCTCCTTCACCGAATGGTGGACAAACAGGTAATCGGGGGCGATACAGGTCTGTCCGGCATTGATACATTTTCCCCAGGCGATTCTTCGGGCCGCCAGTTTGATGTTTGCGCCGGCATCCACGATGCAGGGACTCTTGCCCCCCAATTCCAAAACCACGGGTGTTAGAAATTTAGCAGCCGCCTGCATCACAATTTTCCCAAGAGTTGGACTTCCAGTGAAAAAGATCGCATCGAAGCGTTGCTCCAACAATAGCTGGTTGACCTCCCTCCCACCCTGAACCATTGCAACGTATTCAGGATCGAAAATCTCTGCCACCAGCTCTTGCATAACTTTGGCGATGTTCGGCGTATAGGGAGATGGTTTGAGCAGGGCGCAACAGCCGGATGAGATAGCCCCAACCAGCGGGTTTAACAACATCTGGAAAGGGTAATTCCAGGGTGCGATGATAAGGGAACATCCCAGTGGCTCGTAGATTATCCTGCTGGAAGATGGCAGGATCGGAAGTGGTGTTGGAACGCGTTTAGGTTTTGCCCAGCTCCTAAGATGTTTCAGGTGACAATCGATCTCGCCAAGAACGATACTGGTCTCGGTAAGGTAAGCCTCTTCCGGAGATTTATGCAAATCGAGCCACAATGCATCGGCTATCCTGGTCTCGTATTTCAGAATGGCCGATCTGAATTTCTTCAGGTTCCCGATTCTGAATTCCAAACTCTTTGTGGCATGCGTTTTAAAAAAAGTCCGCTGAGCATATACCTGCGATTCGATTTTAGCCTGTGTATTATCTTCCATCATTGTTGGTATTAACTTTTCCTCCCTTCGAAATGTTCCATGGTTTTGTAAATACCCAGCACCCTGCCAACTACAAAGTCGAAGATTGGGATGGGCATCAACCCCTGGCACAACCTGACAAAATGAATGATCAGCGGCATTTTAACAAAGAACTGATTTCTTTCGATGCCCCGAATGATCTTTTTAGCCGCCTTATCAGGATTCAGGATTGGGATCAGGGAGGAGTGGACCCCATCGAACATTCCGGTATTGATGTAGTAGGGTGTCACGGTAGTGATCCCAACATTGGTTTTCAGCTGCTGCATCTCGATCCTGACACTGTCGGACCAACCAACAGCAGCCCATTTGCTGGCGACGTAAACCGACATTTTGGGATTTGAGACAAGCCCTGCCGACGATGCGATGTTACAGATGTGGCCTGATTTCCGGGCCACCATATCCGGCAGAAACTGCAGGGCAACCAACATTGGTGCATTGGCATTGATCTCCATGGTTTTGAAGATCTCCGCCGTGGTATGCTGGTGAAAAAATTTCCCCACCACGATTCCGGCATTGTTGATCAGGAGATCAATCGTTCCATGTTTTTGCCTGACTAGTTCTGCCGTTGCGATGATCTGTTCCGGGGCTGAAACATCGACACGGTAACCCGTTACTTTGCCAAGAGCTGAAAAGGCAGCCAGCGTTGCGTCGATACCCTCCTGGTTGATATCCCAAATGATCAGCTCTGCCCCTTTTTGAAGGACAATTTGCCCCATCAGTTTGCCGATACCTGATGCACCACCGGTGATGAGTACTTTTGTTCCGTTGATAATTTGCATATTGTATTCTTGATCGATTATTGTCGACCATATTCCAAAGGTAGTGGAACAAATTCAAATTGAGACAGGCAGCAACAGAATTTGTACAAAACCCGATTTTGACCTTTCAAAAAAATTGTGGTAATTGCAGTTTTTGATTTGAAAACCATGGAGTACCTCCCCCTTATTGGAACCGTCGCCCTGTTAAACCTGTTGGGTGCCATGAGCCCCGGACCGGATTTCGTCATGACGGTTCGGAATACCCTCTATTATTCGCGCCGATCCGGGATCTATACCGGACTGGGTATCAGCACGGCGCTAATGATCCATCTTTTTTATTGCGCGGCAGGAATAGGCCTGCTTATCTCCAAATCCGATATCCTTTTCACCCTTATCAAAATTCTTGGTGCAGGTTATCTTATTTATATGGGAATCGGCTCCATTCTTACAAAAGGTTCCAAATTAGATATTGTGGCTGAAAAATCCAGAACCGACCTGACCCGCTTGCAGGCTTTCAGGATGGGATTTCTTACAAATGTGCTGAACCCCAAGGTAACCTTGTTCTTTCTTAGCCTTTTTACCTTTGTGATCGGGAGTTCCACCCCTGTTCATATCGTCCTGATCATATCTGCCATCGTTATTTCCACTGCCTTTGGCTGGTTTAGCATTGTTTCCATCTTCCTTTCGCAGCCACGAATCCAAAAGGCCTTTCTTAAATACGAACGGATGATCAATTACACTTTGGGTGGCTTTCTAATATTTTTGGGCATCAAAATTGCTTTGACGTTCAGGTAACCCTCACGACTCCCCTTAATACTTTTCCTGATTAAATATTCAAAATTATCTCAATCAGATTTTCATCATGCTGAAGGTTCATCTTACCCCTTAGCCGGTAACGATGGTTCTCAACCCCCCTGATAGAAATACCAAGCAAAGGGGCAATCTCCTTGGAGGAGAGATTCATCCTGAGAAAGGCGCAAAGACGGAGGTCTTTGGGGGTTAGCTCTGGGAAGCTCATTTTTAGTTTTTTGGTAAACTCCTCGTGCGCTTGCTCAAAATTGGTATCAAAAATCTTCCAGTCATCATGGCTGGAGATGTTGTTATCGATCTTTCGTATCAGCTCATTGAAGTACTTTTCAGGGAATCGTGTACCTAACTGAGTTTTCTGATTGGAAATTATCTCCTTAATGTCTAACAGGAACTCATTTTTGTTGATGATGGACATGGTGGAGTTTGCCAGTTCCTTGCTTTTGTAAGCAACTTCTGCCTCCAGTTTCTCATTTTTGAGCCTGATAAGTTCCCGTTCCTTCTCTTCATGTTTGTGTCGTTCCTTCTCGTGTATTTTAGCAATCATTTTGTGACGGAAGAATGCAAGGGACAGCATTAAGATAATGAGGTACAAGCCAATTGCAGTTATCGACCAATACCATGGCGATTGTACGACCAACTGCATGGTATAAATTTTGCTTTCATTTCCCCATGCATCAGTCGCCTTTACCTTTAATCTGAAGCTACCGGTAGGCAGACGTTCAATAAAGAGGGTGGGCGTTTCATTTTTAGCAGACCAATCTGAGGTCAGTTCCTCAATTTTCCACTGAAAACTAATTTTGTCGGTCGAGTAGAAGGGAAAAGCAAATTGCATCCACAGGTTGTTCCTGTTGAACGGCATAACGACCTCTTTTTGGGAAAGATCGACAGCGCTTCTTTTACCACTGTTATCGCTGACAACAATTTGCGATGCGACCGGTTGTACCTCCTGGAAATGATTTTGAACTGTATAGGCAGGTGTTCTAAGCACTGCATAACCATTTTCGAGACACAAGAGTCCCTCTCCATTGCCTGAAGGAAAGATATTTTCAAATTTATGGATCAACTGGTCCTTAAAAAGTTCAGTGGGAAACTCCTTGATTACCTGAACTTCAATGCCTTCAATTTTCAAATATCCGATAAAATTGGCCGTCAGAAACCAATATTTTTGATCACCGGCATTCACAATTCGGGTTGCTGCAGCGTATTTCCCAAGGCGCTCATTTAATTTTTCAAAAGGAATAATTTTATCATCCAGGTCATTATAGGTATATATTCTGTGTCCGGTTGCAAAAACAACGCGATTTTCTATCTTGCAGACATTCACCTGATTATAGGCCGAAAAAACGGAATCCTCATTATAATAGTGCTGTACTTTTACAGAATCGCGCAAACTATTGAATTTCAGATGATAGATCCCTTTGTAAAAATGGCTTGCCCACAGGTTGCCCTGGTTGTCAAATTCAATAAAACGCACCAGATCGTTAAAGGAATAGAGTACTTTCTCCAGCAGCAATTGGTTGTTGGTCAGCTTATACTTAACGAGGTTAGAATAAGTACACTGTAGATAACTTCCGGGTTGCAGGGGATCGGCTTTTAACGAGAATGCACCTGAAACATCCGATACCTTTTTTATCTTTCCGTCTCTCAGTACAAATGTTCCGGAATTATGGCCAATCACCAGATTCTGCCCAACAACTTTCAGGTCCCAAACTTGTCCCTGCGTTTCCTGAACCAGTTTGAAATCTGGTTTTACCTTGTCAGAATTTCCGGCGAAAAGGCCCTGGTTTGTACCGAGATATATATTCCCGTTGAATTGGGCAGCAGCATAGACTGCACCGGCATTGTTGACCTCGAAGGTCGAGAAACCCGAGTTCTGCTTCATTGAAATCATATCAATACCGTGGTCCAATGCAATCCAGATGTTGTCGCCCTTATCTACATAAAGGCCAAGTACGGTATTGTTCTGCATTCCGCTGGAGGTATTATAACTCCATTTAAGATTACCCGAATGATCAAGTATTGAAATACCGTCGAGAATCGTACCGATAACAATATCCCCGGATAAAGTCAGACTAGCCTGATTGATCTGGTTTTTAATAAAATATCCGTTGAGTGGGGATTTCCATTCAGAAATTTGTCCGTCCTTGAGCAGGAAAAAGCCATGCGAGGCGGTACCAATCAACAAAACGTCCTTTTCAAATGGTAGAATGAACCGGATAATTTTATGCTGGAAAAATGAACCTGTCAAAAATGCCTTTTCAGTTCCGTTTACCATTTCATAAATACCATCATCCATTACATTGTACAACATCTTTCCATTTACCAGGGAAAACGAATTGGTAAAGCCTTTAAACCTGAGTTGTGTAATTTTGCCCTCCTCATAGACCAGAAGTTGTGTAAATGCCTGAAAAATAACCTTACCTCCATTGATATAAATGTTCCAGAATTCTACGTTTGGGGTAAAAAAGCCCTTCGCCCTATCGTTCAGGGAGGTATATTCAAGATGACCGAACCGGTCGCGTTCCCAATAACCCAACTCCTGATAACCACTGGTAAAAATCCGGTTATTGGCATCCACAGCCACCGCCCTTATGATATTCCCGTTGGGAGAAGGATGTAATGTCCAGGTTGCTCCATCAAATTCGAGCAGTCCGATACTGTTGGCAAAATAGATGTTTCCGCCATGGTCCTGTGCCACAGACCAGTTCTGACTGGAAGCTTTGTATACGTTTTTGGTAAAATTTCTGACTTGAGGCAGTACATTGACTGCATTGCCGGTCAATGATGAAGAAAAGGCCAATACAATTGCCATCACAACCCGGGTTGCGAAATATCTTGAATTTAATTTTACAAATAGGTGTGTCATCAATGCATTAAACTGGCTTCAAGTAGTGTGCAATTAAATAAGTATTGTGCAATTTACAGATTCCTTACTCACTTTTCCAAGTTTTTCACAAAAAATATCAGATATTTTTTTACATTTCAGAATAATTCATTTATATGTAATTCAGACTCTTAACACAATACAAATTTCTTTGGCGTATAAATAGTGAGTTGTTATTAATTCATCAAAACGGGTTAAGAATTCAAAGTGTATCTGGAAATAGTCCAAATTAACAAGAGCCAACCTAACTTCGGTCTGAAAAACTAATTAAAACCACATTCGCAATGAAGAGAGTTATTTTGCTTCTTAGTTTGGCTTTTATGGTTTCGTCACTTTTTGCCCAAAATCGTTTAGTTGTTAAAGGCAAGTTGACCGATGCCACTGGCCAGGGAATACCTGGCGTTAGTATTATAGTAAAAGGGAGTTCCACTGGAACTGTTACTGATTTCAATGGGGAATACCGATTGGAAACATCCTCGCAATCAACACTGGTATATAGCTTCATCGGCTATCAAACCAGGGAAATTCCGGTTCAAAACCGTACAACGATTGATGTTGTCCTTCAGGACCAATCGGTAAAAGTAGACGAGGTAGTGGTGGTCGGATACGGTACCCAGAAGGTGAAAGACCTTACTTCGTCCATATCCACCTTAAAATCTGAAGAACTAGCCAAGACACCATCCAGCCAGGCCATGCAGGCGCTTCAAGGGAAAGTGGCCGGATTACAGGTAGTAAGCTCCGGTGCCCCCGGTGATTCTCCGACCATCCGCGTACGCGGGATCGGATCTTATCCCGGCAGTAACAACGAGGCTCCGCTTTATGTTGTCGATGGAATGTTCTTCGACAACATTGATTTCCTAAACCCATCAGATATTGCCTCCATTTCCGTTTTAAAGGATGCATCCGCAGCGGCAATTTATGGAGTAAGGGCTGCAAACGGTGTCGTTTTGATCGAGACCAAAGGAGGAAGTTACAATCAGAAAACCGAGATTAGTTACGATGGCTATTATGGCACACAGGTAGCCCAGAATGTTTTAAAGATGGCCAATGCCGAGCAATTTGCTACAATGGCTCTGGAATCAGGCTCTGCCGCAGATGCAGGTTTTGTTTTAAATGCGATGCAGCGTTATGGCAGAAGTCGTATTAATCCAAGTGTACCTGATGTCAACACCGATTGGTTCAAGGAGATTCTTCGTCCGGCGGCCATTCAAAACCACAATTTCGGCGTTTCAGGCGGAAACCAGCGTGCTTCGTACTCCCTCGGGACGAACTATTTTAGCCAGGAGGGAATCCTGAAAATGAAAAATGACTATGAGCGCTTCAACCTCCGCACAAAAGTTGATTTTAAGGCCAACGACTGGTTGACCATGGGCGGAAATATGATTTTCAGCAATGGCGTCAAATATGGACAAGAGTCGAATGCATGGAACCTTGCCTATTTTGCAGTTCCGATTATGCCTGTCTATGATGAAAACAATACAGTTGCAACCCCTATCAACTATTCGAGCGCACAGGACATTGGTTACAGGAGCGGCCAAAACCCTTTCCCATCCCTGGAATTCACCAACAATCGTTTAAATATAAAGAAGTTGATGACCAATTTCTATTTGAAGGTCGACATCGTTCCACAAAAGCTCTCCTTCAAATCGACCTATAACCATGCCTTCTCCTCACTCAACGAGCGGAATATCAATCTGCCTTATTACATCAGCAACGGTTTTCAAAGGCCTGATGCTTCGATTATGAAGAAAACCTCAGAATATTCCGATCAAATCTGGGACAACGTACTGACTTACACCAACAAATTCGGCAAACACAACCTGGTTGTAATGGCAGGGACCTCCTACCGGGATGAGTCGTTCTCCAGCCTTAGTGCCCAGGGATTGAATTTCCCGATCGACCACCAACAGTCGTGGTACATTAACCAGTCTGCAACAATCCCGGTTACGGGGGTCAAGGACGATGGTACCAGGCAATATGGCATGTCCTATTTTGGCAGGATCTCCTATAACTTCAATGACAGGTATCTTCTGTACGCAACAATGAGGGCAGACGGTAGTTCAAAGTATCAGCAAAAGTGGGGTTATTTCCCTACGATCGGCGCCGGATGGGTGATCTCGGAAGAGAAATTCATGAAGGAACTTAAACCCATCAATTTCCTAAAGTTACGCGCCAGCTGGGGCCAGCTCGGGAACGACCATATCCAGGCGAGCGATGGGGCAATTGTTACGAATGTTGTGACAACTGCTGTCAATGGAGTCCTGGTTTCGGGGACAACCACCTCAAGCACATATTCTTCGCTTAAATGGGAAGTTACAGAAGAGAGCAATGTCGGATTAACCTCCAGGTTACTAAACAACAGACTGTCGGTCGATGCCGATTATTACATCAGGGATACCAAAAATGCAGCGATCAATGTGAATATTCCTGCAGTCGGTGGCAGTGTCCTTAAAAATGTTGGAATCATCAGGAACAAAGGATTTGAATTGGCATTGAACTGGAATGACAAGCTATCCAATAAAATCAAGTACCAGATTGGCGCCAATATTTCGACCCTGAAAAACGAAGTCCGCGACCTCTACGGACAACCCTATATCGATGGTGGTTCGGCTGAATTCCGTCAACGTTCCATCGTCGGTCAGCCCCTGCTCGCATTCTATGGCCGTCAGGTAATCGGGGTATATCAGAATCAGGCAGAAATCAATGCCGACCCAATCGCGGTTGCCAACGGACTGGTACCCGGCGACCTGAAATACAAAGACCAGAATGGCGACAAGGTGATCAACGACGACGACAGGGTGGTGTTGGGTTCTTATTTCCCAACCCTGATGTATGGCGCTTCACTGGGTATTTCCTATCAGAATTTTGAATTCACAGCCAATTTGCTGGGACAATCCGGGAACAAAATCCTGAACCGTAAACGTGGTGAACTTATTTGGACAGCTGATGGTAACCTGGATGCCGACCTCGCCAAAAACCGTTGGCACGGTGAGGGTACATCCAACAAATACCCCTCCTCTGCCGGATTAAGAAAAGGATGGAACCAAAAAATGAGCGACTATTTTGTAGAAGACGGATCATTTTTCAGAATACAGAATATCCAATTGGCATACAATATCAAAGGGAAACATCTGTTTGGAACGCAGGTACCTGAGACAAAAATTTCCCTGACTGCCGATCGCCCGTTGACCGTATTCAAATACAATGGCTTCAATCCGGAAGTGGCCAACGGAATAGATACTCAGATGTATCCGATCCCTTCTGTATATACCATAGGGCTGAATATTAAATTCTAACGACCTAAAAAATTCTATCATGAAACGAATAAATATTTATACAAAACTCATTTTCCCTCTCTTTGCGCTGTTGATTCTTGCAAGCTGCAACAAGCGTTTGGACGAGCCTGCTGAAAACAGGGCTTTTACAAAGGAGACGGATTACACCAAATCTGAGAACATGAACCTTCCTCTTCTTGGATTGTACTCAAGATTCTATGGAACACAATGGGAGGATTTTCCGCTGATCGCAGTCCGGGGTGACGATGTGAATGCAGGCGGCCTGGGCGACCAGCAGGATTTCGCCGAAACGGATAAATACAATTACAACAAAGATTACTGGATGTACAACTCGCTTTGGCAGAACTATTATGCAGATGTTTTTGTGGCCAACTCAACCATCGAGCAGACTGCAAAATACAAGGAATTTGCATCCAACAAAGCCCTCGCAGACCAGTATGCAGCTGAGGCCAAAACAATCAGGGCCTGGTATCTCCTCAACCTATCGCGGGTTTGGGGCAATATTTACATTCCACAATCTTCTGATCCTTCTGAATTACTGGTTTCAAAACCGGTCACCAAAGATGAGGTGATGAAGCACATCTCGGCTCAAATGGATGAGGCGATTCCAATGTTGCCGGGTCTGAATCCGAATGAGCGCAGTGATATTCGTGGAGGCGTTACAAAATATACTGCCCTCGCACTGAAGGCGCTGGCCAACCTCGAATTGAAAAACTATCAGGGAGTAGCAGATGCAACATCGCAGATCATCAGCTCCGGCAAATTTGCGCTGGAACCCGATTTCTATGGCCTGTTTAAAATCAAAGGGAAACTAAACAAAGAAAATCTCCTCGAGCTTCAATATTCAGATTTTGGATTGGGAGCCGGTGATAACAAGAGTTATCTCTTTGCCTTCTTTGGCCCATCGGGATGGACACCCAAAGTTGCCGGAGCAGGCGATGGATGGGGATTCTGGGAACCCAGCATGAAATACATCAAGTTCATGCTCGACAGGGGCGAAACGGTACGTTTGGAAACCAGTGTACTCTTTACCAACAGGGGCATTGCCGAAATTAAAAAAGATAGCAAATATGTTACTTTGCCTGCCTGGGTAACTAATAAAACCAGATCAGGTGACGTTATCAATGATTATGCCCGCGCCATGTTCGCCAGCGGCAAACAGTATTTGCCCTCCGACCAGTTAACACCGGGGCGCACAGACTATGGTACCAACAAGAATTTCACCTGTATCCGGTATGCAGAGATATTGCTGATGCACGCCGAAGCCTTGACCCAGGGTGCTTCCGGTTCGGCCATGACAGCATTGCAGGCCGTCAATCTGGTTAGGGCAAGGGCAGGAATGGCACAGCTTTCCTCTATCGACAACGCCAAAGTGATGGATGAGAAATTTGCTGAACTGGCCATGGAATGGGGCACACGATTCTATGACATGGTACGGCTTGGGAAAAATTCGGAGTTAAGCTACGATGGCAGGAGTTTCACTACCGACAAGGCTTTTCTGCCCTATCCGCAAAATCAGGTCGATTTATTGCCTGCTTTAAAGAGTGCTAAATAATATCTAAAAGGAAAAAAAATGAAACCATTCAAATTCATAGCAACCGCACTGTTCTTCCTGGTTGTAGCCATCTCCTGCAACAAAGGTATCGACCCATTAACCAGGATTGAACCGGGGGCCGATGCGTCGGCTCCGGTAGTAAACATCAAGTATCCGACTGAAGGGGTAAAAATTGAGGTCCCTGAACTTCTGGCGACCATCAATATCCAATTTGAAGTGACCGACGATATTGAAATCAAATCCATTTCACTGTTGATGGATGGAACAGAAATTGCCAGTTACTCAACATTTAAGGATTACCGTCGTGCCGTTAAGGAGTTTTCGTACAACAAAGTATCTACAGGCTTTCACACCCTGACCGTAAAGGCTACCGACCTGCAGGGCAAGGTGACAAATGGCGTGGTTAAATTTGAGAAAAAGCCTCCTTACACCGCCGTCTTCCCCAACGAGATTTTCTACATGCCCTTTGATGGGGATTACGTTGAGAAGCTAAGTTTCAAGGCAGCTACTGTTGTCGGGACTCCCGGTTTTGCCGGAAAGGGACTGAAAGGATTGAATGCTTATGCCGGCGCCACCGATTCATACCTGACGTTCCCCGTTGCGGGTTTGAAAAACAGCGAATTCACGGCAGCATTCTGGTATAAATTAAATGCCTCGCCCGACAGGTCCGGAATTATCTCCATCAGCCCGTCAGGTGAAAACCGAACAAAAGGTTTAAGGTTCTTCCGGGAAGGAAGCGCAACTTCACAGCGTTTCAAATTGAATGTTGGTGTCGGCTCTGGTGAGGTTTGGAATGACGGTGGGGTAATCAACGCTCCAGCCAATGATTGGGTACACCTTGCATTCACAGTATCCCAAGCATCCTGCACTGTCTACATCAATGGTGTGGCCACAACAACTGTACCCGCTGGGACCATCGACTGGACCGGGTGTGATCTGATGTCCATTGCTTCAGGACAACCGAACTTTGCCTATTGGGACCATAAATCAGACAACAGCTTTTACGATGAGATGCGGATCTTCAATAAGGCGCTCACCTCTACCGAGATCCAGAACATCATTCAATATGATTCCCCCTATGTGGCAAAATACAGCGGTGAAGTATTCTATATGCCCTTCGAAGGCAACTTCAAGGAGCTGAATTCCAATATCGCCGCAACCAAAGTTGGGTCGCCCACCTTTGCCGATGGGAAAAAAGGCAAGGCGTATGCGGGAGCGGCTGGATCCTATCTGACATTCCCCACCGCCAATCTGGTGAAAACTTCCGAGGTAAGCGCCGTTTTCTGGATGAAGGTAAATGCAAATCCCGATAGGGCTGGTATACTTACTTTAGGTCCTGAAGACAAAACGAACGCCGGTTATCCCGCTGTTCAGAACCTTCGTACGAGTGGATTCCGTTTCTTCAGGGAGGGCAGTGCCACCTCGCAGCAATTCAAAGTGAACGTTGGTACCGGAAATGGTGAAAGCTGGAATGATGGCGGCAAAATAGATCCCACTGCTGGTACATGGGTTCATTTAGCATTCACAGTGTCGGGAGCGAAAAGCACAATCTACATTAATGGTGAATTAGCGCGGGAATCTGCCTTAACGGCAATCAACTGGAGTGGATGTGATATTCTTTCCATCATGTCAGGCGCTCCACGCTTTACCGAATGGAACCATCTCTCCGACCTAAGCCTGATGGACGAACTGCGCATCTTCAACAAAGCGCTTTCACAAGCCGAAGTCCAAACGATTTACAATGCAGAGAAGTGAGCCGCTTTGAGGACAAAAATCCTTGGTTCATCATAACAGGTAATAAAGTTAGATAAATTTGACAGGAAGAGAGGCTGCCTGGGTAAACCGGGCAGCCTCTTGAATGACTTGATCTATTTGCTTCCATGCGATACTCCGGAACAAAATATTCACCAAACTGCAATTTCCTCCTTTTCATCAGGAAGCATTCCAATATGCTCTGTTGGCCTCTTTGTCTTTGGGTGTCAATATTGCTTTTCAACTGCAAGAAGGATGGAAGCGCTGAGGTTGCTCCCGCCAATGTCTTATTTAACTATAACTCACTCAAAATAAATGGACTAAATTCTGGTGCAAGCTATATTGGGATCAATACACTTCCGGTGATAAAAATTTCGTTCACCGCTCCTGTTCAGCGTCCATCAGTTGCCGGCGCCGTATCGCTGACCGACAAAAAATCTTCTCCTGCACCGCTGGATTTCTCCTATGAAAACGCCGATAGTACCCTGATTATTAAGCCAGCAGCCCCGTTAAATTTCCTTTCCGGCTACAGATTGATCGTTTCATACGCGTTAAAGTCAAAAGCAGGTAACTCCCTGGTATCCCCTTTGACTGTCGATTTTTTGACAACCATCGATTCGACGGATAAATTCCCTGCTATATCGACGGACTCCCTTTTAACACTTGTCCAGAAGCAGACTTTCAGATATTTCTGGGAGTTTGGCCATTCGGTATCAGGCCTGGCGCGCGAACGGAATACATCCGGGGATGTTGTTACTACCGGGGGATCAGGTTTTGGCATGATGGCCCTGCCGGTTGCTATCCACCGGAAATTTATTACCAGGGAGGAAGGATTGGCACGTATGCAAAAAATGGTCGGCTTTTTAAAGGAGAAAGCGCAACGGTACCATGGGGCCTATCCACATTGGTTAAACGGGGCTACCGGTATTACCATTCCCTTCTCTGCCAACGACGATGGGGCCGATCTTGTTGAGACCTCCTACCTTATGATGGGATTGTTGACAGTTCGCCAGTATTTTAACGGAATGGGAAGCGATGAAACTGCACTGAGAAAGGATATTACCGCTCTGTGGGACGCCGTCGAATGGGACTTTTTTACCCGCGACGGGAGCAATAAGCTCTTTTGGCACTGGAGCCCGACAAAAAGCTGGATGATGAACATGCCTATTCAGGGGTGGAGCGAGTGTCTGAT
>JBBIUJ010000023.1:0-22823 GCA_037440345.1 Prolixibacter sp.
GGTCAAATGAAATCGAAGATCAGCGAAGCTAATACCCACATAATCATTTCCGGTTGATGTAAATATTTTCACATGGGTATTTCATTTGAATCTTCATGTCGAATAAGTATAGTTTGGATATTTCTGTCCATTAACTGGATCCAGGAGGATCTGATGCGGACAGCAAGATAATAAATAATATTATATTATCACAATTGACCCGAATTACTTCCTGTTTACCACCCACCGTATAATCCGTTCTTCAACGCTTTCTCGTAGTTTTCAAGGTTAAATTCGTAGAGAAAGGGTGATTTATGAGCCCCGCCGGTTTTGCGCTCTTTCAATTTATTGAGAATCCCATAGGAGAGTATCCTGCGTTGAAAATTCCTGCGATCCAACTCCTTCCCCAAAATGGTTTCGTACAACTTCTGAAGTTCCGGCATGGTGAATTTGTCGGGGAGGAGGTTGTAGCCAATGGGTTGGTAATTTAGCTGGAGACGCAGCGTTTCGAGGGCTTTGTTCAGAATCTGCATGTGATCCAGCATTAATGGATCCACCTCATCAAGGCTTTTCCAACTGCAAAGGTCTGAGAAAAAATCGGCGGTAGGTTCCGCCATAGAAAAATCGACCAGGGCATAAAATCCCACCGAGATGAAACGCTGGTCAAACCATTCCAGATCGGTATCGGCCTTAATTCCCACAAGATCACGGACTGCAGGATTCCATTTGGCGCGCAGCGGTTCACTAAAAACCTTAAACTGCTTCAAAAAAATATCGCCCAAACCGGTTCGCTCTTTCAGTACCCTGGATGCGGCCACTTCGAACGATTCATCCTTTTTTACAAACCCTCCGGGCAGCGCCCACTCCCTGGTTTTCTTCATTCTTAAAAGCAACACCTTCAGTTGGGAGTCGTGAAAACCAAATACCACGCAGTCGAGCGAAAGATGGTTCAGAAACATTTCCTGGTAAGAATCCGGCTTTTGGTTCACGACAATTTGATGTATTACAACAAAATAAAATTAAATTCTTCTCTGTTTTTGAATTAACGAAGAAAAAGATTATTATTGTGTCGATATGACGCAATGATACCAATAAAAACCAAAACAAACAAATCTAAACATGAGAAATCATCTGATTGTTTTCATTTTCCTGCTTATGTTGGGGAGCCTTAATTCGATTGCGCAGCAGGCATTGTGGGGTGCCCCGGGTATTGTATCCCCCGAAGTGAAGGAGGACAAGAGTGTTACCTTCAGGTTTCAGGCGCCCGATGCCAAAGTGGTTAAAATCTCGGGCGACTGGATGCCGGCACAGGGGTGGACACCTGGTTCCGAGGCCATGACCAGGGATGAAAAGGGAGTCTGGAGTTATACAACTGCCGTTTTGCCCTCCGATTTATACAGTTACTCTTTTATGGTTGATGGTTTAAAAACGACAGATCCTAACAATGTTTATGTGATCCGCGATGTGGCATCTGTTTTCAATGTCTTTCTGGTTGGCGGTGGCAAGGCCGATTTGTACAAGGTAAATCCGGTCCCGCACGGAACGGTAGCGCGCCGCTGGTACGACTCGCCCGGGAACAAGAGCGTTCGCCGGATCACCATCTATACACCTCCCGGCTACGAAACAAGTAAGGAGAAATTTCCAGTCCTCTATCTGCTGCATGGGATGGGCGGTGACGAAGAAGCTTGGATGGCCCTTGGCCGTACCTCGCAAATTCTCGACAACCTCATCGCGCAGGGGAAGGCCAAACCCATGCTTGTGGTCATGACAAACGGAAACGTTGCACAGGAAGCTGCTCCCGGCGAATCTAGCCTGGGCATGTACAAGCCCACCTTCCAACTGCCCAATACAATGGATGGAACCTTTGAAGGGACCTTCATGGATGTGGTCAAATTTATAGAGGGCAATTACCGTGTGAAGGCAGAAAAATCGGGAAGAGCCATCGCCGGACTATCCATGGGAGGCTTCCACTCGCTCCACATTTCGAGGTATTACCCCAATACTTTCGATTATGTCGGACTCTTCTCCGCTGCCATTATGCCCAATGAAAAAGTCACCTCAAAAGTGTATGAAAATATCGATAGTACCCTGAAAGCCCAACTTAAAAACGGGTACAAACTCTATTGGATCGGTATCGGTAAAGCAGATTTCCTCTACAAAAATGTAACCGAATACCGCGCAAAGCTGGATGGAATAGGAATGAAATATACCTACCGGGAAAGCGAAGGAGGCCACACCTGGACCAACTGGCGGACCTATCTTTCGGAATTTGTACCGTTACTTTTTAATTAACCAGAAATCGTACACAGAGAATTATCTTCTCTTAAATTGAGACTTCTTCTTGCATCCAGATTTGTACGCGAATGAAATACGACTGAGAAAAAAAAGGAGACCACTGAGATTGAAAATCGCAAGCGATTTTCCTCTCTGCGAACTTTGTCCTTCTCTATTTTGTAAACTTATAAATAGTGGTAATCTATATCATTATAAGAATTCAAATAAAAGTTTATTAATTCCTCTGTGTAAGTTCTTTTACTAATTTTTAAACAGTCAATTCAAATGAAACGTTTCACCTTTTTTCTGGCTGCTTTCTGTTTGCTGGCAGGTGGTTTCACCGCAACGGCACAGGTTTATAAAAACGGGGACCTGGAAATTTCACAACTTGAAGATCACGTCTGGGTAATTGAAACCACCGATAAAACTTCCATGTACATTATTGAAGGTGCCGCCAAGGCGGTGCTGATCGATACCGGCACCAAATGCGATAAGCTGGATGAAGTGATCCGTAAAATCACACAAAAACCGCTTTACGTTTTGATAACACATGCCCATGGCGACCATGCCGGAAACATTAAATATTTTCCCGAAATCTACCTGCATCCGGCAGATACCGTTCTTTTGAATAAATCTTACAAAGGTGTGGTCCATTTTGTAAAAGATGGCGACAAGTTTGATTTGGGAGGTAAGGTTATTGAGGTTAGCCACATGCCGGCCCATACACCTGGCTCTATCGTTTTGCTCGACAAAAAAGCTGGAAGCTGCTATTCGGGCGATGCATTCGGATCGGGTCAGGTATGGTTACAGCTACGGCCTTTTTCAACTATGAAAACCTACATCAACTCATGCAAAAAGATGGAAAAACTAATGGCCGAAGGGATTACAAAAATTTACTGCGGTCACTATCCCCACGTAAAAAAGGCCCTGACCATGGATTATCTCCTGTCCATGCGCAAATTGGCAGAATCGCTGGATAACGGAACGGATAAAAGTGCCATTCCCTTTACCACCAAGGTAAGCATCGGATGCGATAACCCGATGATCGCCACCAATGGGCCGGCATGCATTGTCTATGATCCGGAACACATTAAATAGAATTGAAAATTGTACAGTGGACAATTGAAAATTAGCTAAAATTCCTGCTCCGTGTAATTCAGTGCTCCTCTGTGTAACTCTGTGTAATTTTTTTAACAAACCAAAACAAGCATAATGAAAATCCATAACAAACTTGCAACAGGAATCCTCTTGCTGTTAATGAGCTTCGTCGCTGCGAATGCACAATACCCGTCAGCAAAAGAGGCTTCAGCCAATCAGGCAAAGATTCAAGGTATCATCGCCAAAATGACACTCGATCAAAAAGCGCAATTGGTAATTGGCAGCGGGATGTTTTTTGAACTTCCCGATTCTGTCAGAAAGAAGATGCCCCCCGGATTTGGAGGAGAAATCGATTCAAAGGATCCCGTTTATGTCAACATGGTCAATAAGATCAGAAAATATCTTCCAGGTGCGGCAGGTGTTTCTGCCGAATTTCCTGAACTTGGCATTGCATCGCAGGTGTTAACCGACGGTCCTGCCGGTTTGCGCATACAGCCACTTCGCAAGGGAGAGACCAAAACTTACTATTGTACAGCCTTCCCAGTAGGGACTGCGCTGGCTTCATCCTGGGATACCGAACTGGTTTTCAAAGTCGGTCAGGCCATGGGAAGCGAGGTAAAGGAGTACGGCTCCGATATTTTGCTGGCTCCGGCAATGAACATCCAGCGCGATCCGCTTTGCGGACGTAATTTCGAATACTACTCCGAAGATCCGCTGGTAGCAGGCAAAACTTCTGCTGCAATGGTGAAGGGCATCCAGTCGAACGGAGTCGGAACTTCCGTCAAGCATTTCGCCGCCAACAACTCAGAGACCAACCGCATGACAGTCAACACCATCGTGAGCGAGAGGGCTTTGCGCGAAATTTACCTGAAGGGGTTCGAAATTGCAGTAAAAGAGGGCAAGCCCTGGACCATCATGTCCTCCTACAACAAGATCAACGGTACTTACACGTCCGAAAGCGGCGACCTTCTGACAAAGATTCTAAGAAACGATTGGGGATTCGAAGGTTACGTGATGACCGACTGGGGCGGAGGCAGCGATGTGGTAGCCCAGATGAAAGCGGGGAATGACATGATCCAGCCCGGTCAGCCAAAACAATTCCGTGAATTGGTGGAGGCAGTAAAAAGCGGCAAACTCGATGAGAAAGTGTTGGATCTGAACGTAGGCCGGATTTTGAATATTATGCTTCTGGCTCCGCGATATAACCAGTATAACTATTCAAATGCGCCAGATTTAAAAGCGCACGCTTCCATCACCCGGCAGGCTGCTACCGATGGTATGGTGCTGCTCGAAAATAAAAATAACGCGCTTCCTATTCCGGTAGCTGTTAAAAATATTGCCGCCTTCGGAAATACGAGCTATGATTTTATCTCCGGTGGAACAGGCAGTGGCGACGTCAACGAGGCTTACACCGTTTCGCTTTTGGACGGACTGACCAATGCCGGATACAATGCCGAAGTTGGATTGGCCAAAACTTACCAGGATTTCATCAAGGAGATGCGGGCCAAGCAGGGGAAACCAAAAAATATGATTGCTGCCATGCTGGGGGCAAAAGAACCCGTTGCCGAAATGGCTGTTTCTGCCGATCTCGCGCAGAAAATGGCCGAAAGAGCAGATATGGCTTTGATTACCATTGGAAGGAATGCAGGCGAAGGGGTCGATCGTACCAATACTGAAGGTGACTTCCAATTGACCGCTACCGAAAAGGAGATGATCAAAAATGTGACAGATGCTTTCCATGCCAAAGGCAAAAAATCCATTGTTGTACTGAACATTCCGGGCGTTGTTGAAGTAGCCAGCTGGCGCGGGATTCCCGATGCTATTCTGGTAGCCTGGCAGCCCGGTCAGGAGGCTGGAAATTCGGTGATTGATGTCCTGAGCGGGAAAGTCAATCCTTCCGGGAAACTGGCGGTTACCTTCCCCCTCTCCTATACCGATACACCCTCTTCAAAAAATTTCCCCGGTATGGCCGAGAAATCCGACAAAAAAGATGCTGCACCCGATCTTTCAGGATTCTCCTTTATGCGTCGTGTGCCCTGGGAGGTGGTTTATGAAGACGATATTTATGTGGGCTACCGCTATTACAATACCTTCAAAGTACCTGTTGCCTATGAGTTTGGATATGGACTATCCTACACAAAATTTGATTATGCGGGCATAAAATTAAGCTTAACCGATTTCAGGGGACATATGATTGTTTCGGTTTCCGTGAAAAATAGTGGCAGTGTTGCAGGCCGCGAAGTGGTTCAGCTCTACATCAGTTCTCCAAAAGGCAAATTGAACAAACCCGCCGAAACTTTGGCCGCCTTTGGTAAAACCAAACTGCTGCAACCAGGCGAAACTCAGAGAATGAATTTTACCATCGAAACGAAAGATTTTGCTTCTTTCGATGAGGCTACCTCCTCATGGATTGCAGAAGAAGGAGTATATAACCTCAAAATTGGTACTTCATCCACCAATACCAGACAGTCTGAAACATTTAGGATTGTCAAGGAACTTTCCGCCGGAAAAGTATCAAAGGCCCTGGCGCCTACAAGAGAGATTAACAAGTTGGTTTCGAAATAAATCAGAATTCATATATTGATGAAAAACTTGGCAAGGATTGGTACCGGAGCCCTGATGGCTATACTTTTTCTCTGTTTTGGCTGCACTTCCAGATGGACAGAAACTGACAAAGGAACATTTAAGCTTATCCTCAACCAGGGTGGCAGGACATTGGGTTATTCTCCAGCTTCAGGAGTCAAGATACTTACGGTTGACCGTCTTGCCTTCAAGGATCTCAACAAAAACGGGAAGCTGGATGCCTACGAAGACTGGCGTCTGCCAGTTGAGGAGCGGGCCAAAGATCTGGCATCCCAGATGTCGGTGGAGCAGATGGCCGGACTGATGCTCTACAGCGCGCATCAATCCATTCCGGTGATGGGCACGGGTCGTTTCGGAGGAACATACCACGAAAAGGCTTTCCCCGAAAGCGGTGCTGCCGCCAGTGACCTATCTGATCAACAAATCAATTTCCTGACCAACGATAACCTTCGCCATGTGTTGATCACCTCGGTTAAAAGTCCGGCAATTTCGGCGCAGTGGAACAACAATGCCCAGGCATTGGTCGAAGGATTGGGTCTCGGCATTCCTGTTAACAACAGCTCCGATCCACGCCATGGCAGCGATTCTTATGCTGAATTCAATGCCGGCGCCGGTGGCACCATTTCGATGTGGCCCGGTACGCTGGGCATTGCCGCCTCTTTTGATCCAAAGTTGATGAGAAAATTTGGTGAAATCGCTGCCACGGAATACCGGGCGCTGGGCATTGCTACTGCCCTTTCACCCCAGATAGATTTGGGTACGGAACCTCGCTGGAGCCGTTTCGACGGTACAATGGGTGAAAATCCAAACTTAACTGTAGATATGGCCCGGGCCTATGTCGATGGATTCCAGACATCCACAGGTCCTGCAGAAATCTCTGGTGGCTGGGGCTTCAAAAGTGTCAATGCAATGGTAAAACATTGGCCGGGAGGCGGACCTGAAGAGGGTGGCAGGGATGGCCATTTTGGCTATGGCGCCTATGCAGTCTATCCGGGCAAAAATCTGAAAGATCACCTGAGACCATTCACCGAAGGGGCTTTCAAACTGGAAGGCGCGACCCGGATGGCCTCTGCCGTAATGCCCTATTACACGATTTCCTACAACCAGGATACGGTGAATCGGGAGAATGTAGGCAATAGCTACAACAAATACCTGATCACTGATCTGCTTCGCGGCAAATACGGATATGATGGCGTGGTCTGCACAGACTGGATGATTACCAAGGATGTGCAGGCGGTCGACCTTTTTCAGGGTAAATGCTGGGGCGTTGAAAAGTTGTCTGAAACCGAACGACACTTCAAAGCCATCGAGGCAGGGGTTGACCAGTTTGGGGGTAACAACGAAATGGGACCTGTCATCGAAGCATGGAAAATGGGCATCATCAAATACGGAGAGCCTTATATGCGAAAGCGCTTTGAGCAATCTGCCGTCCGCTTGTTGCGCAACATCTTCAGGGTTGGCTTATTTGAAAATCCCTACCTGGATGCTGCTGAAACCAAAAAAATAGTCGGCAACCCTGAATTTATGAAAGTCGGTTACGATGCGCAGCTCCGCTCGGTTGTCATGCTGAAAAATCAGGGAAAGACGCTACCGCTGAAAAAACAGCTAAAAGTTTATATCCCTAAGAAATTGGTACCTGCAGGACGAAACTGGTTTGGTGTCGAAACTCCCGAAAGCTGGAAAGAGGCGATGAATCCCGAAGTTGCCAAAAAATATTTCCAGCTGGTTGAAAAGCCTGAACAGGCCGATTTTGCGTTGGTTTGCATAGACAGTCCAAAAAGTGGAGTGGGCTATTCGCAGGCGGATTTAAATATAAAAGGGAATGGCTATGTACCCATTAGTCTGCAATACGGACGCTACCAAGCCGAATTCGCCCGCACAACAAGCCTGGCAGGAGGAAGTCCGTTCGAGAGCTTTACAAACCGTTCATACAAAGGAAAAACAACCGTTGCCGCAAACATTCAGGACATGAAAGCGGTTACTGAAACAAAAGCCAAAATGGCCGGTAAACCAGTTGTGGTGATCGTTAAAATTTCGAATCCGATGGTATTTTCTGAAATTGAAAAGAGCGCCAGTGCAATTCTGATTCACATGGGAGTTCAGGACCAGGCGCTCCTCGATATACTCACTGGTTCCGCCGAACCTTCGGCTTTGCTGCCATTCCAGATGCCCGCTGACATGAGAACTGTGGAGGAACAAATGGAAGATATACCGTGCGACATGAAATGTTATACAGATTCGGATGGCAATACCTACGATTTTGCCTTTGGAATGAACTGGAGCGGAATCATTAACGATGCCAGGATTGCGAAATACAAAATCAAATAAGCTAAACAACTTATTATGAGGATATTTAAACCATTGATGCTTTCGTTAACGGACTGATGGGTAAAATGATGTTTTAACCAAAGAAAACCTAATGGCTGACTCAATTGACGGGGTGACTATAGTGACGGGGTGAGTTTCTGAAAAATATGAATCAATAGACAAGAAATCCCTGCTCGAAAGGCCTATTGGTCTGGAGCAGGGATTTCATTTAACCGTTAGAAATGTAGAAACAATTTGTAACTTTACCAGTGCCAATCAATCATCTATAATCCTCAAGACATCACCGATTTTGAAGAATTTTAAAGTTACACCGTCATCCAGGATTATCCTTCTCCTCAGTCTTCTGATTTTCACAGTTAAATTTGTTCATTCGCAAGAGGTAAACGAGATAAAAATCACCAAAACTTTCAACCGGTCGCCGATTACCGAATTTTTCAGTTACCTGGAAGAAACCTGTGGCATCACTTTTTTCTACAAAGAAGAGTGGATCAAATCTTCCGAAATTGATGGCACATTCAAAAACAGTCCGCTTAGTCAGGTTTTGAATCAGGTTTTCAAAGAGAAGGAACTAAATTTCAAATTCTTTGAAAAGGACATGATATTTGTTTATCCAAAGAGGACCGATGGAAACATTTTGATTGGCCACGATCAATCACAACTTCTTGTCATCGGTGACCCGCTCAATCAGGCTCAAAATAAAAGGGCAAAACTTCAGGGAAAAGTTATTGATGGCAAAAACGGGGAACCGCTGCCAGGGGCGGTTGTTTTTAATCCTGAAACAAAAACCGGAGTCGTCTCAGACGTGAAAGGACGTTATTCCATTGAACTTCCGACAGGAGAATTGAACCTCAGAATCTCCTTCATGAATTTCGAGAATAAAAATCTGAAGATTCAGTTACTTCAGGATGGAAACGCTGATCTGGAGATCTTTGAAAAGACTCAAACGATAGAAGAAGTCACTGTGATGGGTGACAACAAAAGGGCCTCAAAAGCCCAGATGAGCATGATCAAAATGAGTGCAGTCTCCATCAGGGAGCTTCCTGTTTTGATGGGAGAGGCCGATTTGATCAAAAGCCTGGTGATGATGCCTGGCGTTCAAAGTGTCGGCGAAATGTCGTCCGGGTTCAACGTGCGTGGGGGAAATACTGATCAGAATCTCGTTTTGGTCAATGGTGCTCCCCTCTTCAACACGACCCATCTTTTTGGTTTCTTTTCAATGGTCAACCAGGATGCTGTCGCGGATGTGACACTTTACAAGGGTGGGATTCCTGCTTCTTTCGGAGAACGCTCCTCCTCGGTGATGGATATACAGCTCAAAGATGGCGCCTATAAAAATCTGAGCATCAATGGAGGCATTGGGCTTATCAACAGCCGCCTTGCGATTGACGGTCCCTTTGCAAAAAAGAAGAAAAGTTCTTTCATGATTGGTGGAAGAAGCACCTACTCCGACTGGATGCTTCAACACACCAAAAATCCGGTTTTAATGAACAGCGTTGCCCATTTCTATGACCTGAATGGCACAGCAAACATTGAACTAAGTCCGAAAAATCACCTGAAATTAACCGGATACATGAGTTCAGATGTTTTCAACCTCAATACCAGCACGCTTTACACCTACGCGAATACGCTCGGCTCGCTGAACTGGAAATTGAACCTTACCGACAAAATCATCTCCCAATTGACACTTGCATACTCCAAATATGAGCTTAAGGTTGATCAAAAAGATCCGGTACTTCCACCGGATGATTATACCCTGCAATCGGGGATCCAATACGGTAGCCTAAAATACAACCTTCTCTTTTATCCCAACGAAAAGCAGCACATCAGCGCCGGGTTTCAGGCAATCAGCTACCGGATCAATCCCGGCCAAATCTTTCCTACGCAAGTCAAAACCAATATAATAAAATCCGAGATGCAAAAAGAGCAATCGGCAGAGATAGCGCTTTTCGCTGATGACAACATTGACATATCGGAAAAGTTTTCTATGAGTGTTGGATTTCGGTACACCGGGTTTTTCAATTATGGTCCTGGCAGTTTCTATTCATATGACTCCGGAGTGTCCAAAAGTACACGGTCGATAACAGACTCCACCTTGTTCAAGTCAGGAGAGATCATCAAATCCTACCAGGCTCCTGAGCCACGGCTCGCATTGAAAATCCAGCTCAGCAACGGAGGTTCCCTTCGGTTGAACTATCAGAGGACCCATCAGTTTATCAGTCAAATTTCCAATTCTGCCGTCATTTCGCCGGCTGATTACTGGAAATCCGCAGGCACTTACCTTGCTCCACTGATCAATGACCAGATCGCTTTTGGCTTTTTTAAAAGTCCAGCAAAAGGGAATTTCGAGTTTTCGGCCGAAGCATACTACAAAAAACTTCAGAACTTACCCGAATACAAAAATGGAGCGCTGCTCCTGATGAATCCCCATCTTGAAACTGACTATATTGCAGCACAAGGCTATTCTTATGGTTTGGAATTGATGGCCAAAAAGAGTACCGGATCTTTGAACGGCTGGATCAGTTACACCTTTTCGCGTACCTTTCAAAAAGCCAACAATCAGTTCCGTGAGGAGAAAATTAGATCGGAAGAGCACTATCCTTCCATTTACGACAAACCACATGATCTTTCCATTGTAACCAATTACAAAATCAGCAGGAGATGGAGATTCTCCGGAAATTTTGTCTTTTCATCGGGCAGGCCTATCACCCTTCCTGAACAGAAGTACCTGTTTCAGGGGAATCAGGTTGTCTATTATTCAGACAGAAACAGTTACAGGATGCCTCCATACCACCGGATGGATGTGGCCATCACCCGGGATGAAAACCTGCGTAGAAAACGGACCTGGAAAGGAAGCTGGACCTTCTCTGTTTACAATCTTTACGGACGCAAAAACCCCTATTCTGTGTTTTACCGCAAAGATGCCTCCCTTCAAAGTATGGATAAAAATAAAACTCAATACGCTATTTATAAATTGTCGATCATTGGCGTTCCGGTACCATCTCTTACCTACAATTTTAAATTCTGATGCTAAAAAAGACGATATATATCCTGACGATCTCAGTTTTCTTCATCTCATGTGAAGAGGTCTATTTCCCCTCCATGAAGGATGCGGGAGGAGTGTTGATGGTCGATGCCTTGGTAACCAACAATCTGTCGCAAAGCTATGTCCGTCTGACCAGGTCAACCAGTTTTTACGATGTGAATGCCCCTGCGGCAGTAACAGGCGCAGTGGTAAATTTGTTCGATACCCGCGGCAACAACCTGCAGGGTACAGAAAACGGTTCGGGAAATTTTATCTTCACAAAAAGTCCGGTAGTCGGACAGAGCTATAAACTTCAAATCCGGCTAAACGGAGACACCTATGAATCGGACAGAGTCACCATGCTCCCGGTTCCAACGATCAGCAATTTTTATGCTGAACGCGTTGAAAGGAAAACATATCAATCCAATAGCAGCGGTGTGCCAGTGGCTGTTACGGTGATTGGTCAGGAGCTTTATGTGGATGCACCGGTCACCTCCACACTGGCAAATTACAGATTCGTTGCAAGAACGGTTTTGGAATGGATCTATGTGGCTCCCAATACACCCATGGCACCAACCGTTTACGGATGGCAATCGTTGAATAACAGCAATACCTACAACATAGCCGGTCCCAAGCAATTCAGTCAAACAAGCTTCATAGAGAAACAACCCCTGATGTTGCTTCCTTACAATACCACAGATCTTATCCAAACCGGCGCCAGTGTAGCAGGTTGGCTGCTGATCCTGGATGAATACGGAACTTCACGAAGCTCCTTTGATTATCATGATAAGCTAAACAGCCAATTCTCAGCCAACGGCAGCCTGTTTGATCCGGTTCAAACGCAGATTTACGGGAACATTACCTGTACTACGGATGCTTCGAAAATCGTTTTCGGATTTTTCGATCTGGCTTCCTACCAGCAGCACCGGTATTTTATCAGGTTTTCTGATATAAATCCGCCCGTAAAGGCCGATATCAGGAAAGTAAACAGTTATCCGGCTATCCCTGATAACGGGAGATCGGTTAATCTGCATCCCGATTGGTGGGAATAGGAGTGCGGAGAAGACGGGAAATGGGAAGATGAGTCCCCGTCCCTGAGCGTAGCCGAAGAGGTGACGGAGGAGACGGCGTGACGGATATGACGAAAAAAGCACCTGTCCCTGGAGCTTGTGGAAGGGTCAAAGGGTGAAACGGGGAAACGGAGAAAGGTTACGTGCAAACCCGGAGTCCAGCCGCGTAGTGGCGAAATTTTGGTAGCCAGGGGTGGAGCGAAGCGGAGCCCCTGGAATGAAATATGCAGATGGATCACCGTCCGCGGAAGCCTGTTGAAAATGGAAATGCAATCATTCCGGACGGAAGGAACAAATGATTATGAAAGTATGGTAAAAAAAATATTGACCGTATTGTTGCTCCTGGGCCCCTTTTTGTGCAAAGCACAGTACAAAGAGGGATTTGCGCTTTTTACAGACCGTGATCTGTACACGAGCGGCGAAAATCTTTTGATCAAGGTATATGCTCCGGTTGACGAACCTTCAGGGATCGTAAACATCGATCTATTCAATAGCAAAGGTCATGTGGTGTCAACAGTATATCTCGAGATGACAAATCACCAGGCCAACGGGTTCATTCATCTTGCGGATAGCTTAAGTTCGGGAAGTTACCTTGTGCGTACTACTACCAGAACCAATCCTACGCAAACGGTGAAGGAGCTTATTGTCTCGAACAGATTTACTGGATTGACTGAATCAAATGCATCTACAAGGCAGGCTGTCAATGGCCGACAGGTGGAAACAGCATGCCCTTCACTCCAATTCAAAGGGGTTGCAAGTGCCTATAAAAATAGGGAAGAAGGACATACAACAATTCAAATTCCTCCTGAATTCCTGTCTCAAATTGAAGGCAATCTGCTTGTCGGAATCGCTCCGGTTACCCCTGAGTACCATCCTGTGACTTTTGTCGTCAGCGCAAAACCTAAATTTTACAGGGAGACAGGCAATGAAGGAATCATTATCTCCGGTACCATCACAGATGCGGAAACAGAAAAACCTTTTGAGAATGGACTGGTTTATATGACCATTCCTGATTCATTGCCCGTATTCAAATATTTCACCACAGGCGCTAATGGACGTTTCTATTTCCAGCTTACCAATCGCTACGGAAAGATACCACTTGTGCTTCAATGTAATGACAAAGAGAAGAGACGTTTACTGAAAATCTCACTCACCCCTTCCGACAACATTCTTGGTTCATTGCCTCCCGCTGAAAGTCACACTTTTTCGCCCGAATTTCGAAAAATCGTGGCAAAAAAAGTCGAGTCATTGAATTTTAGCAAGATCTTTGGATTAAACGAACTCTCAATGCAACCATTACCACCGCACAAACAGGATGATTGTCTTTTTTACGGCATACCAAACAGGGTAGTTCGTCCAAAACAGTTTATCGACCTCCCAAATTTTGAAGAGATTTCGCGTGAACTGCTCCCTCAGGTGAAATTCAGAACATACAACCGCAATCCATCCTTACAACTTTTCAACTTCCAGCGGAACAGATATTTTAACGATCAGCCGTTGGTTTTACTCAATGGTATCCCGATTACAGACCTGAATGTGATCAAAGAGCTGGGTACCAAACAAATAGATAGAATTGACATTTGTCAGAGCGAAAGATACTTTGGAGATCTTGGCTTTTCAGGAGTGGTTGCCATTTATACAACCAACGTGGATTGCTCAGGGCTTAACGGGTCTAACGATCTGATCAAACTCAGCTTTGAAGCAATTCAGCCTCCGTCTGAATTGACAGCTCCTCCGGAACACGCATCAAAAGTGCCGGACCTCCGCCAGGTATTGCTTTGGAAACCATCAATGAAACCTGAAGAAAATCTGGAAATATATTTTCAGACATCGGATATCAGAGGTAAATACAGGATATTTCTTAGCGGGAAAAGTGTAAATGGTTCGATTTTTTACAAAGAACAACTCTTTGAAGTAAAGTAACATGGAAAGACGAATACTTTTTGTTTTCATCCTCCTGAATTTGCTGTCAGCTACAGTACTCCAGGCGCAGGAAGTGTTGCCCAAAAACTGGAATGGTGAAAAAATTAAGGGGGTGAGGTTTATACCCTATGCCACTTACCAGGGAACACCCTTTTTCAATGAGTCGTTCGTTCCGGGCAAGATTGAATTGACAGATGGGACGATCATCGGAGCGCTACAGTTGAAGTACAGTTGCTACCAGGATGAGTTAATCTATTACAATTCAGAGATTTCAACACAGATTATGATAGATAAAATGAGTCTGAAGGGATTTTCACTGACCGACGAAATGGGGATAGAACATCACTTCAGGTTACAATATACCACGACTACTTTGCCAGGTTATCGTTTTTTCGAACTTTTGAGCGAAGGGGATATTTCCCTTTTGGTGAATAGAAAAGTGCTTCTACTGACTTGTCCTGTCTACGGGGAGGTTGGAAAAGAGAAGAATCTCTCTTACCAGGAAGCTTACAACTACTATTTGTATAACAAAGGGAAGGGGTACCAACTTATCAGGATTAGCAAGGGTTCACTTCTTTCCAAATTCGAACCATCCGAACAGAAACTGGCACGTAAAATTCTTCGCAGAAATAAGGTTAACATCCATGATGAAAAGAGCTTTGTCGTAGCATGGAACCTGATGAAGGAAAATGGGGTGAACATAAATTTCTAATCCCTACATTTCTATAAACTGCCTGAAAATATACCTGTAATAGGCATTTATAACTTTAAAGAGACCTTCATCGAAACAACTTTTTTGCAGGCAGTGCGTTATTTATCTATACATTTATACTTTTGTCACTAATGTGAATTTTGGTTTTTACCAACTATCTTCCAAAAATGCCAAGTACGTAAATCAAAATTATTGCACCGACAGTAACATTCACCATCTACCGAAATGATCTGAAAACAGCATCTAATGAACAATAGAGCAAAAACAAACGAAGAAATCGCAAAAGAGTTAAAGGAATTACAGGAGCAGTACCATTCCTTGGCTGGATCTGTTCACAATGCCAATTTGCTCACACATGCAATTAGGTGCATCAGCGAATGCGTGAGTATTACCGACATGGATAACAAAATTATTTTTGTCAACAAGGCTTTTCTAAAAACTTATCAATACGAAGAGCACGAACTGTTGGGAAAGGATATCAGCATGGTTCGCTCACCCGACAATAACGCCGAACTTGTTGAAGTAATCCTTCCTTCAACCCTTGAAGGGGGTTGGCAGGGGGAATTACTCAATCGCAAGAAAGATGGCACTGATTTTTATGTATTTGTATCTACTTCCATTATAAAGGATTATAGCGGGAGGCCCTTGGCGCTTATTGGGATCACCTCAGAAAAAACAGAACAAAAGAAACTGGAGCTTGAGCGTCAGGTAATCTTTGAGATGACCCAAGGTATGTCGCAGAGTGATAACCTGAATGAATTTCTTAAGTCAATTCATCAATCACTAAAGAAACTTCTTTATGCCGAGAACTGTTTTGTAGCAATCTATGATGAGAACACCGGCCTCTTTAGTTTCCCCTATTTTGTCGATCAGTTGGATCCCATGCCTGAACCACTGGCTATGAAGCACAGCGCTAGCTCTTATGTATACCGCACCGGAAAACCATTGTTACTTACACCTGAGGTAGCTCAAAAGCTCGAGGAGCAAAATATAATCGAGTTAGTTGGTTCACCCTCCCCCTCATGGATTGGTGTGCCATTGAAGACGCCCTCAAAAACAATTGGGGTTTTAGTCCTTCAACACTATGAAGAGGAGAATGTCTATTCAAAACGCGATATTCAATTTCTTTATACGGCTGCCAGCAAAATAGCGATAGCCATTGAGCGCAAGCAAGCCGAAACTGTGCTTCGTGAGAGTGAAAATATCCTGCGCTCGATTACTGACTCAGCCCACGATGCCATTATCATGATAGATGCTGCTGGCCTGGTTTCCTATTGGAACCCGGCTGCCGAGCGCATACTTGGGTATACCAGATCCGAGGCAATGGGTATGTATTTGCACGAATTCATCGTACCGCAGCGTTTTCAACAGGCGCATTACATTGCATTTCCCACTTTTCAGTTAACCGGACAAGGGGCTGCTGTTGGCAAAACCCTGGATCTGGAAGCCCGAAGAAAAGACGGAAACGAAATTTCCGTTCAACTTTCCCTTTCTGCAATCCAAATCAACAACAAATGGCATGCCGTTGGGGTGCTTCGGGATATTACCGATCAAAAGAAAATCGAGCAGGCTCTTGTCAAAGCCAAGCAGGAAGCCGAGATGGCGAACAAATTCAAGAGCATATTTCTGGCCAATATGTCCCATGAGATTCGAACCCCGCTCAATGCCATCATTGGATTTTCACAATTGATGAACCGCGACAAGATGTTGACCGACTCGCAAAAGGAGTACAATATCTCAATTATCCACGCTGGCGAACATCTTTTGTCGCTTATCAACGACATTCTTGAATTGTCGAAGATTGAGGCCGGCCGGGTCGTTTTAAATCCCACAGATATTGATCTTTTCGCGTTATTGGATGATATTCAAATGATATTCCTCGAACGTACGCGATCCAAAAACCTGCAATTTCTTTTCGAGAAGAAAGACGATCTGCTTCAGTATATCGTTGTAGATGAAGGTAAATTACGTCAGATTTTTGTCAATCTTATCGGGAATGCGCTCAAATTCACTGAGGAAGGGGGTATCGCGGTTCGAGTGCGCATCGATATGATCGGAGACAATAAAAAAATCCTGGTTGTTGAAGTCCAGGATTCGGGACCAGGAATTCCAATGGAGGAGAGGGATAAACTTTTTAAACACTTTGAACAAACAAGTTCAGGCATCAGCAAAGGAAGTGGCACAGGACTGGGGCTTGCGTTAAGCCGAGAATTGGCCGTTTTGATGGGAGGTGATATCACCGTTACCAGTGAGGTTGGGAAGGGATCGGTTTTTACTTTCCAGATTGAGGTAAAGGATGGAAACCCGAATGCAATTGAAAAAAGTTCACCACAAGGAGTAATTGGGATGGAAAGCAGTGATACTACCTATCGGATCCTGGTCGTTGACGATAAGGACGATAACCTGAAAGTTGCTTCCGATCTGCTCAAATTGGTTGGATTTGAAACCAAGGAAGCCATTAATGGTGTAGATGCCATCGAAAAATTCGAGTCGTGGAATCCTCACCTCATTCTAATGGATATGCGTATGCCCATTATGGATGGCTACGAGGCTACCCGTCGGATCAAATCAACGGATAAAGGGCAGAAAACGCCAATAGTTGCACTAACAGCCAGCACTTTTGAAGACGAGTTGAGGAAGATAAAGGAGTTGGGAATGCAGGGATATATCCGCAAGCCGTTTAGGGAAAACGATCTGTTTAGCACAATTGGGAAGATACTCGGGATTAACTACATTTACGAGAATGAAACTGAAATTGAACCAACCAACTATAACCATGACATTACTGCTATTGCCCTGGCTATTAAAAAATTACCCAATAATTTGTTGTTGAAAATGCAGAATGCCCTTGATGTAGCCGATTTGGATCTTTTGGTCCAACTGATTAATACTATCGAAGCTAACAATTCTGAACTTTCAAAGCTCCTCCTGAATCTGGCCACGGATTACGACTACGATCAGTTGCAGGAGATTTTACACGTTAAGGAGAAAAAAGGATGAAATACCCATGAGGAAATATTCACACCAAACGAATCCGCCAACTGGCGGATAGGTATTCCATTTGGTAAATGAAAAAAAAATATCATCAAATGAACGAAGATTTTGGTAACATACTAATTGTAGATGACGTAGCCGCCAACCTGAAAATTTTGGGATTTATCCTTAAAAAAGAGGGCTACAAAGTTCGGCCTGTTCCTAGTGGAACTCTGGCTTTGCAGGCTGCTGAAAAAGAGAAGCCGGATCTTATTCTGCTTGACGTCATGATGCCAGATATGGATGGATTTGAAGTTTGCAGACGACTAAAAGATGACCAAAAACTGGCTGATGTTCCAGTCATTTTTATCAGTGCTTTGAACGATACGAACGATATTGTCAATGCTTTGAAAGCTGGTGGAGTTGATTTTATAACCAAACCTTTTAGAGCGGAAGAGGTCATCGCGAGGGTAAAAACACACCTTAAGCTATACCAGCAAAGCAGGACCCTCCTCGAACAAAGCAAAAAGCTTCAGGAATTGATAGCTACCAAAGACAAATTTTTCTCCATTATCGCCCACGACCTTCGCGGTCCGCTCGGAGGTTTCATGTCATTGACCGAACTGTTGGCTGACGATTCATTTGAAATTTCTGCTAAAGAGCAAAAAGAGATGAACCGCGATTTGTACAATTCATCCAGAAATCTATTTAGTCTGCTCGAGAATTTACTTGTTTGGGCCCGAATGCAACAAGGGCAAATTGTTTTTGATCCGGTAGAAATAAATTTGCAGGAATTAATCTCTGAATCAATCAAGGCATTGGAAGACACCATCCGGAAAAAAGCGATCCGGGTTACCACACAATTACCTGTAAATCAGTATGTATATGCCGACTCCAACATGCTCCAATCAATAGTCCGTAACCTTATTTCGAATGCCGTTAAATTTACTCCCAAAGGTGGTATGTTGAGTGTCTCTTCATACTTTACTGAAAATAACACCTCCGTCATTGTTGTTAAAGATACTGGTATTGGCATGAACAGCACCATGACAGCTAACCTTTTCCGACTGAATGTTAACAACAGTCGTCCGGGCACGGATGGCGAACTAAGTACTGGATTGGGCTTGCTACTTTGTAAGGAATTCGTTGATAGACATGGTGGCGAAATATGGGTCGAAAGTGTTGAAGGTTCCGGCACTTCCTTCTACCTGACCATTCCTTCCAGAACAGTTTCACATCAGATTGATCTTTCCGATAATGAGAGAGATACGATAGAGAATCTAAAGATTTTGATCGCCGAAGACAATGAGAATTCAGAAGTATTGATGAGAATTGTTACCAACACTTTTAGTAACCGTACTTTGGTGGCTTCCACAGGTGCAGAGGCGGTTGAAATTTGCCGGGAAAATCCTGACATCGACCTGGTTTTTATGGACATTAAAATGCCCGAAATGGATGGCTATGAAGCAACCAGGCAAATTCGTCAGTTTAACCAAAAAGTGGTGATCATTGCACAGACAGCCTTCGGAACTGAAGGAGACAGAAATAGGGCAATTGAAGTAGGCTGTAACGACTACATCTCAAAACCCATTAACATTTCCGCATTGGTGGAGTTAATTCAAAAGTATTTCAAAAAATAGTTGTATTCATCTTGTGTAAAAAATCCATGCAGAAAATAGATTGGGGAATCATCGGTTGCGGCAATGTGACCGAGTTGAAAAGCGGTCCGGCTTTCAGCAAAATAGAACATTCCAGACTCGTAGCAGTGATGCGCAGGGATGGACAAAAAGCCGCTGATTATGCCAGGCGGCATGGCGTTGCCAAATGGTACTCCGATGCCGCCCAATTGATCAATGATCCTGAGGTTAATGCGGTTTATGTCGCTACGCCTCCTGATACTCATGCCTCCTATGCCATCACAGTCATGAGAGCCGGAAAACCCGTCTATGTTGAAAAACCAATGGCCCGCAACCATCAGGAGTGCAGGGAGATGCTTCGGGTATCAGAAGAGACGGGGATGCCACTTTTCGTGGCCTATTACCGCCGGTCGCTACCTGCCTTTTTGAAAGTAAAGGAGCTGGTTGAGAATGGCCTCCTGGGAAAACCGCTGACGGTAAATATTCGCCTGCACATGGCATATGGTGAGAAAGACCAATTCCCTGATAAGCAGACATGGCATACCGATCCGGACATTGCAGGCGCCGGTCACTTTTACGATCTGGCCTCTCATCAGTTCGATTTCCTTGATTTTCTATTTGGGCCAGTCGCCGAAGTCAGGGGCATTGCCAAAAATCTGGCGGGATTTTACAAAGCCGAAGATACGGTTTCTGCTGCCTTTTCATTCGAATCTGGAGTAACCGGAACCGGAAGCTGGTGTTTCGTCGTTAGTCCGGAGGTGGAAGAGGATGTTATCGAAATCTCCGGCACAAAGGGAAAAGTAACCTTCTCCTGCTTCAAGTATGTGGATGTACAGTTGCTAACCTCCGACGGATTGAAATACCTTAGTTTCCAAAATCCGGAAAATATATCCCGTTTCCTTATACAACAAGTGGTTGACGATTTACGCGGTGAAGGGAAATGTGTAAGTACCGGATATTCCGCTGCACGCACCAGTTGGGTTCTGGAAGAAATTGTGAAAACATATTATCAAACAGCAAACCAAGATAACTAGAATGGTTCATCATTCCCTTCCAGTTACTTCAATTACAAAATTCTTTGTGTTATCCTTTGTGTCGTGGTGTAGTTTTAAAATTTTACCACAAAGGTCTCAAAGGAATACACAAAGTACACGATCAAAAAATAGACATCATGCTGAAAGACCTTATCCTCAAAAACCGTAGTTACAGACGTTTTTTCCAATCAGAAAGAATAACTGACGAAATGTTGCGCGAATGGGTTGACCTTGCGCGCAATTCAGCATCCGCACGCAATGCACAGTGCATAAAATATATTCTGAGCACAGACGAAACATCCAACGCCCGGATCTTTGAACAGTTGGCCTGGGCAGGCTATCTGAAAGAGTGGCCGGGTCCGCAGGAGGGGGAACGGCCATCGGCTTACATCATCCTTCTGCTCGATACCCAGATTGCAGACAATTTTATGTGCGACGATGGAATCGCCTCCCAAAGCATTTTGCTTGGCGCCGTAGAAGAGGGCTTTGGGGGTTGCATCATCAGGTCGATCAACAGAAAGAAGCTTAGTCAAATATTGGACCTTTCTGATCAATACGAGATCATTCAGTTGCTTGCGCTTGGTAAACCCAGGGAAGTAGTGGTACTTGAAGAGATGAAAGATGGCGAAATTAAATACTGGCGCGACGAAAACCAGGTGCACCATGTGCCAAAACGATCGCTGGATGAAATCATTCTGAAGGTCCTGAAATAATCTTGGAATCTGTTTAAATTTAATTTTTTAATCCCGTTAGGGATTTTATGTGGGTAGAAAATTGACAGATTGTGATTGTCTCGTCCCGTCCGGGACGAAATGGTCCATCAAGCATTTACTTTCTACCCACATATTATACCTCCGGTATATTAATTTTCAAAATTTAAACAGTCACTTAGAAGCTGTTTAAATTTCTTACACAGAGAATTTATTACGCCATAATTAAACTAAAATTGGCTTTGAAATTCTCGCTTTGGTTAAAATACGCTTGAGGAAACAACGAGTCACACTGAGAGAAAAATCGCCAGCGATTTTCCAACTCTCCCGAAGTATCGGGACACGTTGTGTAGCTCAGGGGTTTCTCTTATGAAAACATATAAGTGCAGAAATTTCTATAATACCTATGTTTTCGATTAATAGACAATTATTCTCTGTGTAATATCTTATTTTATCGAAACGCTTCTGCCGCTCTTCGCCGATGCCCGGGCTGCATCGAGAATTTGTACAACCAGCAGGTTGTTTTCGAGTGAGTAGAGACCATACTTAGGTTCAGTGATTTTGCCCCAAATGACATCCGCGAAATAGCAGAACGGATCCTCATAAACAGCTACCTCTTTGGCAGTAACAGTCAAAGCCTTTTCTGCATCCATCGCCTTGCCCCTGGTACGCATCTCCTTGCCGTTCAATGACAGAATATACCCCTCATCGCCGTAAATTTCCATGTCTTTCCTGCTGAACGGCCAGTTCCAGGAGGCCTGGATAATGCACTGCGATCCCGGGTACGAGACGATGATGGTCGCTTCATCATCCACTTTTGGGTAGCCATCCGGTTTGAAATGGCGGGTAACGGCGGTCACGGAAACCGGTTGCTCACCGTTGGTAAGGGCGGTCATCAGGTTGGCTCCATAGCAACCAAAATCGGTGATGGCCCCTCCCCCGTTCAAGATCGGGTCGGTAAGCCAATTCAGGAAAACAGGATCGCATCCAATCTCCTTCGGGCCCTGGTGGCCATCGTGGATCACCACTTTTCTAAGCATGCCGACAAATTTTTCCTCATTGACCATTTTAAAAGATTGGGCCGTTGAGGGGTACCACGATGTCTCAAAATCGGTTAACAGGTGGATCTTGTATTTCCGGGCCAGCTCTGCCATCCTGCCGGCATGCTTCATGTTCACCGCCAATGGTTTTTCCACCATCACATGGATCCCCCTGGGGGCGCATGCCTCCACCACCGCGAGATGATCAAAAGTGGGTCCGAACGCCACTACTGCATCGGGTTTCACCTTGTCGAGCATCTCTTCCAAATTTTTGTAAGCCAATTTTACTGAGAACTTAAACCTTTTTGCCAGATTGGCAACCAACTCCTGGTTCGGCTCGTAAACCCCTACCAATTCAAAATCCCCTTTGTCGGCCCTGCCCAGAATAAGGGGGATATGGCCATGGGTCATGCCGGCTACGGCCAGACGGATAGGCTTTT
>JBBIUJ010000024.1:0-22818 GCA_037440345.1 Prolixibacter sp.
TTTCGGGGCTGGAATCATCAGCTGCCAATCAGGCCGGCATACTTCCAATGCCTGAGGATTACGATGATAAAAAGCCAGCCAAACCGGTTACTGTAATTGTTGTCGGGGCAGGGAACCGAGGATGGGGGGCATATAGCTCATATGGCTTGAAATTTCCCGATGAACTAAAGGTTGTCGGTGTAGCCGAACCTATTCCCTACCGGAGGGATCGGATATCGAAAGCGTTTAATATTCCACCGGAAAACCAGTTTGTAACCTGGGAACATATTTTCAGCATGCCTAAATTTGCCGATGCACTGTTTATAACCACACCCGATGAACTTCATTACGGTCCTGCAATGGCCGGATTGAAAATGGGTTACGACCTTTTGCTCGAAAAAGTGATTGCCCAAAGCTGGGGGCAGTGCAACGATATCCTCAGCCTGGCTGAAAAGAATGGATCGATCGTAGCCGTTTGCCACGTGCTGCGCTACACCAACTACTTCAGAAAAATGAAGGAATTTGTTCACTCGGGGCGGATAGGGGAAATTGTAAGTATCCAGCACCTTGAGCCGGTAGAACATATCCACATGTCTCACTCGTTTGTAAGAGGCAATTGGGCCAATTCAAAAAAATCGAACCCCATGATTCTTTCGAAATCATGCCACGACACCGATATCCTTCGGTGGATTGTAGACAAAGCCTGCACGCGCGTTTCATCATTCGGTTCACTTACCCTTTTCAGAAAAGAGAATGCCCCGGAGGGCTCGGCTTTACGATGCACGGATGGTTGCAAAGTTGAGAGGGAATGTCCCTATTCTGCAAAGAAGATTTACCTTGAAAAGAGGACGTGGCTTGTCCATCTTAACCTCGAAGAGGTGAACGAACAGACCATCCTTCGCGAATTGAAAAACGGGCCATACGGGCGTTGCGTCTATCATTGCGACAATGATGTTGTTGACCATCAGGTGACAAATTTCGAATTTGAGGGAAACATCACGGCATCGTTTTCGATGGAAGCAATGACCTCTTATGCCGGACGACGGACGCGTATCTTCGGGACGAAAGGAGATCTGACAGGCGATGAAAATACAATTACAATCAACAATTTTGCTTCTGAAAAACAAGAGGTTTGGGACTCGTCAGTAGCTGCAAAAAGTTCTTCGGGGCATGGTGGCGGCGATCACGGCCTGGTACGCGATTTTGTCAGGGCTGTCAGTTTTAAAAACCCCGGCTTGCTCTCGTCCACGATAAAAGTTTCAATGGCCAGCCACCTGATGGGCTTTAAAGCCGAAGAGAGTCGTTTAAACGGGACTATTGAAAAGGTAAATATGTAAAATAATAAAGATTTTAAAATCTGTAAAAATTATGAATGGACACGAAAGAATAGTTGCAGCATTAGCTGGTAAAAAACCGGATAAAACCCCTGTCATGCTCCATAATTTTATGATGGCGGCCAAGGAGTATGGAATTACAATGGAGCAATACCGCAATAATCCCAAACTGATTGCGGAGTGTTTTATCGCTTCAATCGAAAAATATCAGTTTGACGGCATTTTGGTAGATATTGATACGGTTACCCTGGCCGGGGCGGTAGGTGTGCCGGTCGATTTTCCGGTGAATGATCCTGCTCGTACTCATATCGGAAACCTGAATAATCTCGAAGATGTATTAAACCTTAAGCCAATCAATATTGAAAATTACAAGTATATCCAAATATGGCTTGAAGCTGTCAGGATACTCAAAGATTATTATAAAAATGAGATATACATAAGGGGTAACTGTGACCAGGCGCCTTTTTCATTGGCAAGTATGATGCGGGGAGCACAAAACTGGATGCTCGACCTGATGATGGGCAACGACGATCAGCTCGTAACCCTGCTTGAATATTGCACCGATGCTACCACCCAGTTTATCAACCTGATTTCCCAAACCGGCTGCGATATGGTTTCGAATGGCGATAGTCCCGCCGGTCCCGAAATGATTTCGCCTGAGATGTATGCTCAATATGCCTTGCCCTACGAACGAAAAGTGGTTGAAGCAGCTCATGCCAAAGGACTTTCTTACACCCTTCATATTTGCGGTAATACGGAATTTATCCTGGGCCAGATGTTGCAATCAGGTGCCGATGCTTTGGAACTCGATTATAAAACCGACGTTAAGGCGATACTGAATACGTTTAACGATCAGACAACCCTGATTGGGAATATTGACCCAAGCGGAGTGCTTGCGCTGGGTACGCCGGAACTTGTGCGGACAAAAACATTGGAATTGCTTGAATTCTACAACAAATCGAACCGCTTTATTTTAAATGCGGGATGCGCGATTCCGCCAACTACTCCGTCAGAAAACCTGAAAATGATGATCGAAACAGCGCGAAGCTTCAGGTAACGCTAAACACAGACACTTAATCAGACAAAATGAATAAAAGATATTTTATCCTGATAATTTTTTGTCATTCAGTACTTTCTTTTGCAAATTCGACTGACAAGAAAATCTTCATCCATGCTCAAACAATAACAGAAATCAATAACTTAATATCCCGAGTTATTCAACGTCCACCTACCCAGTTTGTCTGCGAATTAATTCCTCAGGAGAATGGCAACGATGTATTTGAAATTGATGCCCGGGGCGACAAGGTTGTTTTGAGGGGAAACAATGGGGTTTCGTTGGCATCGGCATTCAACTGGTACCTGAAATACACGGCCAACTGCGATTATTCGGAGTGGGGTGCCCAGCTTAACCTTCCGGCTAAATTGCCATTGCCTTCCGGCAAAATAAGAATTGTTGCCACCGTTCCCTATCGTTACCTATACAACTATTGTACGTTTGGCTACTCCATGCCCTGGTGGAATTGGGAGCAATGGGAAAAGGGAATTGACTGGATGGCGATGAACGGCTTTAACCTGCCCCTGATTATTACCGGCCAGGAAGCTGTTTGGATAAAAACATTCACCCAATACGGATACACGGAAAAAGAAATTCGGCAATGGTTGGGAAGCGCCGCTCATTTGCCCTGGTTCTTTATGCAAAACATGGAAAGTTTTGACGGAGAACTGCCCCCAAATTGGGTTTCGCAACACATTGAACTGGCAAAAAAAATGATCAACCGGACTAAGGCATTTGGGATGAATGTTGTGCTTCAGGGTTATTACGGCATTTTACCTCCCGGTTTCGAAAAACGTTTTCCCAATGCGGTGGTACTGACCCAGGGGACGTGGGCCGGAGGGTTAAAACGCCAGAACATGCTCTCGCCAACCGATCCCCTTTTTAATAAAATCTCGGCGACATTTCTGAAGGAACAGGAAAAGTTGTTTGGCAAGACACATTTTTACACCGCAGACCCTTTTCACGAGGGAGGAAATTCAAAAGGATTAGATATTACCGATGTGGGCAACCGTACATACAAAGCCATGAAAATGCACGATCCGGAAGCAATTTGGATAAAAATGTGCTGGCAGTCAGACAATGCCAAACTTTTACGCGACATCCCGGCTGATAGCGTTATCGCATTAGATTTATGGGCAGAAAGCGCCCCCTATTGGAAAAAAGGGGCATTTAACGGCAAGTCGTGGATTTGGTGCATGGTGCACAATTTTGGAGGGAATACCGAGCTTTCGTCCCAACTTTCCCATCTGGCTTCTGTTTTTCCAAAAACCATGAACAATAAAGACAAAGGTAAGTTAGTGGGGTTGGGGATTGCACCTGAAGGGCTCTATAACTCGCCGGTAGTTTGGGAGTTATTTCCTGAGTTTGCCTGGAGGGAAGATTCGGTTGACCTGAAATCATGGATACCTCAGTACCTGCACCGGCGGTACGGTACTTCATCGGCAAAAGTCAATGAAGCATGGGAAGGGATAGTGGCTTCGATATACAATATTCCTTACAACGCCAATAATCAAACACCTGAAAATTCGATAATCGAAGCTCGTCCTTTACGCGACGAAAAAGCCCGGACCTGGAGCAGTACCAGACAAAGTCATAATATATTAAAACTGTCGGAAGCAGTAATAAATTTACAGGCTGCCGCACCTGAATGTGCTGCCTCGGATGGCTATCTGTATGATTTGGTCGATTTTACAAGGCAATTATTGGGAGATTTAGCCCGTCCTGTTTATGATGAAATACAAACTTCGATAAAAACAAAAGACACTGCAACATTTCGTAAATCAACAGGATTATTTCTTGGATTGATCAACGACATGGATGATTTACTTGCAACGAGAAAAGAATTTCTGCTTGGAAGTTGGATCAGCGATGCCCGGCGTTGGGGAAAGACTCCGGAAGAGAAAAATCTCTTTGAATACCAAGCCCGTTTGTTGGTTACCACCTGGACTGATCAGCCGGGATCGAATTTAACCGATTATTCCTGTCGTCAGTGGAACGGTTTGATGAAAGGTTATTATGCCAAACGGTGGAAAATGTATTTCGACAGCATTTATCCTTCGCTGGCCGAAGGGCAAACCTTTAATAATGAACTGTTTCTTAAGAATCTGGCAGATTTTGAGAGAAACTGGGCACAGAGTCACGAAAAATATTTAACTGTTCCAAGTGAAAATGTAATCAATGTTGTTAGAAAAATTGCTCAAAAATATGAACCTGTACTGAAGGTTTATGAGACAAAAGTAAATTCATTGAACTAGTTTTCTGCTTATGAGCTAGAATCAGATTTCAGTAGTTTTTTAACATTGAAGCACCTTTACAAGGAACGACAACTATAGGTGATTTTATTATATCTACTCTGTAATTGGTAATAAATGAAGCAATTGACCCTACAATTTGAACTGCTGGCATTGCTGGCGGTGATTATGTCGTTTTCAGCATACTCTGGAGACAGGAACTCCCGGGTGGTAAGCGGAAGTAACGTTCAGACCGGAAAGATTGAACGAATGGGTTCGTCCGACGTTCGATCATTTGATGATGAGTTCCATTTAAACATTTAAATCAATTTGTAAGTTAAAAATATGAAACTATTATTTTATTCTGTTTTGATTCTGAATATTTTAGCATTCAATGCAAGAGGGCAAAACAGACTATCGGGTTCAATTGTTGAGAAATCTTTTCCCCGATACAAAAATATCTGGACAAGCGCACCGGCACGTATTCCTTCGAATGTTTCGGTTGATGCACCCTTGATGGGAAACGGAGATATGCTTTCAAGCCTCGGTTTCGACGGTCAGATACTGAGATTTTATTTATCAAAAAACGATTTCTGGCGTCTGAAATCGCAGGGCGACGGATTATCCGGACCACGAATGGCGGGATTTTTCGACATTTCCATCAATGGATTTTCAACGCAGGATTTTTCTGCTGAGCAAAGTCTGGGCGACGGATTAACCACCTGCAAGCTTAAAAATACCCAACTTCAAGCCAAAATAAGCTCATGGATTTCGGCTACCGATAATACGATGGTTATTCGCATTCAGGCACAAAAGGGAAATATCAACTTTCAGTATAAATTTAATACCCCCGAAAACACCCACGCCAAGGTGGAGCAAGGCGATGCACCAAATTCATGGTTAACCCGTTCGTTTATTGATGAGGTTGATATTCCGACAACGATTTCTATGGCTTTCAAAACAATCGGAAAATCAAAACAAACGTTAAAAGAGGGCGAAGATTTCTATATCGTTATTGCGATTGAAAGTAAATTTAAGAAAGAAAATCCTTTGGACGAAGTTCAGAGCCGATTAGCTGGCATACGATCTTCGCAGATTAAAAAATTGAAAAAAAACCACGAAAATTGGTGGCAAAACTACTGGAATAAATCAACAGTCACACTTACCGACACCTTGCTCGAAAAAGCTTGGTATCAGGTACTCTACACCATGGGAGCATGCAGTCGCGACACCATTTTTCCTCCCGCAATCTTTGGCTGGATAAGTAACGATAAACCGGGATGGAATGGCGACTATCACCTGAACTATAATTTTCAGGCGCCGTTCTACGCACTGGCTTCAGCCAATCATCTGGAGCAAGCCACTCCCCACGATGCGCCGTTAATCGATTTTATTCCAAGAGGAAAATGGTACACTAAGGAAGTTACCCAAACCGGCGGCATTTTATTTCCGGTAGGTATTGGTCCGCTCGGAATTGAGGTTACGCGCAACTTCCCCAACGAAGGATATCTAAAACATGGAAGCATCGAGAAAGGCGGATTGTTCTTCGGGCAACGTTCCAACGCTTTATATGGTTTGGTGAATATGGCACAATACTGGCGTTGTACATACAACAAAAAGTACGGAGAAAAAATCTATCCATACATTTCGGACGTGGTTGCCTTTTGGGAAGATTACCTGAAACTTGAAAACAATCGCTATGTCATTTATGGCGATGCCATTCACGAAGGTTCAGGTAAGAACAAAAATCCGATTCTTACGCTTGGACTCTTGAGAAACGCCTTAAATCTGATTATCGACCTAAGTTCAGAATTAAAGAAAGATGAATCAAAATTGCCGAAGTGGAAAGATATGCTGGCTCGATTAAGTGAGTATCCGGTGCAGGAACGAAACGGACGACAAGTTTTCCGATATACCGAAGAAGGAGTAAGCTGGTGGAATGATAACGGACTTGGAATTCAGCATATTTATCCGTCAAATGGCATCACCCTGTCAAGTAATCCAACTTTGTTAGAAATTGCCCGAAACACCATTGATGACATGCAGCGCTGGAAGGATATGAATACAACCAGCAGTTTTTATATGGCTGCCATTCGTATAGGATACAATCCGGAAAAAGTTGTGGAAGAAATCCGAAAATACAGTCAAAGGACCTATCCGAACGGCTTTCAGAAAAACAATCCGCACGGTATCGAAAACAGTTGTACGGTAACAAATGCAATAGACGAAATGCTTTGCATGAGCGTCGATAATATTATCCGTTTGTTTCAGGGCTATCCTTCTGCCTTTGATGCGAAATTTACCAACCTCCGCACATGGGGCGCTTTTCTTGTTTCTGCCGAAAGAAAGTCGGGCGTGGTGAGCGGTGTAAAAATTATAAGCTCAGCAGGAAAGACGTGTACCTTTCAAAATCCGTGGAACAAAAAATCGGTACTGATTTTCAGAAACGGTAAAAAAGGCGAACAATTGGAAGGAGAACAACTTAAATTCAACACTTCTGAAAATGAAACCATTGAATTGAAACCGGTGAAATAACTATTGGATAATTAATTATTTCAATCAAAAAAATAATTACAAATATTTGTTAATTTATTGTAATTGATGTATTTACATTAATTAATAATATGAATTTGGAATGGTTTGTTTTCGGAAATACAAATAAAATTTAAATACTATGACAAGTAAAATAAAGCAATTATTAACTTTTGTTGTATTCTTTTCAGTATCAATGCTTGCTGAATCAGAGAATTATGTTTCGGCTAACAAAATTTCAGAAAAGTATGGGCTCCAGCTTAAGAATAAGATATTCCTGGCCTATCCTGAAAGTAGGGAAAAACCACTGAGATGGTATGATTCTATTCCCGACGAAAAAATCAAAGATGTTCTCCAGTCAAAAGTATTTGTGATGAATGCACGGCCCGGTGAAAAATTTATTTACCAGGTTGGTGTATTGGCTATAAAAGCAGATCTGAAAAATGTCAAAATCAAATTTTCGCCACTCGGAGCATCAAACAAAACAGCCATACAACCATCGGCAATGACCTGTTTTAACTACGGGGGAGTCGATTTTAAAGGAAACAATTTCTTAAAGGAAGTCAATATTCCTGCCGGAAGGTTACAGCCTTTATGGATAGGCGTTGATCTAGCAGATGTTGCGGCCGGAGAATATTCTGGTTTTGTATCTGTTTTATGCAATGGGGAAAAACAAAATATCTCTCTCCAGTTAAATGTTTCAGGCGAAAAAATAGCCAATCACGGATACGATCAGGGTGCAGGTTTAGCGCGCCTGAATTGGCTGAATTCTACCGTAGGGATTGACGATGAAATCACTAAAGGATACTTGCCGGTTCAGAGAGAAGGAAACCTGATCCGAATTTTAGGCCGGACACTTGTCGTAGGTGAAAACGGATTGCCCTCGTCGGTTACCAGTTTTTTCGATGGATCGAATGAGCAACTGTCAGCGTCAGGAAAACCTATTATCAGTCAGCCTTTCAGGTTTGTGGTTGAAAAAGAAAACGGGGAAATGATTCGTTTAAAACCGGGCAAACTTATTTTTGATGGTCAGACGCCATCAAAAGTAAACTGGAAAGTAGTGAATACTTCTCCTGAGTTTGATCTGGAATGTTCGGGACAAATGGAATTCGACGGTTTTGTAGATTATCACCTGAAGCTAACAGCCAAAACTCCTGAGAAAGTTAAGGATATCCGGCTGGAAATACCTTTTGAAAAAGAGAAAGCCGAATACATGATGGGGCTGAACCATGAAGGCGGAACCCGTATGCCTGGGTGGAAATGGAATTGGGATGTTTCGAAAAATCAGGATATGCTTTGGCTGGGGGCAGTGAATGGCGGAATGCGCATCAAATGGAAGGCTGAAAATTATACCCGTCCGTTGGTAAATATCTATTACGAATTTGGACCGCTGAAAATGCCACCCTCGTGGGGAAATGAAGGAAAAGGCGGAGTAAATGTCGATGAAAAAGGGAATGAGGTGCTGGTGAATGCCTATTCGGGCGCCAGGGAATTAAAAGCCGGGGAGACATTGAACTACAATTTTGAGTTGCTGATTACTCCTTTGAAGCTGATTAGGCGGGACAACAAATACAACGACCGGTATTACCATGGCGGAGGGACCAATACTTCGGTGAAGATTGCCGATGCACAAAAGGCAGGGGCTAATATTATCAATGTTCATCATGCCGAAGATATTTATCCGTTTATTAACTATCCGTATCTCGATGCCAATGTGCCTGAATTGAAACAGTTGGTCAGTAAGGCCCATCAGGCCAATAAGCGGATGAAATTTTATTATACCACCCGCGAACTGACAAAGAACCTTCCGGAGTTCTGGGCGCTGTACAGTTTGAACGGCGAAGTGATTTTTCCGGGCCCTGGAAATGCTACCCGAACCGAAGCATTGCATCCCAAGGGGCCGAATGAATGGTTGGTTAGAAACCTGCGTGAAAGATACATTCCGGCCTGGTACAATCCGGTGAAAGAAGGCAGGTTTAAAGGAGAACTGGATCTTTCGGTGATAACAACGCCAGATAGCCGGTTAAATAATTTTTACATTGCAGGATTGGATTGGATGGTTCGAAACATTGGGATTGACGGGGTCTATATCGACGATTCTGCGCTCGACCGTTTTACCATCCAGAGGGCCAGAAAGCTCATCGATAACAATCGTCCGGAAGGAAGGATCGATATGCACAGTTGGAACCATTTCTGCAAATGGGCCGGTTTTGCCAGTTGTCTGAATCTGTACATGGATTTGTTGCCTTATGTAGATTTAGTCTGGATCGGCGAGGGTCGGAACTACAATCGTTTGCCCGATCATTGGCTGGTTGAAATTTCAGGAATACCATTTGGACTGCCCGGGCAAATGCTCGAAGGAGGAGGTAATCCCTGGAGGGGCATGGTTTACGGCATCACCACACGGGCTGGATGGACACCTAAACCACCTAAAGAGCTATGGAAATTTTTTGATGAATACCATTTTTCTGATCGTAATCTGCTTGGTTACTGGGAGAAAGATTGTCCTGTAAAATGCTCCAATTCAAGTATAAAAGCTTCTGTTTATAAAGGGAAAGATGATGTGATCATAGCCGTTGCAAACTGGTCGGATAAGGATGTAGAAACAAATCTGACACTTGATGCCGGCAAACTTGGCCTGTCATCCGGCTTGACATTTTCGGCGCCTGAGATTCCTGAGTTTCAGCAAAGCGCCAGTTTTGCTTCACTTGATAAAATCACTCTTCCGGCGAAAAAGGGCTTTTTGATTGTGGTAAAAAACAAATAACAGACAATAATGAATTTTCAAATTAGTATCCGTCACAAAAAAATGGTTATGAGAGCATATATGTTAATTCTTTTATACTCCGCATTATCTATTTCCTGTACAATGCAGAGAAATAAGGACCTGGCTGAAAAAATTTCAAAAAATGAATATTTCCCTTTAGTAAAAAGCAAAGCGCTCGAAATTATGAAATCCGGGTTCAATGCAGGTTCGGGTTACCGCGAAGTCTGGATTCGCGACTACAACACATTTATAGAGCTGGCGTCCAAGGTTTTCCCCAAAGAAGAACTGAAAGAGAACCTCCTGGTATTTTTCCGGATGCAGGGAGAAGATGGCAACATCATCGATGGCTTTACCCCGATTGAAAAGGTTGGCGCCGTGGCCTACGATTTCAGCTACTCTAAACTGGAACCACGCTATGCTGCCCATAAAAATTCGGTGGAAACTGACCAGGAAAGCTCTCTGATCCAGGCTGTTTATAAATACATCAAACTGACCGGCGACTCGTCAATACTGAACGAAAAAGTGGGGGACAAAACCGTTGCCGAACGCATGGAATGGGCCATGGACTTCCTGATGCAACAGCGCTTCAATGAAAAATACGGACTCATTATTGGCGCGACAACTGCCGACTGGGGCGATGTTCAGCCCGAACATGGCTGGGGCGTCGATCTGGATGCCAATACCCATCCGGCTATCGACATTTACGACAATGCCATGTTTGTAATTGCCCTGAACGACCTGGACGAAATACTTCCGGCAACACAAGCAAAGTGGAATCCAATCAGGGAAAGCATAGCCCAAAACTGCCGCAAATACCTTTGGGACAACGACAAGAAAAAATTTATTCCACATATTTATCTTGAAAAAGGTTCGCCTTTCCCGGCCGATTTCAACGAGAAAGACATTTACTATTTCGGTGGAACTGCCATTGCCATCGAGGCTGGATTGTTGAGCAAAGAAGAAATTAAAACCTCTTTGGACGAGATGGTCAAAAGGGTGAAACAGGCCGGGGCGGCTTCCATCGGGCTGACGCTTTATCCGCCTTACCCCAAAGGTTATTTCGAAAATAAAATCATGAATCCGGAATATAGCTACCAGAATGGCGGCGACTGGACCTGGTTTGGCGGCCGCATGATTCAGGAACTCATTAAAAACGGGTTCGTTCTGGAAGCCTACGAACAGGTACAGCCGATGGTAAAACGCGTGAAAGACAATAATGGCTTTTTTGAGTGGCATTCGGTTGACAATAAACCGCGCGGATCGGGAACTTTCCGCGGCGAGGCCGGCGTATTGTACACCGCCATCGAGATGTTAGATCAGTTTGCTGAAAAACAAAAGTAAAAGAATAAATTATATATTCGGGGCCTCACTTTAAGTGAAGCCGGTGAAGCCCTGACTATACAACAATTACATAACTCCAATAACTTATGAAACGAACATGTCGCTGCGAACACAAACACCAATGAAGGTAATCTTCAGCAACATGTGAGTTCCATCAGGCAATTAAAAACAAATTATCTTCTGATGAAAATCTCAATCGCTTTTCTGCTGCTTTTTTCGATGACTTTTTTCCGTAGCCTTTCAGCACAAATAAAGTCAGAACCATCCAAGGTTAAAGATGTGATTGTCGTATTTAAGACCCATTTCGACATCGGGTACACCGATTGGGCAGCCAATGTCAGTCATAATTACGCCGGATCAATGGTTGAAGGCGCCTTGAACATCATTGACCAATCGAAACAAATGCCAGCTGATCAGCAATTCAAATGGATCGTGGCAGGATGGCCGATGAAGGAAATGCTTGCAAATTCGAAACCGGAAGTAAAGTCCGGGATTCAGAAAGCCATCCGTAACGGAAACTTCATGGTACACGCCCTCCCGTTTACCTTTGAAACCGAAGCCTGCGAGATTGAGTCGATGGTGCAGTCGCTTGGATATTCAAGTAAAATTAACCGTGAAGCAGGCCTCCCTTTACCGATTGATGCCAAGCAAACCGACGTTCCAAGTCATTCATGGATTTTGCCCACCGTGCTTTCAAATGCGGGAGTAAAATTTCTGCACATCGGGTGCAACCCGGCCTCGCGCTCACCCGAAGTTCCGCTTTTATTCTGGTGGGAAGGGCCCGACCAGTCGCGCCTGATGACAATGTATTTTGGGCCCTACTACGGAACCAGCCCGGCTCCTCCCGACAACTGGCCTTACAAAACTTGGCTGGCCATCATTCACACCAACGACAATACGGGAGCTCCAACGTTCGATGAGTTTAAAAAGGCTATTCACGAGATTGAAGAAAAAAATCCGGGAGCAAAAGTCAGGACTGGCAGCATGGCCGATTTTTACAAAGCCATTGAAGCTGAAAATCCGCAACTGCCTGTAATCAGGGGCGATATGCCTGATACCTGGATTCACGGATATATGTCGATGCCGCGAGAAGTCAAGTTAGCCCGTAAAAATGGAGTTGATATTTTCAATCTGCAAAAGCTCAATACACTTGTTGGGTACTGGGGTGGGAAAAGCGACCCAACAGTGCCGGTTAATGCCAGCGAAGCGCTGGAAGGAATTCATCTTTTCAATGAGCACACATTCGGGTTGGCGATGAGCCACGGACATGCCGGATATTGGGCTTACGTCGATAATTTTGAGTCGTTGCGTGCTCAAGGATTTTATGAACCCATTGAGTTCTCATGGCAGGAAAAATCGCAGCGGGTGATAAGTGCTGACCAGCATTTTGCCCCGATCGTATCGCAAAAATTAAAAGAACTGGCAGCCTCGGTACAGCAGAACGGAGAGCGCATCGTGGTTTTTAACCCTCTTCCCCGGGAACGTTCGGGCTTGGTTACTCTGCAAACCAACAGCAATTTGAAAAAAGCTCTGAAAGATGTTGCAACTGGCCGTATTATCAGGTTTTCAAAAGATCATAACATTTATCGGTTCAATGCCAGTCGTGTTCCCCCGATGGGATATACCACCCTGGTGCCGGTTGACGAAACCGGGGAAACATCCGGAACAACTATGAATATCGACCGAAAAAGGGCGATCCTGGAGAATGAATTCTTCAGGGCAGAGCTCGATACGCTTAGCGGAACAGTGAAGTCGTTGATCGATAAAAAGAGCGGAAAGGAAATGGTTTCGTCCGATCAGGAATGGAAATTTGGGCAATATGTCAATGAGCGGTTTAGTAAAACGATGACCGACCAGTATGCCAAAGACTACATCAAAGCGGGCTGGGGCTGGGCTTATGCCGAGCTGGGAAGGATCAACCTTACTGATGAGCCGTATCAACGGATTTCAGGACAACACCCCAAAATAGAATTTGTGAAAGATGAGATATCCGTATCGGCCAGGGTGCATTTTAGCCCTGAAGTATCGCACGGTCATACTTATACAGTCATTTTTACGCTATACGGGGATAAACCCTACCTGGAGACAATCTGGAGCATCAACGGCAAACCGGCAGATGCGTGGCCCGAGGGCGGATGGATCAGTTTCCCTCTTAACATCGAAAAACCGCAATTTAAGCTGGGTCGTCCGGGCGCCATTGTCGATCCGGCCACCGATTTTGTGAAAGGTTCCAACCTGGACTATGGGTTCCTGAATACCGGCCTGGCAGTTATCGACGCAAAAGGGCAAGGCGTTGGAATCACTTCGCCAGATGTGCCTGCCGTCAGCCTCGATCGTCCCGGCCTGTGGAAATACTCGACATCGTTTGTTCCTCAGAAGCCAAACGTATTTTTTAACCTGTACGACAACCAGTGGAGCACCAATTTTACGGAATGGATCGAAGGTTCGTGGACCACCCGTTTTTATGTGTGGAGTATTGGTCGCTATGAAAACGAAGCTTCGGTCATCACACCTTCCGAAGAAATTCGAAATCCTTTGATGGCAGGATTTGCCCAAGGAAATGCAGGCAATCTGCCGGTTTCTGCGCAGGGAATCAGCGTGTCAGAAAAAGGAGTTCAGGTCAGCTATTTTGGCGACAATAAAGATGGTGAAGGCATTTTGTTGCGTCTTTGGGAGCAATCGGGCAAAGTGCGTACCATTCAAGTGCAATTACCTCAAGGATTAGGGTTTACCAGTGCTGTTCCTGTAAATCTGCGGGGCGAAAAGATTGGCGGACCAATACCGATTATTTCGGGTAAATGGACTTTCAGGCTACCGGCATATGCACCGGCAAGTTTTATACTGAACAAATAATATCATGCTAAATAACTATTCGAACAAAAACCCTAATATTGAAATGTTATGACTCCGAGAGAACGTTTTCTGACTGCACTGAACGGAGGTACACCGGACCGGGTACCCATTGCCGAACATCTTTTTAGCCTGAAACTTCAGAAAGAAGTTTTGGGGTACAATACCATCCTGTATGAAGGGTCCGCACAGGTTGAACTGGCCACTAAGCTGGGAATTGATATGGTTTGGTTACCTATCAATGGTTTTTGTGGCATCGAGGAAACCCCGCACCTGGAGAATGAGATCTATCAGGACGAATGGGGCGTAACCTACAAAAAAAACGGGTGGCCTATTATTGCCCAGATAGCCAGTCCGATCGGAGATAGAGATGACTGGGCGAATTATAAATTGCCCGAAGTAAATACGCCATATCGTACAAAGATCATCAGGGAAGGTGTAAAAGTCAATGCCGGCAATCTGGCCATTGTTGTTGGTTTACTTGGGCCATTTACCATGGCATCGTGGTATTTTTCTGATTTTGAAACCTTTGCCATGAACCTGTTTATGGAACCCGACTTAATTCATGAGATGAATGAAGCCTATGTTGATTGGGCTATTGAAGCAGCCAGGCTGGCCAAGGCTGATGGCGGAATTGATGCATTCCAGATTTCGGACGACTGGGGGGGATCGACCGGATTGCTGATTTCGCCCGAACAGTTCCGTGAGTTTTTTATTGCGCCGTTTGAGCGATTGGTCAAAGGGCTTTCCGATCTGGGGGTCCCGGTTATCATGCACAACGACGGTAACATATGGGATGTGCTGGATGATCTGGTAAAAACCGGAATCAAGGGATATCATCCGGTAGAAAAAGCCGCCGGAATGGATTTAAAGCTGGTAAAAACAAAATTTCAAGGAAGTTTATGCCCAATCGGAAATGTAAATAACAAAACAACCATGATTACCGGTACTCCCGGGATGGTTAAAGCAGAAGTTTGCAACTGTATCAGCCTTGGTGCGCCGGATGGTGGCTATATCATTGCAACCGATCACAGCATCCATGATGATATTCCTGTTGAGAATGTTTTTGCATTCATTAAAGCGGTTAAAGAATTCGGTCAATATCCAATTTCACTTTAAAAATCCAATCCATGAGAAATACCTTTGAACCCGATTACACGAACGTGTTGAAAGTTTTATACAACGAGCGGCCGGCAAGGCTTCCGTTGTACGAGCACAACATTGATCTTCCTTTTATTGAAAAATTTATTGGCGAAGAGATTCCTTTTGGAGATAAACCTGTAGATTTTGAAGAGCATTATCGAAAAGTGACCGGATTTTGGAAAAATACCGGATACGATGCTTTTTCGTATGAAGCGCTTGTTTGCGCGATTTTCCCCGGACATGGGGCTATAAAGGGAGGCATGAAAGGGCCGATCCAGAACCGTGCAGACTTTGAAAGATTCCCCTGGGACGAAATTCCAACGATTTTCTGGAATACATACACGCCACATTTCGAGGCGATCCGCAAGGTGATTCCAGCGGGAATGAAAGCATACGGCGGTTGCGGTTACGGAATTTTTGAAGCCAGTGAAGATTTGGTCGGATTTGAATATTTATGCCTGATGCAATACGAAGATCCGGAGTTGTTTGCCGATTTATACAAAAAGATTGGCGACCTGTATGTCACTTTATGGAATGAATTGACCTCGAAATACAACGATATTTTTGCTTTCTACCGGATGGGCGACGATTTGGGGTTTAGGTCATCTACGTTATTTGATCCAGAAACCATTCGTGAATTTATCTTGCCGCAATACAAACGAGTAATCGACCTGGTACATTCGAACGATAAAAAGTTCCTGTTGCATAGTTGCGGGTGCATATTCGATGTGATGGACGACATAATCAACCTGGGCATTGATGCTAAGCATTCGAACGAAGACCAGATAGCCCCTTTTGAAAAATGGATCGAACTGTACAACGATCGGATTGGCCTGTTTGGCGGGTTCGACCTTAACCTTTTAATCCTGAACAAATACGACGATATTTATCATGAAGTATTGGGAAAAGGAACCAAATTCAGGAGTATGACCAAAGGATACGGACTGGGGTCCGGGAATTCAATCCCTGGTTATGTTCCGGTTGAAGGGTTTCAGGCCATGGTCGATGCCGTGAAAGAGATCAGACGGAGGGAAATATCCATTTAACAAGAGAAACTTTGAAAGCAAACATTCTGTTTTACACGTTTATTGCAGCAATTGGCGGTCTTTTGTTTGGGTTCGATACGGCAGTGATTAACGGAGCGTTGCCTTTTTTCAGCAGTCATTTTGCGCTCGACGGCGCCATGCAGGGATGGGCAGTGAGCTCAGGGTTGGTCGGCTGTGTGGTTGGCGCTGTCTTTATTGGCAAACCAGGCGATCTCTATGGAAGCCGGTCGATGTTGAAATTTCTTGCAGCGCTTTTTATTGTTACGGCCCTGGGAACAGGATTGGCCACCAGTTTCAACATTTTCATCATCGCGAGGATAATTGGAGGAATTGCTATTGGAGGGGCTTCTGTTTTATGCCCGATTTATATCTCTGAGATATCACCCGCTCCTGTCAGGGGACGGTTGGGGGCTGTATTTCAACTGGCTATAGTAATAGGAATTCTTGTAGCCTTTGCATCTGACCTGGCTTTACTGCACACAGGCATAAATAACTGGCGGTACATGTTTTTATCCGGAGGCATTCCGGCTTTGGCCTTTTTTGCCTTGCTGTTTTTCGTCCCAAGCAGTCCGCGATGGTTGGTGAAAGCAGGGAAAGAAGCCGAAGCAAAAATCGTTATAAAAAAGCTTTTAGTACCCGATGGCGAGAAATTATTCAGGGAAATTAAAGATTCCCTGACATCAGAAATGGGTGCCCGGAAAGAAAAATTATTTAAAGGGCACAACCTCCATCTGGTGTTAATTGGTATTGCAGTGGGCTTTTTTAATCAGCTTACCGGTATAAATACAGTCATGTATTACAGCGCCGATATTTTTCGTTCAGTAGGCTTTTCAACCGACTCAGCTATTTGGCAAACAGTAATTATCGGAACAATTAATCTGATCGGAACAATCATTGGCATGTTTGCCATCGATAAGATTGGAAGACGGAAATTGTTGCTCGGCGGATCATTGAGTATGTCGCTGTTTTTGTTGCTGTTTGGAGTTCTGACGCTTACCGGTTACCAGGGATTCGGATTATTACTTTTAATGATTGGTTTTGCATTTTCGTTTTGCATTTCGTCGGGCGTTACCGTATGGGTACTATTAGCCGAAATCTTTCCGAATACCATCAGGGCAAGGGCATGCTCCATTGGTTCGTTTACCAATTGGATAGTGAATGCCGGTTTTGCTTTTTTGTTTCCGGTCGTTGTTGCAACCTGGCCCAACAATACAGGATTAGGATATTCCTTCATCTTTTACAGTGTCTCAACCTTTATTGCATTTTTCTTTTATAAAAAATTTTTGGTTGAAACCAGCGGAAAGGCCCTGGAAGAAATGGATCATATAGTTATATCCCATTAATACCAATACATTAAAAATCAACAATCATGATGACAAGTAGAGAAATAGTTACCCGGGCAATTGAATTTCGGAATCCGGACCGTCTGCCCATCTCTCATGCCATTTTACCATCGGTCCAATACCATTACGGCACTGAACTGGCAAAAGTCATCCATACTTTCCACGAAGATTTTGGATGGCACCTGTTGCCTGATTTACCTAGGGAAAAGTGAAGATTGTTATGTGTGCCCATGTAATTTGTTCGTTAACCGTCGAGCTGGCCAAAGAATCAGGACTGTGAAAAATCCCAGAGAATGCTGTTTCAAGTCACAATAACGGATGTGCTGTTGCTGACGTTCCGGCTGAAAATGATAATTTTGCCTGCCTCAGTTCAGGAATCTGATCGCTCATGGGTATTGAAGTTAAAGATGCCATTATTAATAACGAGACCTTCGGATTGAACGTTACCAACGAAGGCGGAATTGAAGATGACACTCGTTTTCGTGAATCAGCTGGAGTTAAATCTATCTTTGAAACAAAATATATGATCTCAAAAATGAAACGACAATTATTCTTATCTTTATTATTGTTGCTATGTATTGGTACTGTTGCTTCCTTGGGAGGGAATCAGGATAAGAAAAAAAAGAGTTTGGAGGATTCTGCGATTCAGCGGTTGGGTACCACCGACCAGCAACTTTTTGACGATGGCTGGCTTTTTGCCCGATATGGTTTACAGGGCGAAGGTCTCCGGATAGAAGAACCACAAAATTTACAGCGAACCGAACTCGATGACTCCCGTTGGCGTAAGCTCAACCTTCCACATGACTGGGCTGTTGAAGGCCCGTTCCGAATTGAACTGCGTGGCGAAACAGGAAAACTTCCCTACCAGGGAATTGGCTGGTACCGCAAACATTTTACAATTCCCGCTTCACACCAGGGCAAACAACTATTTATCGATTTCGACGGGGCGATGGCCTACGCACAAATCTGGTTAAATGGCCGTTATGTGGGTACCTGGCCCTATGGATATAGTTCATTCAGACTTGATTTAACACCCTATATTCAGTTTGGAAAAGAAAATGTAATTGCAGTGAGGCTTGATACCGAAAAATGGCAGTCGCGCTGGTACCCTGGCGCGGGGATTTACCGGCACGTATGGCTGGTGAAAACCAAACCGGTGCATGTAGCCCATTGGGGGACCTATCTGACCACTCCAGAAATTACCAATACTTCGGCTTCAGTAAAAATGGAAGTAAAAGTTGACAACCAATCAGCCAGGGCCGAGCAGGTACAACTGGAAACAACCATTTTTGAATTGGATGCCAATAACCGGCCAACGGTTCAGGTTGGAAAATTCAGTGAGGCCGGCTTAACCATTGAAGGCGGGAAGCAAGGCATTGCAAACGTAATGGCCAACCTGAAAAATCCCAAACGCTGGGATATTGATTCGCCCAACCGTTATGTGGCACAAACGGAGGTCAGGCTGGGCGGCAAAACGGTTGACACTTATCATACACCTTTCGGAGTGCGTACCATCGAATTCACAGCCCGCAACGGCTTTTTGCTCAATGGCCGCCGCGTTGAGATACAAGGGACCTGCAATCACCACGATTTGGGGGCTCTTGGGGCCGCGTTTAATATCAGCGCTTTGCGTCGCCAGTTAACCATTCTGAAAGAAATGGGCTGCAACTCACTGCGAACATCGCACAATCCGCCTGCCCCAGAATTACTAGACCTGGCTGACAAGATGGGCTTTCTGGTTTGGGACGAAGCATTCGATTGCTGGAAGAAAGGCAAACGCGAGTGGGATTACAATAAATTGTATGACGAGTGGCACGAAAAAGATTTGACCGCCTTAGTATGCCGCGACCGTAACCACCCTTCGGTATTCATCTGGTCAATTGGCAACGAGGTGATGAACCAGCGCGACGTGGAAATGACCAGACACCTTGCAGACATTGTCCGTCGAGAAGACCCGACACGCCCGGTTTCGAACGGGTACAACGATCCCGATGGCGGGCGTGAAGTAGGCGCTGTGGTTGCGCTGGATATTATGGGCGTGAATTATTTCTTCGGACAACAACCTAAATGGGATGCCGATCCGCGATACATCAACAAACCAACCCTTGGTAGCGAAACCTCGTCGTGCGTTTCTTCGCGGGGTGAATACTTCTTCGGAAAAGAATACAAGAACTGGCAAATTACTTCGTATGATGTGGCCAAACCTGGCTGGGGCTGTACCCCCGATGACCAGTTTCGTACCAATGCTAAATTCCCGCACTTGTTAGGCGAGTTTGTATGGACCGGTTTTGACTATCTTGGCGAGCCAACGCCTTATAATTCAGACGAAACCAATTTGCTGAACTTCAGAAACGACCCGGATAAAAAAGCTGAATTGGAGAAGAAACTCGAAGAAATCCGCAAAAACAACCCGCCATCGCGCAGCAGCTATTTTGGTATTGTCGATTTGTGTGGTTTTCGGAAAGACCGCTTTTACCTGTATCAATCGCACTGGCGCCCTGATTTCCCGATGGCCCACATTCTTCCGCACTGGAACTGGCCAGAACGTGTGGATTCCATCACTCCGGTCCATGTATATACTTCGGGTGACGAGGCCGAATTGTTCCTGAATGGCAAAAGCCTCGGACGGAAAGCGAAAGTGGCCGGGAAAGATTTTCGCCTGATATGGCCCGATGTTAAATACCAGCCTGGGGCACTGAAAGTGGTTGCCTATAAAAACGGGAAACAGTGGGCTACCGATGTGGTCGAAACAACCGGTGCTGCAGCGAAGTTGAGTCTTTCACCTGATAAAAAAGTTATTCAGGCCGATGGAACCGATCTTGTTTTTGTAACGATCTCTGTCAACGACAGCAAAAGCCGGATGGTTCCGGCTGCAAATAATGAAATCAGTTGCAGGTTGGAAGGCGCAGGAGAGATCGTGGCCACCGACAATGGCGATGCCACATGCCTGATTATATTCTCCAGTCCGGCACGTCCGGCATATAATGGCTTGATGCTGGCCCTGATAAAAGCAAAACCAGGCGCCCAAGGAAAACTGAAACTTATAGCAGAATCCAAAGGTCTTGAACGGGGAGAAGTAGAAATAGAAATTAGTCACAATAATGTGAAGAAGTAAAAATGCGAATGAAACTCAAAATTCTTTTCTTTTTGGCTTTGATGAGTAATTTTTGTGCAATGCTTACTGCACAAAATCAAGGCTATAACAATCCTGTTATTCCCGGTTTTTATCCCGATCCAAGTGTCTGTCGCGTTGGTGATGATTTTTACCTGGTAAACAGTACGTTCGAATATTTCCCAGGAGTGCCCGTGTTTCACAGCAAAGACCTGATTCATTGGGAACAAATTGGCCATTGTCTGACCCGAAAATCCCAATTGCCACTCGATAATTGTCCTGCCTCTGCCGGGATTTATGCGCCAACTATACGCAATCATAACGGAAAATTTTACATGACTACGACCAACCTGTGTGGTGGGGGTAATTTTTATGTCACGGCAACAGATCCGGCCGGTGAATGGTCCGATCCTATTTTTGTCAAGCAGGGAGGCATCGACCCAACTATTTTCTTCGATGGCGATAAAACTTATTTCCTTTCTACCGGAAATGGAATTGCGATGTCAGAAATCAATATTGAAACCGGTCAGGTGCTTACTCCGGCACGTTCAATCTGGAATGGAACCGGGGGGCGTTATCCCGAAGGTCCGCACCTGTATAAAAAAGATGGTTATTATTACCTCCTGATTGCCGAAGGTGGCACTGAATACGGGCATAAGGTAACCATAGCCCGGAGCCGGAACATCTGGGGGCCTTACGACAGTAATCCGGCCAATCCAATTTTAACCCATATGAACGCGAATGCGCAGCATAATCCTATTCAGGGACTTGGACATGCCGACCTGGTTCAGGCGAATGACAGCACCTGGTGGATGGTTCATTTGGGGTTCAGGCACCGGAATTTGCACCACATTTTGGGACGAGAAACATTTTTAGCCCCGGTTCGCTGGGACAAAAATGGCTGGCCTGTGGTGAACGGTAACGGGACAGTCAGTTTGAAAATGACCTGCCAAACTTTGCCGCAGGTGCATTTACAAGAATCTCCCCAAAATCTCAAATTTGATAGTCCGACCTTGCCGCTTGAATGGACATACCTGCGAAATCCTGAAATGAAAAATTACCAGTTATTGCCAGATAAGAGTATCTTCAGGCTGACAGGAAGTTTAGAAACTATTGACGGACAGAAAAACCCCACATTTGTTGGAAGACGCCAGCAACATATTAAATTTTCAACTACAGCTGTTGTAAAGGATTATACAACGGGCAAAAAAGGAAGAGGCGGCCTTACCATTTATATGAACAATATTTCGCATTACGACCTGTACCTGGCCAGCCGGAATGGTAAGAACTATCTTGAGCTAAGGTGTAAACTGGGAAAAATTGATCAGGTCATCAAAAGCATTCCGGTAAAAGCTGCTCCGCTCCGGTTAAAGGTTGAAGGCAATGAGAATACATACAGTTTTTTTTATTCTGTGGACAGAGAAAAATATGCTCTGATTGGGGAACTGGATACCAAATACCTGAGTAGCGAAACTGCCGGTGGTTTTACTGGAGTTTTTATCGCCCTGTTTGCAGAAGGAGCAAAAACAAGCATTGATTTTGACGCCTTCGAATATTGTAATCTGGAACAGAACTAAACAAAAAAGAGCTGAAACGCCTATACCGATAAAAATATTTGAATATAGAGTTATTTGTATTAATTTGCAGATAACGTTTTGATAATGATTAATATGATTCAATTTACAGATAATAAGGATTGTAGTGATCTTTGGGTACGTCTGAAATCTGGCGATCAGGAATCATTATCCAACATTTTCAAACTTTATTACAACGATCTTTATTTATTCGGTATAAAAATGGTAGGTCAGCCCGATCTGGTCAAAGATTCCATTCAGGATGTTTTTGTGCGAATTTGGGAACGACGTACAACTTTGGGCGATGTTCAGAACATGAAGGCTTATCTGTTGGCTGCTGTGCGTCGCAGATTGCTAGTAAATAAAGACAAGTACACTCAGGAATTAAAGAAAGAGGAAATTTTGGATAACTATGTAGCGAATTTTTCTTTTTCTGTATCTGAATTCAATGAAAATGAAGATATTACTAAATATCTCAAGAACTTATTTCACAAAGCTATCCATACACTTCC
>JBBIUJ010000025.1:0-22467 GCA_037440345.1 Prolixibacter sp.
CTTGGGGTGCAGTGTAATGATTTGTCGGCCAGGAACGAATGGTTTCTCACAAATGACAAACAAAGAGTTGAAATGTGGGATTTGGAAAAGTGAAAGAAAATCGGGATGCAAATCATTTTGATATCATTAAACGACAAGCAGTTGTAAAAAATCTTGCTGAAAATAAAATGAATTTTAATCTAAACATTAAGCATAATGACACTTAAACGACTTACAACTATCTTTCTTTTTGCCATGTTCGTGACTTCAAATTTGCAGGCACGCGAAATTATCACCCTTCAGACAGGTTGGAAATTCGCCAAAGGAAACTTCGAAAAAGCTTCCAATCCCAAGTTCGATGATTCGAAATGGCAGGATGTCTCTGTACCGCACGATTGGGCGATTTCGAGTCCAACGGTAGTGGATGGTGACGGAAATACAGGAAAACTTCCCTGGCGGGGTGAAGGGTGGTACCGCCGGGATCTTGAAATTCCTGCCGGATCGGAAGGGAAGAATGTATTTCTGATTTTTGACGGGATCATGTCGAATCCGGAAGTATTTGTGAACGGGAAGCTGGCCGGCAAATGGGATTACGGTTACAACTCCTTTTACCTTGATATAACCAAATACCTTCAACTTAAAGGAAAAAACAAACTGGCCATTCATGTTGATACCCGAAACCACGACAGCAGGTGGTATCCCGGCGCCGGGATTTACAGGAAAGTACAGATGGTGGTGGTGGATCCGGTCCATGTTGGTGTATGGGGCACTCAGGTAACGACGCCGGTTGTGAAGCCGAACTATGCAGATGTCAGGGTTATGACCACTGTCTGCAATCAGTCTGACCGCGCTGAAGAGAAGGTAAGAGTAGAGAACATTGTTGTCAATCAAAAAGGAATTGAGCTTGCAAAAAGGGAGGTAGTAGCCAAAATCGGGGCAGGAGCATCCAGAGAGATTGAGACGACCATCGGCCTCACTGACCCTCAGCGCTGGGATATTGCCAATCCTGTCCTATACCAGGTCAAGACTGTTGTTTACACGAACGATAAAATTACGGATACCTATCTTACCCCATTTGGAATCAGGACCTTACGGTTTACTCCCAATAACGGTTTGTACCTGAACGACAAAAGAGTACAGTTGAAAGGTGTTAACCTGCACCACGATCAGGGACCATTGGGGGCGGCGCTTTATCCCAGGGCCCTGGAAAGACAGCTTGAAATCATGAAGTCTATGGGTTGCAATGCCATACGGACCAGTCACAACATGGCTGCCCCCGAACTGCTTGAATTTTGTGACAAAATGGGTCTTCTCGTCTTTGATGAAGCCTTCGACAAATATGATAAAAAGGTAGATATCAATGCGGATACCAACTTCGAAGATTATGCCCAAAGGAATATTAAGAATTTTGTAGAGCGCGACCGCAACCATCCTTGTGTCTTTATTTGGAGTGTTGGCAACGAAATGGCGGATGTGCAGTACAACAACAACAATGGTTTCTACCGGATGCAAACCATGATCAATTTTGTCCGCAAATATGATCCCACCCGACCTGTCACCATGGCCTGCGACAATACCGGCAGTGCAGCCTGGCGCCATTTTGATTTCTACGATGTGCACAGCTGGAATTATGGCCGCAGGTACAGTCTGGCCCGCCAGATGGAACCAAATAAGGCAGTTATTGTCAGTGAATCAGGATCTACGGTCAGTACCAGGGGGTTCTATGAATGGCCGCTGCCTACTCAAAAGGATGAATTTACCACTTCGCTTCAGGTGAGTTCGTATGATTTGAGTGTTCCGAAATGGGCCGATCTCCCCGATGAAGATTTTATGTGGCAACAGGATGAAGAGTACATTGCCGGCGAATTTGTCTGGACAGGCTTCGATTACCTTGGCGAACCAACACCCTATGGCAACCAATGGGTGAAAGCGCACGGAATGACCGATAAGGAGGCCTCAAGAAGTTCCTATTTCGGTATTGTTGACCTTTGCGGTATCCCAAAGGACCGATATTTTTTGTACAAAAGTTACTGGAAGCCTGAAGAATTGACCGTGCATATTCTCCCTCACTGGAATTGGGAAAGCGGCAAAGTAGATAAGATTCCTGTCTTTGTTTATACCAACGGAGATTGTGCCGAGCTTTTCCTAAACGGTAAATCTCTTGGATTAAAATACAAAAAGCCAAATTCATATAAACCGACTGAACGTTTCCGTTTGGAATGGCCGGAGGTGACCTACCAGCCGGGCGAACTTAAAGCGGTGGCCTACAAAGAGGGGACGGTTATCGGAGAACAGTTGCTTAAAACAGCCGGTGCACCCTACCAGATACGGATAACACCTGATCGGTCTGTGATCCATGCAGATGGATTGGATCTTTCCTACCTGCTTGTTGAGGCTTACGACAAGGATGGGAACCTGTGCCCGCTGGCAGATAACTTGATAGACATATCTTTAAGTGGTCCCGGACATATTGCCGGTGTCGGGAATGGCAATCCTCAGTCGTTCGATTCTTTTCAGGCAAATCAGGTGAAACTTTTTTATGGTAAAGCAATGATTATCATTGGATCAGACAGCAAGAAGGGGGAGATGAAAATTACTGCCACATCAAATGGATTGATAAAAGATACCAAGCAGATTAAAATCGATTAGCGAAGGTCTTAATAGATCCATTTCACCACAAAGTACACACAAAGGACACAAAAGAATTTGCATCTGAAATTGTATTGTGTCCTTTGTGTTTTCCTTAGCGCCCATTGTGGTAAAAAGTATTTTCACCTGCCATTTTGATCCCGGCATTATCTGTTATTTTGCCTAACCATCGAATAATTAGGGGCATTCATCGAAATAATTTTCAGTTGCCGCAGATCAGGTCTATCTTCGGTAAGGAAATTTAAATTATTAACCCATGAACCGTCCCAAAGCAATCATTTTACTCGGTATCATCCTATTATTGACAGGTTGTACCGATTTTTTTATGATCTGTTCCCTGAATCCATTCTATTTGGACAAAAACATCAGGATGCATCCTGAAATTGAGGGCAAATGGAATGCTACCCCTTTGCGCAAGAGATCGGAATCGGGAAAAGATGATGACGTTTCGGTTTGGAACCGAATGGATACTACTTCTGTTTGGAAGATTAAAAGGCATATTGCCAAAGAAAACCTCAAAACAAAGCAGGGGACTGATTCCATAGTCTATAAACCACTGAATTTCTATGATGTATCGTTGGTGAGCAGCCTTCCTGATACAATCAGTTATAAATTTAAGATGGTCATTTTTGAAATAGACAAAGGGCTTTACGCCGATTTTATGCCGGTCGAAAACAGCGGTCTGGAAAAGAGCCGGTTTGCTGTTGAAAGTTACTTCAAGGTTCATACGCTTGCAAGGATTAGAATGTCAGGTGATCAATTCAAAATATCCTGGTTGGGAGCTGGTTACATGAAGGATATGATTGAAAAAAAGCGGGTCAGGGTGAGCTACCGGTGGGTAAGCGGTGCCGGAAGGTTGCTGCTTACGGGCAGTTCTGAGCAACTGACCGGAATGATTGAACGCTATGCTGGTGAACCCAGATTCGTGGATTGGGAAAACCAGCAGGCCATGTTGATGTTAAACCGTATAAAATAAGCGCACCATGAAAATTTCGAGATATAAAAATCAGATAGTTATCCTCATGCATCTATTATTCTGGATGCTTTCGATCAATTGCTGGAACATCGTTTTTAATCCGGGGGTGGAGACTTCGGGCGCCATCAAAGGTCTTCAGGACTATTGGCTTGATCTGTTTTTACTCAACGCATTGTTCTTCTTCTACTGTTGTATCCCATTCGTATGGTATGCCAAACGTGCGGCAAAATGGCTGAAAATTGGTCTTACAGTTCTCTTTTTGATCCCCCTGTTTTATCTCTTGTATGAATATCTTCAGCCTTCAAAAAGCAGGGATGATATCTCCCTTTTTACTGATTTTTTCCTTTCAGGATTTATGTATGTGGTGGTTTTTCACCTTACGATTGCCCTGGCAGTCTATTTTAATCTCTATGTACTTGTTCGCAAATATCTGAAAAACAGTAGATTTTGGTTCTATATTCTGGCTGTAATTGTTCTGGTAGGAGTAGCCTCCATTCTTAATTATGTACTTTTTGATTTTCTTTTGGATAAACTCTTTCCGGAACTCTATTTTATCTCCTATTATGAAGTCTGGGAGCTCCTGATAATAGTTGGCGCCTATTTGACCCTGACAACCGGGGCTTATCTGGTTCGGCAATATGCAGTAGTATTGATAGCGAACCGTAACAAGGCACAGAATGAATTGTCAGCACTGAAAGCACAAATTAATCCACATTTTCTTTTCAATAACCTTAATACCATCTATTCAATGGCTGTTCAAAAGGATGAGAAGACCAAAGATGTTATTTTGCAATTGTCTGATTTTCTTCGATATGTACTGTATGATACCTCAAGTAATTTCATCCCGCTGGAGAAAGAGGTGGAGATTATCCGAACCTATGTGGAATTACAGAAAGCAAGGCTTAATCCGGAGATCAATACTGTAATTCTGACTACCGAAGGAAATTTCACGAGAGAGCAGATCGCTCCATTGTTGCTACTCCCTTTGGCCGAAAACTGCTTCAAACATGGCGCTGGCAAAGAGAAGGGAGTCATTCAAATCCATATCAGTTTGAAAGGAAAACAACTTCATTTCACCACCGAGAATCCTGTTGCACTCCGTGAAAAGAGCATTGAAGCGGACTTGGGTGGTATCGGTATCAACAATGTAGAAAAACGACTAAATTTGATCTATCCTAACAGATATTCACTTCAATATGGTGAAGAGGAGGGAGTATTCAGAGCCGATTTGAAAATTGAGCTTTTGTGATAATTGGAAGATGTTGGAATAGGAGGAAGTCAGGGGGAGTTTAGTCATCTTTAATCTTTAATTTGTAATTTGTAACTCAACCTCAGGTACTTTAGTCAATTTAGTTCACTCTAGTCACTCTAGTCACTTTAGTCACTTTAGGCACTTTTAATAAGAGAACCAATGAATTGCATTATCATCGAAGACGAACCCGCTGCCCAATCGATTCTGGCACATAATATCTCCTTGTGTCCGGGATTGATTTGTATTGGAATTTGTCCGGATGCCTTTACCGCACAGGCCTTTCTGGACAAGAATTCTGTGGATTTGATATTTCTTGACATCAACCTGCCGGAGATGTCGGGAGTGAGTTTTCTGAAATCACTGGTTCGTCCTCCTCTTGTTATCTTCACAACAGCCTACCCAAAATACGCCATCGAAGGTTTCGATCTGGAGATTGTGGATTTTCTTTTGAAACCGTTCTCTTTTGAACGATTTAGCAAAGCCGTTAACAAAGCCAAGGAACGGTTTTTTGCCAAAGCTCAAACGGTTGTTTCAAACCGGATCAGCGTTAAGTCAGATAAAGGGATTTACCAGATTGGGGTGGATGATATCCTATTTATTGAGGCCTGCGGTGATTATGTTATTCTCCACCTTCCTGATAAGAAATTGGTAGTGCATGGCACACTTAAAAGCTGGGAGAAAAAACTAATCGGACAACCGTTTCAAAAAGTACATCGAACAAATCTTGTCAATCTTCACAAAATTGATCATTTGGAGGGCAATCTGGTCTTTGTAGGTACGCATAAACTCTCCGTTTCAGAGCAGTACAGGCAGCTTTTACTCGATCAGTTGTTCAATCAACATCCCTGAAAATCAGGCTCTTTATTTTTTATTTTTGATGTAATTACTGGTTAGAGCTGCAATTCGTAAGATATACCGAGAATAAAACGGTTCAGGATGGTCCCATCGGTCAACATTCCATAGCATCTCACTTTCTGATATTGGGTAAAGTGATAATTGGCGCCCAGAATGAAACGAAACTCAGTAAAATGGGTGGCAACCGAATTGCCAAAGAGATACCATGTTTCTATGTCTGCAAGCGGTTCCACTTTATGCGAGGGATTTTTGTAACAAACCTCAAATCTGTTTCGCCAGTGAAAGGTATTTGATGCATTGGTTTGGGTTTGGGGATACAGAGTGAGCTGCATCCTTTGCCTAAAACTAAAAATGAATTTAGAAAGATGCCAGAAGGGTTCAGCCTGGATGTAAAACCGGTCACGCAACTCATTGTAGCCCGGATGCACAAAATTCATCAGCGCATAACCCGCACCTGCATTCATCCAGCGTGCAACAGAGCGTTCACCTTTGAGCCCGATACTCATTCTATCAATGGAACGACTGTTGTCATTGGTGTAAAACTCCCCAAAAAGGCCTAGGGAATATACCCGAATTCTTTTCACAAAGGAAAGGTCGTTCCATACCCCAAAATCAGTATCCTTGGGTTCATGGGCATGTGCTGCCAGGACAATTCCTAGCATCACAAGGGTTCCGAACAGATATTTTCTCATATTTCTCAAGCGCACAAACATACAATTTTTTCTCTTATTTTTTTGTTTCGATTTGGTTCGCAAGCTTTCGAATTCAATTTTAAATCCTTTCAATTAAAAAAACCCTATCAGAAAATGTTCTGACAGGGTTGATTGGATAAAAAAGTAGAAGTGGTTAATCAGGATAACTATTTGTAAATCCACATTTCGCTGTTGATATCATCGGTATCGGCCCCAAATTGACTGGTCAGCGCCGCATGATAATTAACTGAATTGGTTGTTCTTTCTGAACTGGGATATTGCCATCTTTTGGCAATGCGCTGGCTGTTTCCTGTTCCTACGCCTGTCAGGAATGCAGGAACCCCTGTTCGACGGGCATTGTTATAGGCTTCCCAGCCTGAATTCTGAAAGAAAGCCAGGTACTTTTGAGTCAGGATCTGCGTGAGTGCTGCCAGATTGTCGCTGCTATATTTTACACTATTTTGGGCATAATAGGCTGGCCATTGGGTATCCACATTCGCTCCGTGGAAAGTCCAGGAGGCCTGTATCCCCTTTACATAATAGGTTTCAGCGTTGCCGGTTACCCAGCCCCTGTTGATAGCTTCAGCAATATTGAAACACATTTCGGCATATCCTATCTGAATACAAGGTTCTCCAAAATAGCTTCCGTAATAGTGGTTCTTGCTGATTGGAGAGTAGAGACCATCCAACATTTTGACCGACATGTCATCGAGGCTTTCACCGGAAGAGGCACCAACATAAGCAGCAAAATCCGTAGGCAACAATCCGCTTTTTATTTTAGCAGCAGCAGGATCTGCGACGATAAAGGTTCTTGGGTCCCTCAAGGCTACCAGTGTATTCAGATAGGTTGCCGACATATTGTTCCTGGTGGCAGTCTTCCCGTATTCATCCGGATTGATGGGGTATTTGTCTGTTGATGCGTTGAAGGTAAACTTCAGGTTGTCATCCAGCGAGGACATCAGCGGATATTTTGTTGGATTTGAGATCACAGCGCTAAACTGGGATTTTATATTCAATTCATTGTCAGATTCCTTTTTGCTTAGCGTAATTAGCAAGCGAAGCTTGTAAGCATTGACGACTTTCTGCCATTTGGAAAGGTTGTTCCCCAGCATAAAATCTCCTGTCAGGGAATTATCCCCTTTGTTGATAAGCTGTTGCAAATCATTGTTTGCCTCTTCCAGCCAAGTAAGGGCTTGCTTAAAAACTGCCTTCTGGGAGTCATATTTGGGCTGTGTATTTTCAAGTCCTTTCAATGCATCGGTTAGCGGAACATCTCCCATTCTCATTGACATGTCGACGAAGAAATAGGCATTGAAAAACTTACCAAGCGCAGAATAGGGGTTAACATCGGGAAGGCCTACTCGTTTAGCCTCCAAGGACATCTGTTTTACATTCTGAAGTTGTGTAAAATTAAACCTGGCGTTGGTCCAGTCGTAGGTTTGATCGCCATAATAGGCGTAGTTGCTGCACCAAAATTGATTCCATTTTTGCACATCGCTCCAGGGGGCATAGTATGTGCCATAGAGTACATTTGTAAAAATCAGGGAGGGAGGAACAGTTCCGGGATGATTCGGATCTTTCTCCAGTGCATCGAATTTCTGGCAGGATGCCATCGAAATTGCAAGCACGATAAGAAGTGTAAAAATATTTTTCATGTTTCTATGAATGAATAATTTAAATAGCATAATTAGAAAGTAAGGTTTAAGTTAAAGCCAATTCGTCTGCTCGTTGGAGTCTGAAGACCAGACGAAGCATTAAGGCCGGCATATTGTTCAATATCCATATCCGATTTGGCCGCGAAATAGAGCAGGTTTCTTCCGATAAATGAAATATTGGCTTGTTTGATAAAGGTTTTGCTCAGGTACTGTTGAGGCAAGTTGTAAGTAATCACCACTTCACGGAGTTTCACAAAACTTCTGCTAATGATTGTTCCCTCAGAGGTACCATAATAGCGACTGATGTAGTCCTGCACATAGGTAGCGGTAGTGTTGGGTTTAAATTGAAGTTGATCATAGTTGGTTACTTTACCATCGGAGTCAAATTTGATGGCAGTATTATTGCTCACCTGAACACCTTCACCTACATACGATTTTATTCCTTTCGTGTCGTTAAGCCTGGCAATACCCATCTCACCTTCGACTGTCGCTATGTTCCGCCCGCCCTGGAATGTTTTCATCTCTACATAATCCTGGATTTTTCCACCAAAACGGCCGTCAAATTGAAATCTTAGGCTAACATTCTTATAAGAAATGGTATTGTTGATCGCGGCTGAAAAGTCGGCATTGGTATTTCCCATAAACTGAGGAACCGAATTTCTGATCGGACGACCACTTGCATCGTTGATAATTTTGCCATCCTGTGTTCTTACAAAAGCGGCTGTATAGAGCTTGTCCATACGATCTCCAACTTTCAGGTAGACATTCAGCTTATCCACACCGGGATAAATCTCTTTGAGGTACTGCTGGTAGGTGGAGTAGTTCGCGGAGATATCCCAGCTAAATCCATCCTTATTTCTAAATGGGGTTCCGGAAAGGGAAAGTTCAAATCCTTTTCTTTGTACTTTGATTCCGTTGACGAGTGCGGTATTAAAGCCAGTTGCACCGGAAATTGGAAGGTTGAATATTTTCGGTCCATCGATACTTGAATAGTAGGTGAGCTCAAACCTGAGTTTATTGTCTAACATGCCAACATCTGTCCCTGCCTCCCATGCCGAACTTGAACTTGGTTTAAGTTGTGGGTTTGAGATGGTGCTGGTATATGAAGCTGCTGCGGCTCCCTGAATCAGGTTGATGTTGTAAGAAGATGAGTTTTGGTAGGTAGGTCCATCATATGGGGAGTTGTAGGCTGAGCCATAACCCAGAACACTGAAGCCCAGCATCTGATAAGTAGGTCCGATAACTGAAGAGGTCAGCGCACTACCGACATTGGCATAGGAGCCCCTTAATTTCCAAGATTTCACTGTAGGGATTTTTACCACTTTGGACATCTCGATACTGGCAGATGCCGATGGATAGAAGTAGGCATTGTTGGCAACAGGCAATGTTGAGTTTTTATCCGTCCGTCCTGTCAAAGAGAGTGTTGCAAAATCATTGTAAGTCACATCGGCGGTTGCATAAGCGCTTAACACCTGCATTGGCGCATAGAAATTGTATGACTTCACAGGATTCTTGGAATTGCTTAAGTTGTACCAGCCTGGAACATTCAGATAATCCGTGGTAGCAAAACTGCTTCTGAAATCATAGGTCCTGATATTTCCACCTGCCGTAGCGTGTATACTCAGTTTTGGTGTAACGTATTGGTCGTAAGAAAGTAATAGGTCGGTATTGTTTTCGAACAATGTACGTTTGTCTTCACGATAATCGCCAAGTGCCTGTTCGCGGCCATAGGGGTGGGCTGAAAAGGGCATCTTTTCAGACCTGAACAGATCGTATGAGGTGATGGCCGTACGGGCTTGCAAATTCAAATATTTGCTGAATTTATAGTTGACAGATGCAAAACCTTTCAAGTCATTTTTGTAATGGCCTCTCAACCATTCGTACGACATGAAATAGGGGTTGTGGTAACGGGTGTATTCTTCATACAAGGATTGTACCCCCTCTTTTCCTGGCTGCCAGTAGTTACGCATGTCGGCGATATTCCAGTCGGCGCCTGCCCAAAGCGTAATGTTGTAGATGATACTATTCGGACCATAGGAAACGTCAGGGATGTTGGGTGTAAATTGTCGGCCGAAAGCAAGGTTGGCGTCTACACGGAGTTTCTTTGAAATACTATATCCTCCTGAAAGGTTGAAATTTATCATGTTCAATTTTGTATTCGGCACCATTCCCTTTTGGTAACTGTGAGAGGCCGACATCCGGATGTCGCCTTTCCCATTGCTTGCGCCAAACGAAAAACTATTGTTCATCAAATATCCGGTTTCGAGGAACCTTTTCAGGTTGTCTTTACCGCGTGCAATCCATGGTGTAGCCGAGCGAACGCCTTGTGCATTAACCGGACTATCATACTGAGGAATTGGCTGGCCATTAAATGCCGGCCCCCAAACATCGTAATCCGCATCATTTAGGCCACCACCTTTGCCATCGCCAAAAGCATAGACACCATGATCGCCTGGACCGTATAAATCCTGTGTCTTGGGAAATGCTGTAAATCCTGCATCGAACATGGTGCTGGAATTGAATTCTGCTGAAAAACCGGATTTGTCTTTTGATCCCCTTTTGCTGGTGATCTGAATTGCCCCGTACTGTCCCCTGGAACCATAGAGCGCGGCAGCGGTAGGACCTTTAAGAACAGTATAGGTTTCGATGTCATCGGGATTAAGGTCCCAGGTGTCGGTCTGGACCGGAACCCCGTCGACCACATAAAGCGGGGCATATCCACGGAGGAGTACTGTTGGGGCGCCCAATAATTCGGTTGATGATCCTACGGATAAACCTGCGATCTTGCCAGTTAATCCATTAATCGGATTGGGCTCTCTTGCTTTGACAAGTTCACTGCCTTTGATATCCTGAACGGCGAAACCAATGGTACTCTTTTGTTTTTCAATACCAAGGGCGGTCACAACTACCTCCTGGATCTGTTCTTTTACCTCGGCTAAAATCAGCTCGATGCTCTTTTTATTCCCGACAGGTGATTCGGTAGGCTCATAGCCAATAAAAGAGGCAACCAAAACATCGGTGGGCGCAGCTTTGATCGAAAAATGACCTGTGCCATTGGAAAGTGTTCCGATGGAGCTACCCTTTATTTGAATGGTCGCACCCGGAAGGGGCTCACCATTGGTACTTTTAACCGTTCCTTCTATGTTTTCTTTTTGAGCAAAGATCAGCTGCCCAATCAGAAGGAAGGTTAATACTAAAAAAATTGTTTTACGCATTTTATGGATTTTAGAATTAATAATTGTATTAGGTTATACAAGATATTTTGAGGCAATGGATTTCTATCTTTTGGGCAAACCAATGGCTGTTACAGTTTTGTTAAACTGTAATAATCAGGCTATTTGATTTTCTACCTTGTGAGATAAGGCTACATGATGAGGCTTACTCTGTTGGTAAACAACGATATGAGAGAGTCAATGTCGGTAGTATTGCCAATTGCCTTTTCGAAACTGTTCGAATCAGCTGAAATTGCATTGAGTGCGACGTCAAGGACTTTGCTAAAAGTGATGGAAGCAGTTTCTAGTGTACTGGAATCCTTTTTTACACCTTTTTTCAGATAGTGCTCGATTCTTCTAACCGCGTCATATATAACCGGTTTCCGGACCATCGTTTTCGTTTGGGGGTTTCCGGGAACAGCGGGAGTTTCGTATGTATATTTGGATTCGAGCAGGTACAATCTCCGTGAAACAGCTTGGCCGAAAAGGTTCTTCTCCAGCATATCATCCGGTATGGATTTGAGGTCATTCTCGTTGGTATAGATCCTGAACTCGTAGATAGGCAAACCAGCCGAAGGTGGTGGGGTACCAGGCTTTACGGACTTTTCAGTATCAACCACAACTGCCAATGCATCCTGAGAAAACAGATGGTTGGTCGTAAGACTAAACAGAACCAAAATGGAAACGATTTTTACTATCATAACTTTAATTGAAGTCCTTTTAACTTCTTTTTTTATTGTTAACGAAAATTTACTTAAATTTTGAATTTATTACAAAAATACTCTCCTGTTGTTACAGATTGATGACAGAAATCTTACAATTCGAGTAATTGATGTTACAAAATCTTTAGAAACATCATTGGCATTTTGGGAAAGAAGTAATTGGAATTATTGTAAACTACTGATATTCATCTCTCTGAATACCTCTTTCATCGAGGCAATAAGTGTATCAATGTCATTTAGGAATAACTGGCCTATGTTTCCGATGCGAAAGCAATTGGTATCTGAAAGTTTCCCCTGATAAATTACCTGACCCCGATCGTGAAGCTTTTCATAAAAGAGGGTAAAGTCAAAGTTCGGATGATTGGGGTAAAGAAATGATGTGATGATATAGCCCTGATCCTTTTTGCTCAGGTATGTTCTTAACCCAAGGGCTTCAGTACCCTCGATCAGCCTTTTGTAATTTTGCTGATATCTTTCGGAACGTTTTTGGATACCTCCTTCTTCTTTCAATTTTTCAATGGCTGCCTGAAATGCCAGGATCGTCTGAATTGGTGGGGTGAACCGGAATGAATCACTGGTTCTCATGTAAGTCCACTGACTGTAGAGATCCAGGGAAACGATTCTTGCGAAACCTTTGCACATTTCAAGTTTAGCTGATTTGAAGATCACGAAGGAAAAGCCTGGAACTCCTTCAATACACTTATTGGAGGAGGAGATCAGAAAATCAATGCCGATCATTTCGAAATCAACCTGTACCGCGCCAAAGCTGCTCATCGCGTCAACGATGTAGGTTTTGTTATATTTTTTGCTAAGTTGACCTATACTCGAAATATCGTTGAATATGCCGGTTGTTGTTTCGCAGTGAACGATGGCCAGGTGGGTGACTGAGGCATCGTTCTTCAATATTTCTTCTGCATCCACAGCCGGAGGGACAATATTTTCCTTGTATCGCAAGAGCGTAGTTTTTATCTTAAAAACATCTGCCATTTCTTTCATCCGATCGCCATAGGCGCCGTTAGTGATCAAAAGCAAATGACCATCGGGTGGAATCACCGATGATATGACTGATTCTACCCCGAAAGTACCGGAGCCTTGCATTAACACTGTATCAAAGCCCTCTTCACGGGTAACTCCTGCAATGGCAAGCAATTCCAGCCGGATAATTTTTACTGCTTCAAGAAATTCCTTGTCGCGCGAGCCCATGTCGTGAAGCATGGCTTCTTTCACTGATAACTGTGTATTGAGGGGGCCTGGAGTGAATAGTTTGTTGTCCATTATGTTATTTTACATTGTTAATCACTAAGTTCATCATGGTTTGTTTCGACCCAATGCGATCATTAGGTCAATATCCTCCAGAACACGCCAGCAATCCCATACTCCTTCCACCACATAATCTGCCCCGGCCAGCAATAGTTTCTCACTTGCGAGCCTGATTTTGTCCTTTAACCATTCTGGATCGGCTTTTTCGGATTCTTCGAGCGAGAGTCCGACCTCATTTCCGGATCTGGTTACACCTATTGTCCACATGCCGGCATTGATTCCCTCCTGAATATCCGCTATCGTATCACCAATTTTTACCATCTTGCTTAATGGATAAACGTCCAATTCTTCACAATTACGGTAGATCATCCATGGAGCAGGTCGTCCGGCAATCACATCGGATGAATTTACTACAGCATTTGGTATTAATCCACTGGCTGTTGCCAGTGGAATGATGTTGTCCATCATTTCGGAAACATATCCCGTTGTTGTACCTACTTTTACTCCTTGGTTTTTTAGCAATTCGATTAACCCGACTGCACCGGGAACCGGTTCACAATAATTCTTTACAATTTTTGCAAGAGAGGGCTCCAGTTCGGCATATAGTTCATCAACATCCGACTCGGAGGGATACCGTTCAAAAATTGAATGCCATTGTTGCTGAACTGACCAGAGGAAAGTCAGCATGCGAACATGGTCCTTTTTTGCAAGACCCATGGGCGCACGGGCTTCCTCTACAGTTACTACAATGCCTCTTTTTTGAAATACCTCAATAAATACGAGTGTAGGCGCTAGACAACCATAGTCAATGATCGTACCCGCCCAGTCAAAAATGACCGCTTTAATATTGTCAAGTTTTTTCATACGTCAATAATTTGTTTTTTAATTGCTACATGGAACTTGCAGATAATCATTTGTCTGTAAGTCAGAAGATTTGTCGTGACTCGTTTCATTTTTTAGATTTTTAAAATAGATGAAAGCAAATATGGAAACCAGGATCATCAAAACAGCAATGGATAATGCACTTATCATAAGAAAGTTAACCCAGCTTATGCTATTATGGCTGAAATTTTTGAAGAGGAGAACGCAAGTGCTTCCGAGATACCCGGCGGCATCTGAAACGTACATCAGAAAACCGATGTTGCTTTTAATCCTGAAATGGGCTATCCATCTCTCGAAGAAAACCGTATGATACATTAAATAAGGAAGGTACATGGCAAAACCTGATGTGACCATCCAGATAGCTGGTGCCAATTTCCCTGAACTGAATAGCATTGTGGTCGATAGAAGTAGAATCCCGCTCAGGAATATAACTCCAAAAGTAGAGAAAAACGCCAGGCGGTTATCGCGGATCAGTATCATCAGGGAGATAATTGCCAGAACGATGATGGCAATGGGAACCTCTGATAATATGAGCAATTGCGGGGTGTTTTTGAACCCTAAACCGGTCCAGAATTCTACAGCAAAATTGTCGCGCAGATCGCGAAAGATGGTAAGTCCGACAAAGATCAACGCCGATAAAATAATTCCCGGCGCAAACTGAAGGAAAAACTTCTTGCGCTGTTGGTAGTTCATGGGGACTCTTTCCGTTCGCAGGGCAACGTCTTTTGCGTCAGGCGGCGGAATTTGGTGCAACATATATATTCCCAATAGCAAAAGAGGTACAAAGGCCAATCCTACAACAAACGGCATCCACATCTCACTTACTTGAAACAGTTCGATTGCGATTCTGCCACTTGCCTTAACCAGACCGGAGGAAAGAATGAAACTGGATGCCATAACCGCACCAAGCAATTCTGTAAATCGTCTGCCCTCAATGTAACTGAAAACCACCCCCCATATCATGCCCAGAGGTAATCCGTTTAAAAATATAAACAGAAAATTGTAAGGAAAAGGGACTAAGGCAAAAAACAGGAGGAAGAGAAGTGCCATTGACATCAGCGCAATGAGTGTTTTGGTCCTGCTTTTGTGGTCTAGTTCAGATATTATTTTGATTCCGAGATATTTGGACAAAGTGTATCCTGCCAATTGCGAAATGATCAATAAAATTTTATAATCGATTCCCCAGATTGATAGTCCGTCGAACGTGGCGGCCGTAAATGGTTTTCGAAACGCGTACATACTTAGATAGGTGATGAATGCCGCCAAAGCTGCGAAGAGTACGAAGCGAACCTCACCTATTTTTAATTTTTGCCCGGATATATCTTTGTTCATGTTGTCACAAATGGAGATGATTTATTTATTGTCAATAGTCGACCGTTGAAGCATCAAGAGTAGGATAAAGTAATTTTATGCAAATTGCATTTCGATTACAATTTGATTACAAAAATTGAAGAGAACAGATGATGGATTTTGGAAATTGGAAGTTGAAATTATCAGGGTCTGCTGATTTTCCCCCAATTTTCATAAACCGACAATAGTTGCTAATTTCGTGACTCAAAACTTTTCTGAATGAAAAATTTCCTTTACATCATCGCTATTTCTGCATTGTCGATAACGGTAATTTCACCTGTTTTAGCCTGTACTAATCTTATAGTGACAAAAGGTGCATCCAAAGATGGATCCGTGATGATTACTTATGCTGCCGATTCCCACACCCGCTACGGAGCCATCGCGTTTTATCCGGCTGCCAATCACCTGCCGGGAAGCCGCTGCGAGGTGTTTCATTATGAAACAGGGAAATTGCTGGGAACAATACCCGAAGTCCCGCATACATTTTCTGTGGTGCAGTTTATGAATGAAAACCAGGTTGCTATCGGTGAGACTACTTTTGGCGGACTCGACTCGCTGAGTTCGCAACCAGGAGCCATCCTGGATTACGGATCACTGATGAGGATCGGACTTCAGCGTTCAAAATCGGCGCGCGAAATGATCCGGATCATGACCGAACTGGTTGCCGAATATGGTTACGCAACGAGTGGGGAGTCCTTCTCTATTTCTGATGCCAATGAAGCGTGGATCATGGAGCTAATCGGCAAAGGAAAGTATGATAAGGGTGCTGTATGGGTGGCCAGACTTATTCCGGACGGATATGTCTGCGGTCATGCGAACCAAGCCCGTATTACGACCTTCCCGTTTCAGAAAAAAAACGATTGGAACGACTCTAAGCAGACCGTCTATCATTCAGCCGATATGATCACATTTGCCAGGAAACAGGGATATTACAAAGGCAGTGACGCTGCATTTAGTTTTTCTGACGTCTACAATCCTTTAAAATTTGGCGGCGCCCGTTTTTGTGATGCCAGGGTTTGGTCATTTTTTAGAAATGTGAATATGGAAGTCAGAGACAATCAGGATATTACAAACTATGCTGAAGGGAAATTTTATCACAACAGCAGTTTGTTGGATAAAACTCCAAATCCAAATGGTTATGTATCCAACAGACTTCCCCTATGGGTAAAACCGGATGCTCCTGTTGGTTTGCAGGAGTTAATGTCAAGAATGCGTGATCATTACGAAGATACACCGCTGGATATGAGGAATGACCCAGGTGCCGGCCCATTTAAGCTTCCCTACCGCTGGAGGCCGATGGAATTTGAGGTCGACAGTGTGATGTACCTGAACGAAAGGGCAGTTGCAACACAGCAAACAGGCTATAGTTTTGTAGCGCAATCGCGTGGAAATCTACCCAATGCCATTGGGGGTATTTTTTGGTTTGGGGTAGACGATGCCGATGGTTGCGTTTACGCGCCCATGTACTGTGGCATTCAAAGAGTTCCTGAGAGCTACCTGGTTGGCAATGGTTCGATGATAACCTGGTCAGAAACTTCGGCTTACTGGACCTTCAGTCAGGTAAACAACTGGGCATACACCCGCTACAACATGATCCATCCGGAGATAGAGAAGCGCCAGAACATGATTGAAAATCGGTTTATTGAAGAAGTTGGCAGGATAGATATTAAGGCGAAAGATCTTTTTGGCAAAAAGCAGGCAGATGCCTTGGCTTATCTTACAAACTATTCCGTAAATACCGGAAATAGGCTTGTTGCAGACTGGAAGAATTTTTACCACTACCTGTTCATGAAATACCACGATGGTAACCTTAAAATTTCTGATGGTGAGGAACTGCAAGACAATGGGAACGGGAAGAATGTCCCGAAAAAACCACTTCATCCGGGTTACGGAAAGGAGTGGGAGCGAAGTATGATCCAGGGTACCGGCGACCGGCTGAAGGTACCGAAGGAGGAGAAGAATTGACAATGGACAACTGATATTTGACAATTCTATATGCTTTTAGTACATCGATTTGTCTTATTTTTGAATGATCATTTTTTCCAATTACAGAAAGTGGATCATTGAATAACTACTATAAAAATAATGCCATGTACGCAATGAACACAACTCATTCTGCCGAAATCCGGGGGAGATTTTCAATTGTTTTTTTGCTGGTTTCATCCCTTTTTCTGACCTCCGCTTTTGGACAGTCCAAATTGTTGAGCGAAAAACTTGGTTACAAGCCGACTGATAAATTGCTGATTGTCAATTGTGATGACGTTGGTATGTGCAATTCTGCCAATATGGCCGTCATAGACGGTATGGAAAATGGGATGATCTCATCGGGTACTATTATGACTCCCTGTCCCTGGTCTGGGGCTATCATGGATTACGCCAAAAATCATCCTGAAAAAGATTTTGGCGTTCACCTGACCCATACGGCAGAATGGAGTTTTTACCGCTGGGGACCTATTGCACCGAAAGAGCAGGTAAAAGGGCTGTGCGACCCGGATGGTTTTCTGTGGAGCAGCGTGGAGGAGGTCTATGCCCATTCCAGTCCGGCAGAAGCGTTGATTGAAGGGCGCGCTCAAATCAAAAAGGCGCTTGCATCCGGAGTTCCCGTTACCCATATTGATTCACACATGGGCACAATGCAATATTCACCTGACTATTTCAAAGCCTATGTGCAGTTGGCCATGGAATTCAATCTGCCTTTACGGATGCCTTCACAATCAACCATGGAGAATTTTAAGCAACCAACCCTGCGTGAAGAGCTTGCCAAACAAGGTGTTGTCTTTACTGACTATTTTGTTTATGAAGAACTCAACAACTACAAAGAGGTGAAACCCTTCTGGATCAACATTATCAAAAACCTGAAGCCGGGAGTAACGGAAATATTCATCCATGCCTCAAAATTAAGCGATGAATTAAAGGCCATCACCGGCACTGCAGAAAAAAGGGCTCAGGAAGCCGCCTGCTTTACCAGTGATCAGGAAATCAGGAAATTAATAAAGGATGAAGGAGTGATTTTGATCGGTTACAGGCCGTTGCTGGAATTGCAACGGAAAAACAGGAAATAGAGAAGGATAAAGGATAGAGTACAAAGGATAAAGGATAAAGGATAAAGGATAAAGAACTACTACCAGAGAGGCGGTTTCAGCATTGTCTAAAGCTATTAGCCAATAGTTAACAGCCTCCAACTATTACATTAACTACGAATTCAATATTTTGGGATGAGAAATTATTTATTCGGATTAATCTTCCTGACAGGGAGTTTGATCATGCAAAACACCAATGCCATGGGTGCAGATGACACTTCGGTAAATAAGGGCAAATCCTATCTGCAGGAGTCAATGGTAAAGGTACAGCTTCCAGTCGAAGGCAAGCAGAATATTGTCAAGCTTATCAGAATGGGTGACGTTATTGCGGCCGTTTCAACGGACAAGGTTTTCTACTTTGAAAAAGGTCAATGGCGTGTGGAACCTATGCCCGGCAGCTGGAAAACTGCGGCTCTTGATAAGCGTGGAAAACTTTGGCTGGGTGGAATCGGAATGGCATGTCAGGTCACAGACAAGAAAGAATTGTTACTGCCTGCTGAAGTTGGAAAGGACACCATCCTTTCATTGCTTTGGACGGATGATAGGTCCTTGCTCGTTGGGACTGCCAAAGGGACATGGCAGTGGAGTGGCATATGGCAAAAGATACTCGATTTTGAATCATTTTCCGTTCGCCAGCTAATCAGGGGTAAAGGGGAAGAGTTGTGGGCAGCCACCAATGGCGGATTGTTCAGGAAAATTGCTGGAAGATGGGTGAATCTATCCTATGCGGTAATGTCGCCCGGTTTAGGGCTCAATTATTATAGTCTATCGGCAGGGACATCACCAGATGATGTTTATTTTGGTTGTCAGCCGGCTGTTGGTTTGATTTCAGAAAAGGGCGACCACCAGCTTTTCTCAGGAGACAATGGGTTGCCCGTTGGTCCGGTTACCACGATCGTTCCTTCCGGTGATAAATTGTGGTTAGGGACTCCTCAGGGGGCTATTTGCAAGATTAATGGATCATGGAGATATTATGCAGGCAAACGATGGTTGGACGATAACCGGGTAAACGATATTCTGTCAATTGAGGCCAACCGTGTGTGGGTTGCCACCCCTGAAGGGATTAATGAACTGAGAAAGTCTCCGTTAACCCTCGAACAAAAGGCTGCATATTTCGAAAATCGGCTGAATGAAAGGCATTTACATTACGGATTTGCTGCTGAATGTCGGTTTAAAAGCATCTCGGATACAACATCTTTTACCCATTCTACCAACGACAACGATGGTTTATGGACCTCCATCTATTTGGCTGCCGAATGTTTCCGCTATGCGGTGACGGGAGAAAAGGATGCATACGACAATGCTGTAAGAACCTTTCTGGCTATGGAGAAGTTGGAGACCGTTACGCCGATTGGCGGTTATGTTGCCCGCTCCTATGTGTCCATTGATGAGAGCACAGGACATGGCGGCGAATGGCACGTTTCGGCTGATGGCAAATGGAAGTGGAAGGGGGATACCAGTTCGGACGAGATTGTTGGCCACATGTTTGCCTATCCCCTGTTTTATGACCTGGTTGCCAAAGGAGAGATGAAGGATAGAGCTAAAAGTTTGGTTGATAGATTAATGACCCATATTGTGGATCACAATTTCCAGTTAATTGACCTGGATGGAATTCCAACACGCTGGGGTGTTTGGGCGCCGGATTCGCTCAATAACTCCAAGATATGGATGTACGAAAAGGGTATCAATTCCCTGCAGATACTCGCTTTTTTGAAGGCTGCATCCCATGTAACTCAAAATCCAAAGTACGATAAAGCCTACAACTTCCTTGTAAGGGAGCATCACTATCTTGACAATATGTTGGTACAGAAGATGTATGGTCCCTATGAAGTGAACCATTCGGATGATGAACTTTCATTCTTGCCCTATTATACCCTGCTACGATATGGGAATGCGAGTCCTGATAAGAAAATCTATGTAAAAAGCCTGGCCAGAAGCTGGAAGGCAGAGGAGGCCGATCGCATCCCGATCTGGAATTACATCGCCAGCATTGGATTGGGCAAAGGGTGTGGTTTGGAGGTTGCCGAAGAGGAGATGCAACAAATTCCGCTCGATATCAGAAACTGGCCAATGTACAATTCTCAGCGATGGGACATCAGAAAAAGCGCAATCAACGACCGGTTTTTCAAACCTCAGGCCACCAAACCCATTCCAACACATGAGCGAGCCATCTCCAAGTGGAACAGCAATACTTACCAGATGGATGGAGGCGGAGATGGTTTAAGTGAAGATGACGGGGCATTTTTTCTGCTTCCATACTGGATGGCACGGTATCACAATCTAATTAAATAAGAATAGGTGGCAAAGCCACCTATTCTTATTTAATTAGATCTGATAAAACTGCTGATCCCTTTGTTTTGCAATATTTTTTGGCAATCCTGGGCCTCAGTCATATTGGAGAGCGGGCCAAATATCACAATGAACCTTCCCTTTCCTTCAATGATTTTAATTGGATAAGGAGCTTCGGAAACCATTTTCTCAGCGCAATTTTTCGCATTTTCTTTGTCAACAAAAGAGCCCAATTGCACCGAGACTCCATTGATAGAATCAACAGGTTTCTGGTTCACAGGTGATTGTACTCCGATTGCATCAAATTCGATTACAATGGTCTGCTTGTTTTCAATCCCTTTCTTCTCCATAAACTGGATACAATCTTCGGCTTCCTGAATTGTATTGAAAGCGCCAAACCTCACTTTATAATAATGATTGCTAAACACAATCTGTAACTTGAATGGAACCGCGTGGGTCAGATATTGAGCTACCCGCGTTGCATTCTTCGCATCTATGAAAGCGCCAACCTGAACAAAATATTGTTTTTTGCTGATTTGCGGTTTGACTGCCGGTTGCTTAGTTGCCTTTGCAGCGGTGGCCTTTTGAGTTGTATCGGGTTTACTGATAACTTGTTTCACAACTCGGGTTGTATCAGGCTTACTAACAATGGGTTTCACGATGCGTGTCGTATCTTTCTTCTGGACAACAGGCGCTACAGCTGCTAGATCAATAGTCTTGGTCGTTTTCGCGATCTTGGCGGCTGCAATAATAAATATTTGATTCTCTTTGAAGTAGCCGTTCTTGATAATAACATTTTTGCAAGCCAATAGCGCTGATTCGGAATCAAACCCACCCAGCCTTACTTTGTAGAATCCTCCATCAGAAATTGCGACAACCGGGCATTGAGAGATTTTAGACAATGATTGGGCAAGATTATCGGCGTTGGATTTGCTCTTGAAGGCTCCCACCTGCAGATAAGTGAAATTAGCATCAAAAGTACCAATTACAACAGGAATGCCGATGGCTTTTCCAGCGGGTTGTTTTGCAACAACAGTTTGATCAACTGTTTTGGTGGGTTGCGAGGCTGGCGGCGTTTTTATAGAGGTATCTGCTACAGGCTGTCCTGCTATTGGCTTTGTCTTTTCAGCCTCTATGGCCGTCTCTTTCGGTTTATCAGGTGTGGCGATGGCCACTGCCGGTTTTGCAGGTTGGATCAGCTCTTCCTCTTTCAGCAAACTGGTCAGTGTAAAATCCCTTCCATCAACAATATCGCCGTCCCTGCTTGGGTTAATTGAAAAATGAAGTGTGTCCGGCACTGAAACCATGTGCACTCTTTTTAACTGGGACGTGTCAACCTGGGCATAGTACTTGCCGGGAGCCAATCCGAGATAGCTGAAATAGCCATCCGGTTCGGTCAAAGTTTTGCCTACAGGTTTGGCATCGCGGTTAAAGAAGTTTACAACAATACGCCCAATACCGCTATCTTCGCCCTTGCTCTTTTTGCTTACAGTCCCTGATACTTCGCCAACCACGGCTATTGGAACATCTATCATTTTAAACTGATTTGGGTCGACAACGACACTCATGGTTTTTTTCAGGAGTTTCCAGGCTACATTGTCAAAACTATTTTGG
>JBBIUJ010000026.1:0-21577 GCA_037440345.1 Prolixibacter sp.
GGCCAGTTCAGTCTTGCCCACACCAGTGGTTCCCAGAAAGATAAAGGAGCCGATCGGCCGTTTCTCATCCTGCAAGCCGGCCCTTGAACGCCGGACGGCATCAGAAACTGCCGCTATCGCCTCATTCTGGCCAATCACCCTATTGTGCAACTCGTCTTCGAGATGAATTAGTTTTTCCCGCTCGCTCTGAAGCATTCTGGAAACCGGAATTCCTGTCCAGCGAGCTACAACAACGGCAATATCTTCTGCATCCACCTCTTCTTTGATTAGCGACTGGGTACTTTGTTTTGCCTTTAGATGTTCCTGAAGTGTGGTTATGGCAGTTTCGGCCTCTTTGATTTTACCGTAACGGATCTCAGCAACCTGTCCGTAATCGCCTTGTCGCTCGGCCTGTTCGGCCTGTAATTTTAACGACTCAATCTCCTGTTTCTTTGACTGAATGGCTTCAATAAGCTCTTTTTCGGCCTGCCAGGTAGCCCTGAATTTTTTCTGTTCCTCCTTGAGGTTTGCAATCTCCTCCTCCAAACGTGAGAGTTTGCTTTTGTCATTTTCGCGTTGAATGGCGGCACGCTCAATCTCAAGTTGTGTCAGCTTGCGTTCAATTTCGTCAAGTTCTTCGGGTAATGAATTCATCTCCATCCGAAGTTTTGCTGCGGCTTCATCCATCAAGTCGATGGCCTTGTCGGGTAAAAACCGGTCGGTGATGTATCGTTGAGACAACTCAACAGCGGCGATGATGGCATCGTCCTTGATCCGCACTTTGTGGTGATTTTCGTACCTTTCTTTCAATCCGCGAAGGATGGAAATGGCTGAAGGGACATCCGGTTCATCCACCATTACCAGTTGAAAGCGACGCTCCAGCGCTTTGTCTTTCTCAAAATATTTTTGGTATTCTCCAAGTGTTGTGGCTCCGACAGCGCGCAAGTCGCCCCGTGCCAGGGCGGGTTTGAGAATGTTGGCAGCGTCCATGGCACCCTCACTTTTGCCAGCGCCAACCAAAGTATGGATCTCGTCTATAAAGAGAATTACTTCACCTTCGGCCTGTACAACCTCCTGGATAACAGACTTTAGCCGTTCTTCAAATTCCCCTTTGTATTTGGCGCCCGCAATCAAAGCCCCCATATCGAGGGAGAAGATCTGCTTGCTTTGCAGGTTTTCAGGTACATCACCGCGGACAATCCTTTGGGCAAGTCCTTCCGCAATTGCGGTCTTACCGGTGCCCGGTTCTCCTACCAGTATTGGATTGTTTTTTGTTCTTCGCGAAAGGATTTGTAAAACCCTCCGAATCTCTTCGTCACGGCCAATAACAGGATCGAGTTTTCCCGAACGGGCCGCATCGTTGAGGTTGACAGCAAAACGGTTGAGCGAGTTGAAGGTATCTTCCGCGGTTTGGCTCTCCACCTTCGAGCCTTTTCTCAATTCACGGATGGCCTCCTCCAGCCCTTTTCTGTCGACGCCCTGCTCTTTCATCAATTTGCCAACGACATCGCCGGTTTCCAGCAAAGCCAAAAGCAGATGTTCTACGGAAACGAACTTATCCCCCATCTTTTGAGAAAGGGCAATTGCTTTCTGAACAGTCGTATTTGCGGTTGTCGAGAGAAAAGGTTCACCCCCGGTTACTTTGGGAAAACTGTTGATGATGCGGTCAAGCTCTTTGGTGAAATAAATAACATTGACACCGGTCTTTTGGAGGAGAAAAGCAGTGATGCTCTCCGCTTCAGAGAGTAAACCCTTCATCAGGTGGGCAGTTTCGACCGACTGCTGGTTGTTGACCGTAGTAATCAGGATGGCTTGTTGAACCGCCTCCTGTGCTTTGATGGTAAAATTGTTGAAGTTCATATCTTGTTTTTTAATGTTTTTATCGATTGCAATAGCTACAATCAAATCATTGGCCAAACAAGAAACAGGGACAATTTGACATCAATGTACTGATAAAGAGGCAATAATGTCAGGTTTGTGAAATTGAAAACCGCCAAATTGGCAATATCTTCAACTTACCCACAAGTCTGATCCGGGCGACGATTTTGTTGCCCCTTTGAATCGGTATCCGGCCTTTTCAACCGCCAATTTGATTTGATCCTCACTGATCTGATCCCCTTTTACACTAACGTGACCGGAGGTAAAATCGGCAACAACATCCTGGATACCTTGAATTTGTTTGATCTCTTTTTCGACATGGGATGTGCAATTTTTGCACTTCATTCCTTCAACCAAAAATATTTTTGCAGACATGGCTTTTGAAATTTAGATGTATCGGAATAAATTTTGTATTCAATTCAATTTTTAAACAAAGATGATGAATTATCCAAATATATCCTGCTGTATTCAGTTAAAAGATGTTTTTCTCAAGGCTAAATTCAACAGGAAATTCACTACTGCGCTACAAAAAGATAGGTGATGGTGCCACGTTCTTTCTCGGGGGCACTGTTATCGGGATTGAATAGGGTCTTTTCGGCAGCTTGTTTGGCATAGGCCAAAATAGTGGGATCATTCAGGTTGGCAGCTCCGTGAGGAGTGGCCGACAGGACATCCCCGTTTCTGTTTACCACGATGTCAACAACTACCTCGCCGCCACCCTGAGCCAGGTAAACCGGAATTGGCAGTTGAAGATGATAACGGTTTCCGAGTAAATAATGAATATTCGATTTCCCCTTGAATGAGGAGCGTTTTGCCTCCTCTCGGGTCATCCCTTCGGTGCTGGCAATAGGCATGGGGATATCTCCGATGACGGGAATTTTCTTTGCCAGATTCTTATTTACATCACTTTCCAGCTTTTTTGCTTCGGCGACCTCTTTGGCGTAGGCTTTGTCGAAAAAAGGATCGCCGGAAGTTCGTCCGGATTGATCACCCAAATTGACTGCCCTGTTGGAGTTGTTTGCTCCGGATTTTCCACCGTTCAATGCGAGGGACTGATTGCCTAAATCCATTTTTTCCTTCTCAGGATTAGGTAATTTAACCTCTTCCGAAACCATATCCACGAAAAGTGCATCTGAGGGTAGATAGAGGTTATTCTTCAATTCGATAAACAACAGGCACACCAGCACCATCAGGTGAATAACCAGTGTTGCTATGATTCCATTGATGTTGTTGCGGTAAAGTCTGAACAAATTTTCCATTTACCAATAAGGATTCTAAGACGCAAAATTACGTCAAAGAAATCAGATTTGGACAAAGCATTCTATTTTTGGGAATGGGGAGAATATTACTCCACGAACCAGTCGGACCGGAGTGGAGGAAAAAGCTGTTTTTGGATGCTTTTTTCATAAAGCGAGGTAATAGCCTCTCTCCCCTTGGTTCCGAGGTCTACCGAGAAATCATTCACATACAACTGAATGTGGTTTCTCATCACCGCTTCATCCATGGATTGTGCATGTTGCCGGACAAAAGGTAGCGAATCGTTTGGATTTTGAAAAGCGTATTCCACACTGCGCCGCAGTACCCTGTTCACTTTCAACCGGATATCCTGGGGTAGCTTCCTTTGGATGATAATACCTCCGAGCGGGATGGGCAATCCATTGTGTTCTTCCCAAAGTTCCCCTAGATCAACAATCTTTTTGAGCCCTTTTGCCTGGTAGGTAAATCTGTTTTCGTGGATGATAACCCCGGCATCAACTTCCCCCGATAGGATGACCTCTTCAATGTCTGAAAAAAGATATTCTGTTTTATGTTTCAGACGCGGATAGGCCAACGAAAGAAGCAAGTTGGCGGTGGTATATTTTCCTGGGATGGCAATTTTCAGGTCATTTAATTCATCCGGATAAATTTTGTGTTTACCGATGAGCAATGGCCCATTACCAAAGCCAAGTGCACTTCCGGATGTCAATAGCTGGTAGGCTTCTGAAAGATAGGCAAATGCATGGTAGCTCACTTTGGTGACTTCGATGGCAGCCGCGAAGGCCATTCGGTTCAGTTCCTCCACATCGGCCAGATGAAGATCAAATCGCAACCCTTCGGTATCGATTCTCCCGTTAACCATTGCATCAAAAATAAATGTATCATTGGGACAAGTCGAGAAACCGAGCGTAAGCTTCATCAGGAGAGCTGTTTGATTTTTGCGAACTTTCGGAGGAAACGGAAAAGCTCGTCAGTGAGGTTTTCGATGGCAAGGGGAATGTTCCACTTAGTAGTGTCCCGTGATTCAACATAATTAGAGATTGCACGGATCTCAAGGAATGGAACCTTCTCGTGCATACAAACATAAAAGACTGCTGCACCCTCCATGGATTCGACATCAGGATCGAAACCTACAGATATTTGTGCAATACTTGCAGAAGTACCATGACTGATATTTCCTGTTACACCATTGACCGAGGCTAGTTCCAACTCCTTGAAATGGTTTGGGTTCACCATTTTTCCATTTTCGAACGGGAATTGATCGCACTCCATGAATCCGGCATCAAAAAGTGACACCACACCACATTTCTCTTCTATACCAAGATCACAAATTTGTTCGCTTTTTACATTGACAACGGTACCGATCGAGAGTTCATCCCGGAAAGTTCCTGCGATTCCGGCATTGATAACCAGATCGTATTTTGTGGTATAAAGCGCTCTGGTGAGGTGATATGCCGTAAAAGTCATGCCGATGCCAGGAATAAGCAGGTCGATTTCGAGATCATACCATTTGTAGCGGAAGATGTTCTTCCCTTCTCCCTCTATCTCAATAAGGTTCTCGAAAAACTGATAGAGTTCAAAACAGGTAGCTCCTACAAACAATATTCTCATTCGGCTAAAACAGGTCTAATAAATTTAGCGGAGCAAAAGTAAAATTTCCTTGATGCAAATTGAACCGCTAACTAACATTCATACTAGTTTTGGCGAAAAAAGTTAATAAAAGTTGTTTATTTGTATCCAGTTTAATTAAAAATCCCAATAACCACCTGCTTGAAACCTCTTCTGCAGATTTTGGCAGAATTCAGGAGTGGTTTACTTAAAATAGTTCATCATGCAATTCTCTTTACACAAAAAGCAGACAGACGGTTACCAAAAAATTGAGCGGTACCCCGAAGAAACCGTCACCAAAATGGCCAAACATTATCGTCAGATTCTTGAGCTGATCGGCGAAGATACCACCCGTGAAGGGCTGGACAAATCTCCCCTTCGAATCGCTAAAGCCATGCAGTTCATGACGCAGGGATACAGCATGGATCCGGAAGAGATGCTTCGTTCGGCAATGTTTAAAGAGGATTACCGCCAAATGGTCATTGTGAAGGACATCGAGATCTACTCTCTGTGCGAGCACCACATGCTTCCATTCTTCGGTAAAGCCCATGTGGCATATATTCCCAACGGGTACATCACCGGACTTAGCAAGATTGCCCGGGTGGTAGAGGCATACTCCCGCCGGCTTCAGGTTCAGGAGCGGCTCACGCTGCAAATCAAGGAGTGCATCCAGAATACCCTCTCGCCGCTGGGGGTTGCCGTTGTTATTGAGGCCAAGCACATGTGCATGTGCATGCGTGGTATCGAGAAACAGAACTCCGTAACCACCACCTCCGATTTTACCGGCGCATTCGAAAAAGTGGCTACCAGGGAGGAGTTTATCCGGCTGATCAGCTCGAAACTATCGTAGAGATGACGGGACGACTGGGACGACTAGGATGAAGGGGACGAGGGGTTTTGTTTGAAGCGATTCCGGTCCCCGAGCGTAGCCGAGGGATGTTGAGGAGCAAAAGTGACTCCCATTTTGCGCTGTAATCCCGTTAGGTATTACCGGTTCTGTAGCCCGGGGAAAAGCGACGAAGGAGCGACACCCCGGGTTAGGAATGCCGGAAATGAACCCGTCTGCGAGTACATTTTCAAAAATGAGCTGTTTCCCATATATGACGGAAGGGTACAATTTCTCGAATTGGAGGAAAATACCGCAAAGAATTGAGGAGTTTTTTATCTTTGCAGCCAAATAACCAGAAAATAGATATAGAATGAAGGCATACGTTTTCCCCGGTCAGGGAGCCCAGTTTGTCGGTATGGGAAAAGATCTTTATGACAACTCTCCCGAAGCCAAAACCCTCTTCGAAAAAGCCAACGAGATTCTGGGTTTCAACATCACCGACATCATGTTTGGAGGAACCGATGAAGAACTCAAACAAACAAAAGTCACCCAACCGGCCATCTTTTTGCATTCAGTTCTGCTGGCAAAAACCATGGGGGCTGCATTTCAACCCGACATGGTAGCAGGTCATTCACTAGGCGAATTTTCAGCTTTGGTGGCAGCCAATGCCCTCTCCTTCGAGGACGGATTGCTGCTGGTATCCAAAAGGGCATTGGCCATGCAGAAAGCCTGCGAGGTAGAACCTTCTACTATGGCAGCCATCCTGGGGGTCGACGATACTGTCGTTGAACAGGTTTGTGCAGATATTAATGAGGTCGTCGTGCCTGCCAACTACAACTGCCCCGGTCAGTTGGTAATCTCCGGTTCCATTGAGGGAGTCGACAAAGCTTGTGCCCGTCTAACCGAACTGGGAGCCAAGCGGGCCCTTCGGCTCAATGTTGGTGGAGCCTTTCACTCTCCACTGATGGAACCTGCCCGTGCCGAACTGGCGGAGGCGATCAATTCCACCGAATTCAAGGCACCTGTTTGCCCAATATATCAGAATGTCAATGCTTTGCCTGTTTCTGATCCTGCCGAGATCAAAGCCAACCTGATTGCCCAACTGACTGCACCCGTTCGCTGGACACAAACCGTTGTCAATATGCTGGCCGACGGATCGGACTCTTTTACCGAAGTTGGTCCCGGTAGCGCACTTCAGGGGATGATCAAAAAGGTGGACAGGACTGTACAGACAAGCGGAATAAGCACATTTCTGGAGTAATTACAAATTATAGATTACAAATTACAGATTGTGGGGAGTTGTGCAACACATGCATTGCTCCCTTAATTTTTAATCTTTAATTTTTAATTTGTAATTTTACCTTGATGCGCTACAAATTCACATTGAAGCTGGTCGATTTCCACCGCAATATCCTGCCGGTGAACTACCAGTTTGAGCTGGGTTCATGGTTTTACCGCATGGTTAACCAGCCGAATAGCGCTCTCCATGCTTATCTTGTTGCTTCCGGGTACGTTAAAAAGGAAGGGCCTTTTCGCAACTTTGTCTTTTCTCATCTGATGGTTCCGGACCGGAAAATCGAAGGCGACCGGCTTTTGATTCAAAGCGAAAGAGTAGGGCTTATTTTCTCCACCATTCCGGATGAATCATTGCCACCTTTGGTTACAGAATGCTTTCAAAACATAAGTTTCTTGCTGGGAGACCGAATCTCGCAGGTCTCCTTTCTGGTCGAAGTGGTCGAACGGTTACCCGAGCCATTGATTACCGACAAAATGACCTTCAAAACACTTTCGCCGCTTCACCTCACGATGAAGATACAGGGTAGGAAGAATGAGCTTTTCCTCTCACCCGAAACTTCCGGATACGCCCGTTTTTTTTACGAGAACCTTCACCAGAAATTCAGGTTACTCACCGGCTTCGACCATCCGCACGACCCCCTGGCCGGGAAATTCAAGCTTAGATCGCCGGTCACCCGGAAGGGGATTACTGTGCAGACGGGCAATCCCGGCGAAAACAAGATGATTGGTTATCAGCTTCGTTTCAGGTTACATGCCGATCCTGGTCTGATCAGGGCAGGGTATTACCTGGGGTTTGGAGAGAAAAACCATCTGGGCTTCGGGTGCTGCGAAGCATTGTGAAAAATCAGAATAACCAACGTAGAGCCCTTGCGTTCCAATTCATTCACAAATACTAATTTGACATATTTTAACAGGCGAGAGGGTAACCTTTTTGATGTTTTGGGTATTAACATAAAAGCGGGTTGGATTTTCTTCCCAATGAAAGTTCAATCTGTTTCCTGGACCTTGTAACATTTTTTTTAACAAACATTTAAATACCCATCAAAATGAAGAATCGCAACATTCAGAAATTGCTTTTTGTATCCGCATTACTATTAATCGGGTCCACTGTTTTTGCCCAAACCGGCACTTTTGAAGATGACATCATAAAAATGCAGCAGATCAACGGATCGCGTGGAACTACCGATGCCATGTTTGGCCAGATTGTGGCGCAGTTCAAGGCTTCCAAACCGGAGGTAACCGATGCCAAATGGGCTGCCTTAAAGAAAGATGTGTTTGATGTGGAGGTAGCAGAGCTGAACAAACAGTTGATCCCCGTTTACAAGAAGATTTTTACCCAGGAAGAGGTAAAGGCCATTGTCGCATTTTACGAAACCCCTGCCGGTAAAAAGCTAGCGGAAAAAACTCCGCAGGTCACAATTGAATCGATGCAACTCACCCAGTCATGGGCCATGTCGCTAATGGGTAAGATACAGGCCTATCTTAACTAATGTGGATAAAGCAGCCACGAGGTTTGTCTTTTTTTAACTCTAAACCAATCTTAATATGCCCCACAATAAATTCGTCTGAAAGGCCGCACCGGATCCCAACAACCCTGCTCTGTCTCGAAAACTCGCCGGGTACATGCTGCTCATCGGTGCGGCCAAAAAGTTGGAGCTTTCCATCTTTCAGGAGCAGGCCTTAGGTGGTTAATCCAAATCTGCTTAAGGTAAATATTTTGGGATGAAAATAGTGTTAAAATTTTAAAGTGAACTGTTATGAAAGAATTAAGTTTCGAGAAGATGGAAAACATTGATGGTGGAGTTATGGATGTTATTTATTATTTATTTTGTTCCGGCGGTGTAATGGCAACTAGACCTACGTATAGCGACGCTGTACATTTTGCGCTCCTTCTTGCTAATAGTGGTACTTTTTGTACAATAGTTGCTGGTTCCTATTGGTGATTCTTTTACAAATAAGCTGAGTCGGGAGGTGCTAAGAATTTGAATTTGTAAAAAAATATGGTAGAGAAGAAAAGTGTTTTAATACAAATAGGCAATAATTAGAACCTCCTCTATCAGCTAAATTTCGATAATTCAAATTATAAAGTGACTTTGAGCAATCTCATGGAACTGAAGGTAAGAAATATTAGTGTTTGTAATAATAAGAAGATAAATATAATTAAGAATATATCATTCAGCCTAAAATCTGGGGATGTATTAGGGCTAATTGGACCAAACGGATGCGGCAAAAGTACTCTAATGAAAGCAATGATTGGCTCTTTATCAAAAACTGGGAATTCTAATTTGGTGGTCCTTAATAGTGAAATTGTTATAGATAAGGATAAGTTAACTTTTGGCTATATCCCCGAAGATCCAATTTTGTATGACTATATGTCTATAGTGAAAAATTTTCTTGTTACTTCAGTTTCAAAGGGGATTTACGATAACCTTGATGAGATTTATGAAATTATTAATATTCTAAAATTAGATCATCTGATTGCAAGAAAGGCAAGGAGTCTATCTCAAGGAGAGAAGAAGAGATTATCGATAGGGCTAGCGTTAATTGGTGACCCCGATGTCCTAATTCTTGATGAGCCGCATAATGGGTTAGATAACAACGGTATTTCAATTCTGAGGGCGATTATTAAAGATAAGTCTAAAAATCATATTATTGTCTTGTGCAGTCATTATTTTAGTGAGATTGAAGTTCAATGTAATCAAATTTTAGCACTATATAATGGAAAAACCATCATCAACGATTCGATGAATTCTGTACTTGCGCAATATCAATCAATTGATAAGCTATTTAGTAGCTTGATAAATATTTTGACTAATGAAGAGAATCTTAAGTTTTGAGCTGATAAAAATACTAAATTCATTAACACTAATTTATTGGATTATTTTTGCGGTTATTTTTACGATTACTTGTATACATGAACCACAATTATTGAAGATGCTCTTGGGTTCAAGTTTCAGGTACGATGAAGAAATAATTTTAAATACCATTTTCGTTACGTCATATTATAAATATGCACTTGTAATATTTGTTGTATTTATCACTACTCGGGAATTTGGAAATAATACCATAAATAGGGCAATTTATGAAGGTTTCTCCCGACGGGATTTATTTATTGGTAAAATAGCATTGCTCTTTATCCTAATTTTATTTGTGTTTATTCTCACCAGAAGTATTCTAGCTATTGTATTTTTCCTAAAGGGTTACAGTGTCCACTCTATTATCTTTACGCTCCTCAATTACCATTTTATTATAACAGAACTATTTTCCTGTTTTTTTCTGGGAATGCTTGGACTAATGATTAGTTTATTAACAAAAAATCCATATTGGGCTATCGGGCTATTTATTGTATTGGCATTTCTTGAATATATGGCGACTTTATTCCTATATCTTACATCTCATCAGGAGTTAATAAATTATATGCCAATAGGTGGAATGATTAGTTTTCATAGATTTCTCAGGTTTGGTGATTTAGGGTTATCCTATCTTACTTATACTTATTTTCTTCAAATTATTTTCATGGTTGTAATCCACGATCGATATAAGAACATAACATGGTTAAGAAAGCGATAATAATCCAGGTCCTTATATTAGGATTGCTTGCAATAAAAGCAACCAACCGCGATTTTTTTGAGGTTCGACTTAAAAATGCACAAAAGGAACTTAATTTTTGGCAACATGCAAGAAAAGTCGCTGTGGATACCGCCTACTTCAATAACATGGATTTGTCAAATGGAAAATTCATAATTATTGGATTTGGATTGGATAGCAATGAAGCCATTCCATTATTTGAAGAAATAGTAAAAAACCAACAGAAATTTTATTCATATAAGATTTTAGCAATAAGCCCGTTCGAAGAGAAGAAAAGTGACTTGAAGCGTGTAGCTCCTTTCTCAGGTACAATAATTTTTAAATACAATGAGATTGATATAGATAACCTGATCAGAGGTATTCCATTTCTTACAATTCAGGATCGCAATGAACAGGTAATAAACGCCAAAGCGGGAAATATTGATATGACTTTGGATTATCCTGTTGTTATTGTACTGAATAAAAATAAAATAATTGTAGCCGCCAGAAAAGTAATTGATTTGAATACTGTATTTTCTCCCGAATAATCAATTAAAGCAGTTTTTCCTTGATAATCATTGTGAGAAATGTTGCAAAATTATCAAAGTTGATCAAACTACTAGGTATTGGAATGATTAGTGAGTGCATTTGCATAAAATTTTGATATGTGATAAAATGAATGAATATTTTTTGAAATACAAATCCTGGAATTTTTTTTTTCTACTAATTGGTTTCACTGTCATTCTAACCTTTACAATAAACTTCCTTTTCCTAAAAGAAGGATTATTTTACCAGTCATTTGGTGAGCAGTTGGCCGTTGACCGGATTGCTAAAATGTTTGAAATGTCCCAGAAATGGCAATGGATAAGTTATATTATTGTCCCAATTGATATTTTGGTGCGTGTAAGTTTTTCTGCCATTTGCCTATACATCGGATGTTTTTTGGCAAATAGTCAGGTTCGGTTTCGAGAACTGTTTAGAATTTCTCTTTTGGCCGATTTCGTTTTTGTACTGGCTGGAATCATAAAGCTTCTTATATTGGTTCTTTTCAAAGATGTGAGCAAACTCGATGATTTGCAGTTTCTGCCCCTATCACTAATGGAATTGTTTCATCGCGACTCCGTTGATGCCTTGTTTATCTACCCCTTTTCACTGATCAGCGTTTTCGAACTGCTGTATTGGCTGGTACTTGCATGGTTATTGTCGGGGCTGCTCGAACAGCCTTTTAGCTACTCCCTGAAAAGGGTTGCATCCTCCTACGGCGCTGGCCTGTTGCTTTGGGTTTTGTTCGTGATGTTCTTAACTGTAAACCTGACTTGATGAAAAAATGGGCTAAGTATCTGGTCGTGTTCGCATTGCTGGCAATAGGGAGTTGGCTGGGTACAAAGACTGTCCAATCGTACCGGGCAAAGAAGGAGGCAACAGTAAAGATCCAAACCTTGCAGCATTGCTGTTTTGAGTCGCTGCATGGAGGACAAAGCTGTCTGGATGGTTTCAATCCTAACCAGCCAACGGTAATTATCTATTTTAACCCCGAGTGCGAGCACTGCCAGTATGAAGCCACAGAGATCGGGAGACAGCCTGAACGTTTCGCGAAGGCCAATATGATTTTGATCACACCCGATGATTCTGTAAAAAGGATTGAAGCATTTGCCAGTCGGTCCCGGCTTTGGCAAGTCGATAATCTTGTCATTCTATTCGATCGGAAAGGTCAGTTTAAGAAACAGTTTGGGAGTTCTGTAGTGCCATCTGTTTTTATTTATGGAACCAACAAGCAATTACTGAAGCAATATGTCGGGGAGGTAAAGATGGAGGCAGTGCTGAAAATTATAGATGACGAATGAAAGAACTTAACCTGATCAAAAAGAGCTTCACCAAACAATACAGCCAATTTTACTGCGGGTTGGCATGCCTTACCTCCATTGTCAAATACCATGGTGGGGAGATCACCCAGGAGAAACTTAGGGAGACCAGCGGCACCACGCTACAAGGTACAAGTATGCTGGGGCTTTACCAGTCGGCCCAAAAATTGAGGTTCGAAGTAAAGGGGTACGAAGCCGATTTTGAAAACCTGAAGAAGATGGAAGCGCCTGTTATCCTTCATATTCTAAAGGAAGGCAACCTGGAACATTACGTGGTTTGTTATGGATACGATAATAGCACGTTTACCATTGGCGACCCGGGTATCGGAATTCTTGAATACACGGAAGAAGAACTGGAAGCCGTTTGGAAATCGAAAGCGATGCTTGTGCTCGCTCCCGGCGACGGATTCAAAAGAAAGAAGACAGAATCGGAAAACCAGTGGAATTGGATCAAGGGGTTGATCAAGGAGGATGTTCCGGTGCTTTCGGTGGCGGCTTTGATGGGGGTGGTATTGTCGGTCCTCGGACTGGCAGTGGCCATCTACACCCAGAAACTGATCGATAAAATCCTCCCTTCCGGAGACCGGGAACTACTGTTTAAAAGTTTGGCGATCTTTGTTGCCATTCTCCTGGCCAGGGCCTTTATCGGGTATATCCGGGGCATCATGCTGATCCGGCAAAGTAAGGAGATGAACATCAGGGTTGTCTCCTCCTTTTTCGGAAAGTTGTTGCTCCTCTCCTCAAGTTTTTTCGACGGCACCTCCACCGGTGATATGATTGGCAGGCTGAATGACTCTCAGCGGATTCAGCGGGTGGTGATCAGCCTGAGTAGCAACATCCTGATCGATGTATTGGTGATAATCTCCTCTCTGACCTATATTTTTATGCTCTCTCTATCCACAGGAATGATCACTTTGTTGGCGATCCCGGTTTTTGGGTTGCTGGCCTGGAGATACAACAAAAAGATCATTAACAAGCAGCGGGAGGTGATGCAAACCTATGCCCTGACAGAGAGCAAATACATCGATACCATCCAGGGCATCCGGGTTATCAAATCCGGGAACAAGGAGTCCCTGCTGGCCAAATCTGTACAAGCCGTTTACAATTTCTTCCAGGAAAAGTCCCTCGAACTTGGCCTTCTTGGTAACAAAATCAACTTGTGGGCACAGACAGGAAGTGTGGTACTTCTCTCAGCGGTGATCGCATGGACATCCTTTCTCGTGTTGGGACATGAGTTGCTGCTAGGTCAGATGATGGCAATTGTCTCCATTGCCGGTAGCCTGGTCACCTCCGTGATCAACACTACCATGGCCAATATCCAGTTTCAGGAGGCCAAAATCGCCTTCGAGCGCATGTACGAATTTTCTGCTGCCGAACCGGAATATGTGCTTGAGGAACCGGTTGTGCAGGAGCCTGTGGATATCCAATCCCTCGAATTGAAGGAGCTGAATTTCAGGTTTCCCGGTAAAGGGTTGTTGCTGAAAGGGATCAGCATGAAATTTGAGAAAGGCAAGGCCGTCACCATCTTTGGCGAGATCGGGTGCGGCAAGAGTACCCTGATGGCCATTCTCCAGCGGTTCTATCCATTCGAGTCGGGTGAGATCAGTGTCAATGGATCAGATTGGTCCAAAATGCCAGTACCAGAATGGAGGAACCATATCGCAGTGGTTTCGCAGCATGTCAAGCTTTTCAATGGCACCATCCTGGAGAATATCTGCCTGCAGGAAAATCCCAATGTGCAGGAGGTAGTGAGTTTTTGCCGGGAATCGGGCCTCGACCCGTTTATCCGGGAGTTTCAGCAGGGGTATGCCACCATTATCCACGAAAACAGCGCCAACCTCTCTGGAGGACAGCAGCAATTGATTGCCCTTGCACGCGCCCTCTACCGTAAGCCTCAGGTGCTGTTGCTGGATGAGGCCACTGCCGCCATGGACCGTCGTTCGGAGCAATTCGTTTTGAAGCTTCTTCAACAGAAAAAGAAAGAGATGATGGTAGTGTTTGTGACACACAGGGTTCAGTTGGCACGTCATACTGATTATATTTATGTGATCGAAAACAAACAAATCGCCGCTTCCGGAACCCATGAAGAGATTGTTCTTTGCAACAGTTTGTACCGTGAAGCTTTTGAAGAGATCGTATTGACTTGAAAATTATTTTTATGTCTGAACCAGCCATTTACTGTAAAACGAACTCTGTCTAGAGCAAAAAAATGATTTAATTGAACTTTAAACAACGAGAATGAAATTAGGAGTATTAATTTGAGATTTATTAAATCAAAATTGATGTAAGGAGTTCTGATTACACTCCCAACTTGTGATTATTCGAATGAAGAAAATTTGCAAATCATACTGCAGCTTGATTAGTGATATCACAACCTTCTTTTATCCTCCGTTTCGCAAATTTATGACTTTGCAATTCTTTCGATATGGATTAACTGGAGGGATGAATTTAGTTTTTGATTGGATAATGTATTTTCTAATTTACAATTTTATTTTACAACACAGGATGTTAGAATTTGGGTTTGTAACAATTAGTTCACATATTGCTGCCTTAGGAATTAAGCATCCAATTGTTTTGTTTTCTGGATTTATTATGCAGAAATATGTGACTTTTTCTTCATCCAATATTAGCGGGCGAGTTCAATTATTTCGATATATGGTTGTATCTATTATTAATCTTGCAATTACTTATGTTGGATTAAAAATACTTGTGGAACATTTAAGCTTTTATCCAACTCCTTCAATTATGATTATTTCCATTTTGACTATTGGAATTAGCTATTTTTCACAGAAATATTTTACTTTTAAAATCACTTCGTATCTGTAAAACTAAGTGGCCACATGAAATTTGTTTATTTGTCCAGTTTGGGAAATAATGTAGATAGGATATGGATTTAGATCTAAGTTCAGTCCCGTATAGTATGGTTTATGTTTCACCTAAATGCAGGATTCCTGTAATTAAAACCAAATTTGCTTACTTATCAGGAAGCGCACTAACGTTATTGACATAATAATTGTAAATTTGATTATAATTTGAAATCACCGTTTTCCTAAATAGTTAAACTAAATTTTTATTCGAATGAGACACAAAAATTATTTTTTGGTTGTTGTTTGTTCTTTTGTAATGCTTTTTATTACTGGGTCTTACATGGCAAAGGCTCAGCCTATTGCACCTGACCCGGCTTTCCGGATTGGGAAACTGCCTAACGGGATGACCTATTACATTCGTCACAACGAAGAGCCCAAAGAGCGGGCCAGCTTTTACATCATTCAAAATGTTGGGGCGCTGCTCGAAGATGACAGTCAGAACGGACTCGCGCACTTTTTGGAGCACATGGCCTTCAACGGCACCAAAAATTTTCCCGACAAGGGGATCATCAACACCCTCGAAAAACACGGGGTACAATTTGGGCGAAACATCAATGCCTACACCGCCTTTACCGAGACAGTCTACAACTTGAGCGACGTACCGGTTACCAAACCCGGATTGGTCGACACCTGTTTGCTGGTATTGCACGACTGGTCACATTTTCTGTTGCTCTCCGAAAAAGAGATCGATGCTGAGCGCGGGGTCATTACGGAGGAGTGGAGGACCCGCAGGACTGCCGGTTTCAGAATGCAGCGTGCCATGTTTCCTGTATTGTTCAAAGGTTCGAAGTATGCTGTAAGGGATATAATTGGTGATTCAGCCATCATCAAACACTTCAAATATGACACGTTACGTAAATTTTACCACGATTGGTACCGCACAGATCTTCAGTGTATCGCCATTGTCGGGGATATCAATGTGGATGATGTGGAAAAATCTATCAAGGCGCAGTTTTCATCCATTCCTGCCGTTGAAAATGCCCAGCCCCGCGGAGAGTTTCTGGTCCCCGATCACAAAGAGACCTACTTTGTACAGATTAAAGACAAAGAGTCACCGCAATATGCTGTCAATATCTATATCAAGCACAAGGCACCAAAACCAGAGATGAAAGATGCTGCGTACTACCGTGATCAGTATGCGAATCAGTTGTTTAACGCGATGATGGGCGACCGTATTGCCGAAATGCTTCAAAAGGGGGTTCCTCCTTTTGTAAGTGGAAGTGTCAATTATGGAGGATTTGTTAGGGGATATGAGGCAATGGGCATCTCTGCAACAGCCAAACCTGATCAGGGGGATGTAGCCCTTAAGGCAATCTACACGGAAGCGATGCGCCTCCTAAGATATGGTTTCACGCAAGGCGAAGTGGACCGTGCCAAAAGCAACATGTTGACACGTATTGAAAACCAATATAAGCAACGCGACAAAATTCGTAACGATTCTTATGTCAGTGATGTTCAGTCCAATTTTTTGACTAACGAACCACTCACCTCCATCGATTTCGACTGGATGGCAGTTCAGCAGTTGCTCCCCACAATTACCACCGAAGAGCTTTCGGCCAAAGCCAAAAAATGGATAGTACCCGAAAATAGAGTCATCATCGTGATGGGTCCTGATAAAGAAGGTGCAAAACTTTTGACTGAACCTGAGGCGCTGGCGATTCTAAAAGAGGTTGAAGCATCAGATATCAAGCCCTACGAAGACACCAAAGTCAGTACCAGTCTTATTGACAAACCGCTCAAAGGTTCTTTGGTAGTTAAGACCACTCCACTGCCTCAGTTCAAAGCAGTTGAATGGACGCTGGCCAACCATGCGAAAGTTGTCTACCGGATGGCTGATTATGAGAAGGACAACGTTGCCATTCGTGGGATTAGTCCAGGAGGTAGCTCACTGTTGCCGGTCGATCAATTGGCCTCAGCCATGATGATGCCGCAATTTGTCGGTATGTTTGGCGTCGATACTTATGATGCTACAACCCTGAAGAAAATGCTGACAGGTAAAAATGTTAATGTAAGTGTTGGCCTGTCAGAATTGAACGAAACAATATCAGGATCCTCTGCACCAAAGGACTTCGAAACAATGATGCAGTTGCTCTATTTGAAGTTTGAGAAACCCCGTTTCGATAAGGAGGCATTCCAGGCGTTGAAAGGCAGGTATGCAGGTATGGTGGCTGGTCTTGCCAACAATCCACAAAAAATAGTGAGCGACTCTCTTACGCTGATAATGACAAGCAACAGCAAGCGTACCAAACTGGTTGTTCCTGCCATGATTGATGAACTCTCCATCGAACAGATGGAAAAGATCTACCGCGACAGGATTTCTGATGCCGGCGACTTCACCTTCTTTATCGTTGGTAACCTCGACGAGGCAACTGTTAAACCGTTGGTCGAAAAATACATAGGCTCGCTGACAGACTTACCCAGAACAGAAAAGTGGAAAGACAACAATGTTAATGGTCCAAAAGGCAAGACAGTGAGGGAGATAGCTATTCCGATGCAGGTCAACAAGGCTACAGTTGTTGTCAATTACAACAAACAGGCCGCATACGATCCTAAATCCAACCTTATCCTCGACATCATCAAAGGAGTGCTGACCCTTCGTTATACCGAAGAGATCCGCGAAAAAGAGGGTGGTACTTACGGTGTAAGCGTAATGGGAAGTAGTCAGCATTTCCCTAAGGCAGAGAAGGGATTACAGATGATGTTTGATGCAGAGCCGGAACGGTCTGCTCACCTGAAATCGATCATCTACAGTGAAATCGATAAGATCGTTGCTAACGGACCAACCGCGGAGGATTTGGATAAAGTAGTGAAGAATCTCCTGAAGAACCGTGAGCAGAACAAACTTCACAACAGTTATTGGATGGGTACTTTGTCAGATTATTATCAACACAACATCAATACCGATGCACCCGAGAACTTCGAAAAAATTCTTGGCAGCGTAACCAGGGAAGATGTGAAAAAGTATGCAGCAGGGTACTTTAAAGGTGCCGATCTGGTCGATTTGATCTTTTTGCCACCAAAAAAATAGTTCAACTTCTTTGGATCGCAAATGAAAAATACCTGGTTTCGACCGGGTATTTTTTTTGGAGCTAAAAAGGAAAGAATCAATTGAGATTATTTTTCAGACAATTTTCAATGGAGAATAAACCTTTCAATAAAAAAACTCTGTAAATGGTTAATTTACAGAGTTTTTTTATTGAAAGTGGAGCTGAGGGGAGTCGAACCCCTGTCCAAACGAGGAAGCAATACGCTTTCTCCATGCTTAGCCTTGATTTGGTTTTCGAACGACAGCTGGCTCAAGGCCACCGACTATCATCTTAACTCCTGTTGTTTTACCAGGGAAGCGGAGTAATCCCCTGACTATTCCCGATTTATCTGCACCTCCATGTCGGGCCGCTTCAGGACATGGCACCCGGGAGATGTCCCGCTCCAGTATCTAATACCGGATTAGCTGATCAACGTTGCGTCGATTAAGCGGCAAGAGCGTAGTTATCTGCGCCAATTAATTGTTTGAGCTTTAAGATTTACGGGCCAAAACTCAATGCCCGGCATGCTTACATACCTCTTCTGCCCGCTGTCAAAACCGGTCAGCCCCAATGGGGATGCAAAGATAACACAATTTATCAGGATATGTTCATCCGGGGAGCGGGAAAATGACTAGGACGACTGGGACGACTGGGACGATGGTGAAATAGTAATGAGATTAGAAATTGCTTGACGGGTTACAAGATATCAACCTTTCAAGCTTCTCCCTTGACCCTTCATCTGCTTTCAGGGACCGGTAACATTTCAAACCCTACAAACGATTAACAATTTTTCAACGCCTCAATGGTTGCTTTCGGGTCAGCAGAACTGAACACAAAGTTCCCCGCCACGAGCACATCAGCCCCGGCCATAAACAGTTGCCTGCCAGTATCCAGGTTTACCCCGCCGTCGACCTCAATTAGCGCGTTGGGTGCAAGAGTATTTACCATCTGGCGCAGGGTTACCAGCCTTTTGTAGCTTCCGGGGATGAATTTCTGTCCGCCGAAACCGGGATTAACCGTCATCAACAGAATTAGGTCCAGATCAGGCAAGATGTCAATCAGCATTTGTACAGGAGTATGCGGATTGATGGCAACACCCGCCTTCATACCCAATTCGCGGATGGCGCCAATAGTGCGGTGAAGGTGAGGGCACGTTTCGTAATGCACCGTCAGAATATCGGCGCCGGCCCCTTTGAACCGTTCAAGGTAACGATCAGGATCGGATATCATCAGGTGTACATCGAGAGGCTTTTCAGCAACCTTTTTGATCTGTTCGATCACAGGAAGCCCAAATGAGATGTTGGGTACAAAATGTCCGTCCATCACATCACAGTGAATCCAGTCAGCCACGCTATGGTTAACCATTCGGATATCGTCTCCAAGCCGCGTAAAATCGGCTGCCAATAGGGAAGGTGCAATTAAATGCTTCACAACAGGTTGTATTTGTTGAAACAAATATAACCTGTTTTGGTTAGATGTCAGCCTAGGAAAGGTTTTAAAATTGATTGAAATTGTACGCTCTTTAATTTTCTGATGCTATTATCCTTGATCTGCCTAATCCGTTCGCGGGTTAGGCCAAACCTGCTGCTAATATCATCAAGCGCCAAAGCAGGATTATCGTTTAATCCGTAATAGGAAGAGAGGATGGCGGCTTCACGGCCATCCAGTTTACTCAACAGTCGTTTAATCTCAATTTTTAGGGAGGTTTCTAACAAGCCATTGTCAGGGCTAGGTGTGAAATCATTTTTATATAAATCATACTGACTGTTTTCATTTTCATCATCATCGTAAAGAGGGGCATCCAGGGAGAGGTGATATCCGCTGGTCTGAAGTATCTGATCAACTGTAAGGACATTCATCTCCAGAATAGCTGCAATTTCCTCTGGGGTTGGGTCTCTTTGAAACTCTTGCTCCAATTGCGCAAAGGTGCGGTTGATCTTGTTTAGGTTATCGACTTGATTTTGTGGTAATTTCACTAATCTTGCCTGTTCAGCGATGGCCTGAAGGATGGCCTGACGAATCCACCAAACCGCGTAAGAGATGAATTTAAACCCTTTGGTCGCATCAAACCTATGCGCGGCTCTGATTAATCCAAGATTTCCTTCATTAATGAGGTCTGGCAAAGGTAGACCCTGATTCTGATACTGTTTTGCCACTGAAATGACAAACCTAAGGTTGCATTTGATTAGCGCGTTAAGAGCAGAGAGGTTGCCGTCCCTAACCTGTTGCGACAAAAAAATCTCTTCGTCACTGCTAAGCATTCTTAACTTCCCGATTTCGAGAAGATACTTGTTCAGAGAGGAATCCTCCCTGTTTGTAAACTGTTTAGTTATCCTGAGCTGTCTCATAATTTTTTAAGATGCGCTCCGGCAATGAAAATTGAAGCCTCATTGAAAGCATTGCTGCCTCCAACTTTAAAAACTAAGATTATAACAATATTAACCAAAAAAAAGGAGTTTCGGAAAAAATAATGGTGTTTTTTTTCACTCAGGATTCAACTAAATTCACTTTTTCTTCAGTGAAATCAGTTTTGTGAGAAAATTATGATAAGCTGCTGAATTTCGTTGCAAAAGATTACATGCAAGTAGTTTAATATTTATGTTTTATTGCTATTTTTTGTGATTTATGAATTTTTATGAGTTTGAAGCTATTTCAGCCTTAAAAATTTCCGTTTTTCCTTAATTTTTGTTGTATGATGTCAATTTTTTCAAAAATATTCGGTAAAATTTAGGATCCGAATGGCATTTTTCTGCATTTGTAGTGCACATCTGGTAGAATTTAATATTTTAACAGAGACATTTTTTGTGAATTAAAATCAATTAGCTACATTTGCTGCGGATTTAGATCAGCGATCTGACACAGAATCTTCAATTATCCCTGTTATCTCTTCCTAAGTTATATTATTATAGTATTAAAATCTTCAACATTTTGTTGCTCTATGCAGCATCTGTTTCGATCACAAATCAGCAAAAATCATGTACGACATCCTGGAACTGAGCAAGAAACTCTTGCCGGAATTGCGCGAGATTGGTAAAGAATTAAATATCAAGCGCGTCGAGTCTTTTAAGAAACAAGAACTTATTTATGTAATCCTTGATACTCAGGCTATCAGAGATTCAGTTGTTAAAGCGCCTGAAAAAAAGGTGGCACCTAAAGAGGTCCCAGCCCAAAAAATTCCAAAAGTGAAGGTTGAAGTTAAACCGCCCTCCGAGAAGAAGATCATTCGTATCGTCAAGAAATCGGGCGATGTCCTGAGTATTGAACCAACAGCCACTCCGGCCGTTGATCAGGATCCTGTTGCACCCGTTGCAGAAAAAGATCTTTTCTCATCCGAGCCGGTTTCGGAACAGCCAGAGAAAACTCCTGTTGAAAAGCCATTTCATGCCAAAGGGGACAAAGTACGGAAAG
>JBBIUJ010000027.1:0-21428 GCA_037440345.1 Prolixibacter sp.
ATTTCAGCTTTTGAAAAGATTTGTCCGCATATTCATACTTGTTATCACATTCCCCGGCCGACATCGCGCCAACCATCCATAATTCCAGAAGTTCGTCCGAAGTAACGGTACAATAGTTAATGCCTTCAACTGAATGATATTGTACAATTCCCTCTTTTTCGCTGACCATCCCAAGTTCAATTGCAACATCATAAGGTTCTTCAGGCGATTGAGGTATGATGCTAAGTGGCAGTCTGTTTGCATTATCCAATCGACCAAATGTGGCGCGGATTAAACTGCATTTGACATTGTAATCCGTTTCATTGACCGTATGTATAAAAACGCATATTCTAAACGGCTTATATCCTCTGTTTTGTATTAAGTCCGGCAATTCATTGAAACAACTTTCCCATTGTATCCCGAAATTCCCTTCTACTTTCGGTACAATTACCTTGTAGCAAGGTTTTACTATTCCCATATTGATTCTAAAATTTTGAACTGAATTTAGCTTTAATCGGTTTCTTGTTGAGTACTCCGGAAATGATCCGCGGGTCAAGGTTGACTTTAGACTTTACCAGTTCAGGAATATTGTACGATTTCAGGAACCGGTCATAAAACAACGGATCCTTCTGTGGCAAAATAAACGGTTTGGAGAAAATACCGGCGCTATCCGTATGCGAAAAATAAGGCCTTGTATAAAGCCCGTCTAGCCTTCGGCTGCTAAAAACGAGCCATCGGCCGCTGGACGACCAGGTGTGGTAACTTTCGGATTGCCCGCTGTTAATTTCAGGCTTCGATATCTCTTTTGTTTCCGAATTGAACAGGTACAAATCGCTCTCCGGGTGCCAGATACTAAAGTTTCCATAATCAGACAGGCAAAACATCACATATTTCCCATCCGGAGAGACGCGCGGAAATGATACGCTTTTCCCAAGTTCTGACGCTCTGTACACGGTATCAACCGTACCAAATTTTCTGTTTTCCGGATCGAAAGAAATCCGAAGCAAATCATAACGTATATTCTTGTATTCTTTGGGCGAAACAGCTTTGGCGCTGCAAAAGTAGAGCGACTTTCCATCCGGGGCCCAGGTTGGAAATGTCTCCAGCCGACCTTTGGATGCGATCGAAGGAGCCTTGAAAATGGTATGCGATTGAAGCTCATAAACGACAACATCAGACAAAGTATCCAGTACCTCAATTTTCTTATCAGGAATGGCATGAAATGTCTGAACAATCCGGTTCGTCGAGAAGGCAACGAATTTTCCACCCGGATGCCATGCCGGATATACTCCGGGTCCTATTGTGCTATCTGTCTTTGTATCCAGTTTTTCAAGTATGCCATCCTTGAAAATGAAAGTACCGGAGTTTTCCGCCCGCATGTGAAACAGCATGATGTTATTGTTGTTCATGCAAAAGGAGTGACAGTTCATGCAATTGCCGCCACTCATCCTGTTTTCCATGATTGGGGTCTCGTCGAAAGTATTTAAACATCGCTGATAAATCCCCATTTTGTTCCATGTTTCAAAGCCAGGCTCAATTAACCTATATACCAGATAATTATCTATCGAATCGGCAGATACTTTGTTTGTTACAACATTGTACCTGAGCCAACTGCCAGCTTTTCTAATGCAGATATCTATGGAAAATTCCTGCCCTTTTGCCTTTTTTAGCAGATCTTCCCATTTGGAGCGAGGAACTGAAATGATCCCGTCTCCCGAGCTAACACGAAACAACTCTTGTCCATTCGATTTGTAAACAGCGATATATTGATCCCCCGCCTCTTTTACGACAAAGTTCAAAGGGGCAATATTACATGGAATAGTAATCCCGGAATAGTCGGGGTAGATAACCGCGTTTTTGTCTGTTCTTTTACAATTGGAAATGTCGGCCGAACAGGATGCAAAAAGAATCCAGAAGATCGAAACTATTAAAAGTCCATGTTTTTTCAATATTGAAATATTAATCAGGCTCATAACTATTTATCGGTTTGCGCGGCAAAATGTAAATAATACCAGCTCGTTTTTCCAAATTGCTTGTATAACACCCTGGCAGCCATATTCTGGTCCCCGCCACATCTGGCAATTTGGGCAATATAGTCGTTCTTTCGCTGAATTGTTGTGGACCGGATTGAATAACCTCGAGGTACGAAGTCCTTTTTGAAATAAGCCATGCAAAACAGAAGGGCCTCTTCATAATTGACCGGAATTTCGTGGTATCCAAATTCCTTTAGACGGTAAACATTGTCTGCAAAACTTTTAATATCCTTATTCAGGAGAAAGGCAGCCATCATATATTCATAAGCCATATTGTTATCAGGATGTTCCTGTAACAGTTCAGTCAATCCCAAATCGTAGGCAATAAAATCATGCTTTATTAAAAAATGTCGTTTCTCTGCCAGTTCTCTGTCTTGACTGATTTGGGTTGTATCCGTAACATAAGCTTTATACCTGGTCGCCCAATCCTTGTAGAACATGGTTTGATCCAGGATATTGAGATATTTCGTGGCAACTTCGTAATGACGATTTATTAAGCTGGTCAAAACCATTCGCTTTAACGAACGCGGATTTAAGCCATTTGCAATCATCGACTCGAAGGCCCACCGGTTGGCTTCGTTGATATAATTCAGGTGATAAAATACCTCACCTCCAAAGAACGGAGTCACTTCGTCCCGCGTCCATTTCAACCGCAACCCGCTAATTCCATGTTGCGGGAAATCGAACATCCGGTTACTGAATTGCCCTGTTTTGTATAAAGCAAGATTGGTATAATATACAACCAATTGATTAGCCCCAATATATGACTCCGATAGTCCAACCACCTTGTCCCACTCTTCTGTTTGAACATAGTGGTCCATGCCCAGAAATTGCTCTATTTTAGCGTCGTAGGCTTTGGTTATTACAAGCCCGGTCCCAATGGTGATAATTATACCCCCGCCTAGTATTGACAGGTAATTCCACGAAACATCCAATACTTCCTTTTTACTGATTTGCTTATAAATTGAAAGTATTAATACAATAACCGGGAAATATGCGAGTAAGGCTGCAAATAAAGATATTCGCGAAACTCCCCAAAACGGGAAAGGATAGAACCAGGCATTCTGAAAGGGTATCAGATAAATAAATCTCCAGGCCAAATAGGGAAAGCCAATTGAAACAAGTATGATAACTATACTATGAATCCATTTTGTCTTTGAATTAAAATAAAACAACTCAAAAAGTACCGCTAAAAGAGAGGCAAATAGTGCAAAACCTCCCGATAGGTGATACAACAAGAGCCAGGCAATCCCGCCGATCATGTACCGTTTTAAATTACTGGTTAACAGTAAATAGACATTGGCAAACGAAAGGGCTAAAATAATTCCGACAGTAAATCCAATTTTATATAGATGATTGCTTTGAAAAGATGCGATAAAAAAAAGGGGCATTAAACTCAATACAATTGCATGCGTCCCCAACTTCTTTAAGATTAAATGGAATAGAGCATAGATGGCTATTGCCAACAGCGTTACGATACCAGCACCAAAGTATGGATTTACAAAAAACTGACCTAAAAACTCGCCCAGGTATAAAATAAACTCACCAGGCTTTTCAAGAAAAGGTCTGAAATAATCGCCGGAAAAGCGAAAGAGCTGAGTCTGCTCCAGGTAAAACAGATGAAATTTGTTAAATGCGAAGAAATAGATATAGAACGTTAGAAAAAAGATGCCTAAAATAATCCACCTCAAACCATATACTGCTTTCCCCGACAAAAAACGTGGCATTCCTTTAAATATAAATTAGTTAGAATATTAGCATTCACATAGGTCGATGCAAATGTAAAAAGAATCTTGCGGGAGTCTAATAACTCCAACCAATTTAAACTGAATATCATTTAACAACAACCGTCTTCACATTTACAAATTCGCGGATACCTATCGTCGATAATTCGCGGCCATATCCACTCTCCTTGATACCACCGAACGGAAGACGCGGATCAGACTTGACAAAGTCATTGACGAAGACGCATCCGGCTTCGAGTCCCTTTTCGGCCAGTAATTTGCCCTTGGCCAGATTCGCCGTAAAAATACCGGCGCCCAATCCAAAAACGGTATCGTTGGCAATGCGAATAGCCTCTTCTTCTGTTTTAAACCGATATAACACCGCCACCGGACCAAACAACTCTTCGTGGTAGGCAGGCATACCGGTGGTCACATTTTCAATTACGGTAGGTGAATAAAATGCGGCATCCCCTACCGGGATAAAACCACCGACCAGCACTGAAGCGCCCATCGCATGGCTCGTTTCGACCTGCTGGTGTAATTCGTCACGAAGATCTTTCCGCGAGAGTGGACCGATGGAGGTATTCGAATCAAGAGGATCTCCATAGCTCGAAGCCGCCATCAACCTCACAAATTCAGATTTGAACGTATCGTAGACCGGGTCGGCAACAATGAATCGCTTGGCCCCGATACAACTCTGACCGGCATTCAACAATCGGCTGGTCACACAAAGTTTGGCAGCCATAATTACATCGGCATCCTCAAGAACCAGATAGGGATCGCTGCCCCCCAGTTCAAGAACAGATTTTTTGAGATTGGCTCCTGCCGCAGCTGCCACGGCTTTCCCGGCAGGAGCACTTCCTGTGAGGGTCACAGCTTTGACCAATGGATTTGCAATAACAGCCTCTACTTTAGCTGAGCCTATCAGCAAAGTCCGGAATACATTTTCAGGGAAACCTGCCTCTTTCACAAGCTGCTCAATGGCGAGTGCGCAACCCGAAACATTGGAGGCATGTTTCAGCAATCCCGTATTTCCGGCCATCAATGCAGGTGCAATAAACCGGAATACCTGCCAGAAGGGAAAATTCCAGGGCATTACGGCGAGGATGGTTCCAATCGGCTGGTAGGAGATGTAAGATTCCTGAGCCTCTGTTTGAACCGGCTCATTTTGTAAAAATCTCTCACCATTTTCGGCATAATAGCCACATGCCAAAGCGCATTTGTCGACCTCTCCCAAGGCTTCGCGATAGACTTTCCCCATCTCGGAAACAATCAGGGCAGCAAGCGCTTCCCTCTTTTCCACAAGTTTTGCCTGGAGATTTTTCATCAATCCTGACCGGTGATAAAAGGTAGTTTTCTTCCAGCCATGATAGGCCGTATCCACCTGTTGTACAATGGTATCTACCTCTGAAGTTGTCTGTTCCCGGTAGGTTTGAACGATTTCGCCTGTAAATGGATTGATGGATTGCATGGGATCAGTTGTTTATTCAAAATTAAATGATTTTAGTAAATCTTTATGAAAAATTCGTGATTGGTATAAAAAGGGGGTAACTTTAAGAGACTGTTTAAATTTAATCACAATATAGTTGGACCAACTTCGGGGTTCCGCATTTCAGTATCTCTTATGCCTCCGGTTTCACCGGAGGTTATTGGCTTCGCCGATCTTCGATTCATAATCAAGTCATACGGACTTGTGCTTAGCGAAACCCAGAATGGGTTTAATGTGAATAACCCCCGATGAAATCGGGGGAGAATGAAAGGAGTAAGACAACAACCCTGAAAGGGTTGAACTTATTGTATTTTGAATAAACCAAATTTAAACAGTCTCTTAGTCACTTGAAACTGACAGGCAAAAGACTAGGATTTCTGATTAACTTCGATGTTCCGAGAATTAAGGATAGAATCAAACGTTTCGTTCTATAACCTTTGTGAAACCTTTGTCTCTTAGTGCCTTTGTGGCCTCGCTTTCATTTATCACAGTACCCCGGAATAATATTAATTCAATTGATCATTCTGTTGCCCTGCAATCTCTTCTGTAGATTCTTCCGTCAAAACTGAGTCTCCTATTGCATCAACTCCCCCTACTGCTATTGCCTCCGGTTTCTTGTCGTCAAAATACTTCCGGTAAAAGATGAAAATGGCCACTATACCCACCGAGATAGAGGAGTCTGCAATGTTGAACACTGGCCTGAAAAAGATGAATTCCTGGCTGCCCCAGATGGGGAACCAGCTTGGGAAATGGCCTTCGATCAACGGAAAATAGAACATATCCACCACTTTCCCCAATAAAAAAGAGGTATACCCGCCACCTGCCGGAAATAGGGTGGCTACCGTACCATGACTTTCGTTGAAGATTAATCCGTAAAAAGCGCTGTCGATCAGATTACCAGTGGCTCCAGCCAGGATGAGCGAAAAACAGACAATCAAACCGAATGGCGCCTCCTTTTTCCACAATTTGGAAAGGTACCAACCCAGCGCCCCAATGGCTGCTATCCTAAAAATAGTGAGGAAATATTTACCAATGTTGTTGCCAAACTCGAAACCAAATGCCATCCCATTGTTCTCGACAAAATGAAGGAAAAACCAATTCTTTGCCACAACAACCTCTTCTCCCAGCATGAAGTGGGTTTTGATATATATCTTAAGAATTTGATCGACTAACAGAATCAAGAGGATGATCAATATCGATTTCGTTTTGTTACTCATAGGTTCTTTTCAAAATGCTTTCGTAATCCGCCGCGAAATTAAGTATTTATGAGACAATCCCATTCATCCGACTCTCCTTTGTGCAACCTTTGTGTGGCACTTCGTGCCCTTTGTGGTGAATATTTAAAACTTTACCACAAAGGTCGCCAAGGGATGGCACGAAGGACACAACCCTAAAATTGGATCAGTTCTCAATTTTTGTTTCAATGCCATTTTCAGTTTGTGGCTCTTCCACCTTTTTGCCATCCCCAAAATGATGCCTATGGAAAATGAATATGGAAAATACTCCGATTGAAACAGCCGAATCGGCAACGTTGAAAATATGCCGGAAGAAAATCAACTCCTGACCACCCAGGAAAGGAATCCAGGAGGGGTAAGTGGTCTCAATAAGCGGGAAATAAAACATATCGACCACCCTGCCCATCAGGAAGGAGGAGTAACCACCACCGGCAGGGAAAAGAGTGGCTACTTCGCCCGGGTGGTAATTAAAGATCACTCCATAGAATGCTCCGTCTATCATGTTGCCAATTGCGCCGGCCATGATCATGGAAAAACTGGCAATCAATCCTAATGGCGCCTCTCTTTTCAAAAGCTTATTCAGATACCAACCCAATAAGCCAATGGCGATCAGGCGGAAAATACTCAGAAAATATTTGCCGATATGGTTTCCAAATTCGATGCCAAAGGCCATCCCATTATTCTCGATGAAATGGAGGATAAACCAATTTTTGAAAATAACAATTTCACCACCCGGAGCCAGATGAGTTTTGATCCAGATTTTTAAAGTCTGGTCGGCCAGCAAAATCAAAAGGATAAGAAGTATTGATTTTTTTCTATTGCTCATGGGCAAAGTAAAAAGTGCAGAAAAAGCTCTTTTGGTCTTCAATGGGTAGATCGGTTGACTCTTTTGCCCTGAAAAAGTAAATTAGCGCTGGGAATTTTTTGCATCAATAGATAATGTTGCGTGAGGCACAGCACGTAGTCTCTCTTTCGAGATCAAGGCTCCGGTTTCGCGGCAGATGCCATAGGTTTTGTTCTCAATCCGGATCAGCGCTGCTTCAAGATGCTGAATAAATTTCTGCTGACGTTGAGCAAGCTTGCCTGCCTCCTCTTTGGACAATGTAGCTGCCCCTTCTTCCAATACCTTGAAGGTGGGGGATGTATCCTGGGTATCATTGCCGTCACCTTGCGTAATGGCGTTTTTATATAGCTCGTAATCCTGACGTGCCTTTTCCAGTTTGCCCAGAATCAGGGACTTGAACTCCTGGAGTTCCTCGTCTGAATATCTTGTTTTCTCTGCCATAATGTTGCGCTTTTTGTAAATATAATCTAAATCGGTGCTATTTATACATGCTGAAATAAATATTTATCAACAGCATCGGTTAATCTCTCAAATTTTCCTGACTGTCAGCACTGTTTCCAATCCGGGTTCTATTTCAACAAGTTGATCTGTAGCCACCTCCGAAACATCCACACGGTTAAGTTTCAGCGCTAAAGTTTGTGCACAAATGTAATCCCCAAATTTTTCCAATGCCTCGGTCAGCTCAGGGTGGTTACCTACCGTGAGTTCTATCTTGTCAGTAACCTCGAAACCACTCTCTTTTCGCAAATTCTGAATTCTGTTGATCAGTTCGCGGGCAATTCCTTCAAGTTTCAGCTCCGGTGTGACATGAATATCCAACGCTACTGTCAGATTGCCTTCACTGGCTACTTGCCATCCCGGAATATCCTCCGTCAGGATCTCAACATCCTCTGCAACCAGCCTGATGGATTCACCATCGATGGCCGTTTCAAAGGAGCCATCCCGCTCAAAAGAGGCAATTTGTCCCTGATCCATGGCGGCTACCATGGCGGCAATCTGCTTCATCAGTTTGCTGTATTTTGGCCCAAGTGTCTTAAAATTAGGTTTGATCTTCTTCTTGATGATCCCTGATGAATCGGTCAGGTACTCCACCTGCTTCACATTTACCTCCGTAAGGACAATGCTCTCAATGGCTTCAAACTGTTTGCGGAAACTTTCGTTCAAAACCGGTACAATGATCCTTGCCAGGGGTTGACGAACTTTCAGTTTCTCCTTCCGGCGAAGTCCGAGTACCATGCTGGATACTTTTTGGGCTATCTCCATCCGCTCTTCGAGTTGCTTGTCAACCATATGCTCATCGGCTACAGGGAAACGGGTAAGGTGAACCGACAGATCCTGTTCGCGATGGGCCACTTTGTTCAGGTCGCGGAAAAGCTGATCGCTGTAAAAAGGGGCAATTGGGGCAGCCAGTTTGGCAACGGTTTGAAGTGCAGTATACAAAGTCTGGTAAGCAGAAATCTTGTCAGCATCGTATTCACCGCCCCAGAACCTTTTGCGGCTGAGTCGTACATACCAGTTGGACAGATTTTCGGATACGAACTCTGAAATCGCCCTTCCTGCTTTGGTGGGTTCGTATGTTTCGTATGCTTCAGTCACATCTTTGATCAAGGTATTCAATAAAGATAATATCCAGCGGTCCAGTTCCGGCCGTTCCGAATTCGGGAGTTCAGCTTCCCGGTAGGCAAAGCCATCCACATTGGCATACAAAGCAAAGAAACTATAGGTATTGTAAAGTGTGCCAAAGAATTTGCGACGCACTTCGTCAACCCCGCCCAAATCAAATTTCAGGTTGTCCCAGGGTTGTGAATTGGTGATCATGTACCAGCGAACCGGGTCGGATCCGTATTTCTCAATGGTGGTAAAAGGATCGACCGCGTTGCCCAGTCGCTTCGACATCTTGTTGCCGGCGGCATCCAGGACAAGCCCGTTGGAGATGATATTTTTGAAAGCAACAGAACCTTTGGCCATGGTTGCAATGGCATGGAGGGTAAAAAACCATCCGCGGGTCTGGTCAACACCTTCGGCGATAAAATCTGCCGGAAAGAGTTCGTCAAACTCCTCTTTGTGCTCAAATGGGTAGTGAACCTGCGCAAATGGCATGGAACCGGAATCGAACCAGACGTCGATCAGGTCGAGTTCGCGTACCATTTTTACCCCTTTCGGGGATACCAACACAATGTCATCCACGAAGGGACGATGAAGGTCAATCTTTTCGTAATTTTCTTTGGAATTGTCGCCAACCACAAAATCCTGATAAGGATTGGCCTTCATAAAGCCTGCAGCTACAGATTTTTCGATTTCCGATATAAGTTCTTCTACTGAGCCAATGCAGAGCTCCTCCGTTCCATCCTCTGTACGCCAGATAGGCAGTGGAGTTCCCCAATACCGCGAGCGGGAGAGGTTCCAGTCGACCAGGTTTTCCAGCCAGTTGCCGAAACGGCCGGTACCGGTCGATTGCGGTTTCCAGTTGATTGTCTTGTTGAGCCCGATCATCTCATCCCGGACAGCTGTTGAGCGGATAAACCACGAATCCAAAGGATAGTAAAGAACCGGTTTATCCGTTCTCCAGCAATGCGGATAGCTGTGTTCGTATTTTTCTACTCTGAAGGCTTTCCCTTCTTTCTTCAACTGTACAGAGAGGTCGATATCGAGGGTGGCATCCTGCTCTGTTAGCGAATCATCGTAGCTGTTCTTGACAAAACGGCCGGCAAATTCAGAATAGCGTTCGATGTTGATGTTGGTTTTCACGAAACCGGCATCCAGGTCCTTCAGTCGGAAGAATCGGCCCTGACGGTCGACCATCGGCTGACGTTTCCCTTCGTTATCGATCAGCAATAGCGGAACAATGCCGGTTTGTTTGGCCACCCGGTCATCATCGGCGCCAAAGGTTGGGGCGATATGGACAATTCCTGTACCATCTTCCGTGGTAACAAAATCGCCGGGGATGACACGGAAGGCCTCTCCCATCGGTTTCACCCAAGGGAAAAGTTGTTCGTAATTGACCCCTACCAACTGACTCCCTGAGAATTCCCTAAGCAACAGGTAAGGAATATTTTTTCCCTCCCCATTGTAGCTATCCAGCGTTAGCGCTTCATTCTTTTCGGGGAAATAGTGGCGGAAAAGATTCTTTGCCAGTACAACGGTAATTGGCTGGGCAGTATAGGGACTAAACGTTTGAACTTTGACGTATTTGATGGTTGGACCTATTGCCAACGCCGTATTGGAGGGCAGTGTCCAGGGGGTAGTCGTCCAGGCCAGAATGTAGAGATCGGTCGAAACCCGATCAAACAAAGCTTCAGATTTCGCATCGCGTACCACCTTGAACTGCGCAATGCAGGTGGTATCTTTCACATCGCGGTAGCAGCCGGGCTGGTTCAGTTCATGGGAACTAAGACCGGTTCCGGCAGCGGGTGAATAGGGTTGGATGGTATATCCTTTGTAAAGCAGGTTCTTGTTGTAGAAAGATTTCAGGAGCCACCACAAAGTCTCGATATACCGGTTGTCGTAGGTCACGTACGGGTCGTCCATATTGACCCAATATCCCATTTTTTGCGTAAGATCTTCCCACAGGTCGGTGTATTTCATCACCTCCCGACGACATGCAGCATTGTAATCGGCTACAGAAATATGCTTGCCGATATCCTCTTTGGTAATGCCGAGCGATTTCTCAACACTCAACTCAACAGGCAGACCATGGGTATCCCAGCCCGCTTTACGCTTGACAAGAAAGCCCTGCTGCGTTTTGTAACGGCAGAAGATATCCTTGATGGCCCGTGAAACCACGTGGTGAATACCGGGTTGCCCATTGGCCGACGGAGGTCCTTCGTAAAAGATGTAAGGTTTCCCCTCGGCCCTGGTGGTGATCGACTTGTGAAAAGTATCGTCCTCCTCCCAAAACTTCAAGATATCCTTGTTGATTTGCGAAAGATTAAACTCCTTGTATTCCCTGAATTTCTTACTCATAGCCTCTTAGAACTCCCTTTTTTTTAAGAGCACAAAGATAATAAAAAAGAACTTAAAGGATAAAGGATAAAGTTAAAAGGATAAAGTGGCATTGGCGTTGTCATGAAGATTCTAATCATCGAACATCAATCTCAATAGAATCTTGATCAAAGCGTTCCCTACTTTATCCTTTTAACTTTATCCTTTTCTCTCCCAAATCAACTTCTTTCCAAACCCCAACCTATTGTCCGTCATCTTAAGATAGTCGATGGATAGGATCCAGAGGGTAGTATCCATTAGGGCGGCAAACGGAAATCTCTTCAGGTAAGCTGAGCTTGCCTTGTCAAGGGCTTCACCTTCTGCCTTGGTTAAAGTACCGCAGAACTGTATCCCCTGAATTTTGCCGATGATACTAGTTTCGAGTACAACATTTCCGGCAACTTTGTTGTTTTGCATTACCTCTTGAATGTGCCTGGTTTCGTAACCGGAAGTAAAAACGAAAGCCATTTGCTCCTCCACAAAAGCGTAGAAACAGTTGGCCACCCAGGGTTGATCGCCCGAAACTGTTGCCAGAGTGAGGACGTGGTGTTTTTTGAGGAAGGTGGTGATCTTCGATTCGGGTGGTTGCATAACTTAAGGATGAATGCCCCAAAAGTACCAAAAAGTACCAAGAAGTGAACTAAAGTGACTAGAGTGAACTAATGTGCCTGGAGTTCTTTCGCTACCGGCTTGAAAAGTTGGGAGTCCACAACTTTAGGCACTTTAGTTCACTCTAGTCACTCTAGTCACTTCTTCACCTTTATCACACTGATCTCCTTAATATTCTTCAGATCCGAATAATCATACTGGTAAAAGCCATCGCTGCCGATCATCAACAAAGATTTGCCCAGTGGGATCACGTCGTATGCATTGATGCCGGGGAATTTAGCAAGCAGATTTTCGGTGATCAGCAACGGGTTGGCCGCGTTGTATACTTTTAAGCCGGAATTGCCATCGCAGACAAACAAAATATCGTCGCTGATGCCCAAACCGTGCGGATTGTCCATCAAATATGAACGAAGCAGAATAGGGTCTTTCACGTTAGTGACATCCAACACGCTCAGCTCGTTAATGGATCTGTTGTTGGCGCAGGTTACCCCGCTGCGAAGGGTCACATAAGCCCTGTTGTTTTGCACCACCACCGGGTCGCAACCGGTCGTATGCCAGAAGGCAGAGAGGTAAACCGGCTTCATCGGATCGCTGAGATCGTAAATGAGCATCCCGTTATTGGTTCCCAGGAACATGTATTTGCCAGTGAGAAACATGGTTTCAACACCCCAGTTTCTTAAATATCCATGGTAAGTCAGGTCAGGGTTATTGGGGTCAGTCAGGTCAAAATTGCAATACAAACTATTCTTGTCAACCGTTACTAACGAATTTCCAATAAGCCCGAATCTGGCCATTGATCCTCCGATACCGGGAAACCCCACGCTTGCCAATGCGTCTAGTTTGGTGTTTAGAGAAAGAAAGTCATTTGCATAGATATTCCCATAATTGCTTGACTCCATCTCTTCTTTTACTGTTTTCAATTCCCAGTTTACAACTACTCCCAGGGAAGTGTTCACACCACCCAGGCGATAATCCGTTTGGGGATAAAACGGTAGAGAATAGGGGAAAACTCCCTTCGTCCTGCCCACCTCTTTTGCGTTGGAAGGATCAGTTATGTCTATCGCGACCAGGTCGATGTAACTATCCGCATACATGATGTTGTCTTTCACCACCAGGTCGATATTACCGGGAATATTGATAAAGCCAACATATTGTGGCGCGGCAGGATTGCTGTTGTTGTACACATGAGCCCCCTTCATGTTTTCGTTGATGAAAATGTAGTTGCCGTAGGTGTAAATTTTACCAGGTTTCACCAGGTCCTGCCGACCGACAACTTTCACAGAAGCCCGAAGATCCGAATAACTCAAATAGACCGGCACCAAGGCTTGATACTCTACATTAAATTTGTCCCTGCAACTGGTTGTAATCATTCCCAAAAGGAAAATAGATGCGATAATATTTTGAATGTGCTTTTTCATAAGAGTATTATTTAAAAAGTAAGCCTACTTTTAATGACAAACGGTTGATGTTGACCTCCAAGCGGTAATTGTTGCTCCCACTGTAGCGGTATCGCATCCATCTGTAACCTGCACCCAATGTCAAGGCCAGGTTTTCCTGAATTGGAATCTGGATACCAACTGCGGGATTGATCTGAAAACCAATCCGGGCCTTGACTATTTGATTTGTTAAGGGATAGAAGTTGCTGTTCAAATCATAGTTGTGAATAGCATTCATGATCTCTCCCTGGGATGTGCCCAACGGTATGGAAAATCCTGCCTGAAAGGATACAAAAGGCATTGGTCTCTTCTCACGCAGGTAGTACCTGATATCAGCAACTACAGGGAAGTAGGTCTCGTTGGAAAATTCGACACCTACCCCCACTCCGGCAGTAAAACCACTTTTGAAATTCCAGCCGCTGATATTGAATAAAGTGAAGGGATTCTTGCTGACATTGGTGCGATTTCCAGTCAATATGCCAATCTCAGTCAGATTAAAATAACCAGTTTTGAGGATTACTTTTGGTGAAGACAACCGTTTAATGCTGTCAATCTGATCCTCTTTAAAAACCCACAAACTGTAGTCTGTAGTCCTTAGTTGGATCAGCTTACCAGGATCCTGCAACACAATGGTTCCGCGCAAAATACTTCCATTTTTCAGGTAGACAACATCCCGTTTCCGACCCTGACCAAAAAGGGAGAACGAGAGAAACAAAGCAAAAGCAAATAGTGCAATCTTCATTATTTAGGTTATAAAAGGTTATAACATCAAGATGATTGAAAAGCGAAAAAGGTTGCAGGAAAGATTTGAATAATTGTCTGATAAATAAGAAAGTGCCTAAAGTACTTCGCTCCTTCATGAAATTTAAGGAGTCCATAACTTTAGGCACTCTGGGCACATTAGTTCACTCTGGTCACTTTGTCACTTTAATCACACTTATCTGCTTAATGTTGTTTACATTGGAGTAATCGTACTGGTAAAACCCATCGTTCCCGATCATCAGCAGGGAGGTTCCCAGAGGAATCACGTCGTAGGCCTGTATTTTGGGAAAGCTGGCCAGAATGTGTTCGCTGATCAGCCATGGATCAGAAGCATCATAAACCTTTAATCCGGAGGTACCGTCACAAACAAAAAGGATGTCGCCACTGATGCCCAGACCATAAGGGTTGTCCATATTGTAGGAACGAATCAATTTGGGGTTCAGTATATTGGTAACATCCAGCACATCCATCCGGTTGATATTGCTGCCGCAAACATTACCTCCCCTTATGGTAACATAGGCCCTGTTGTTTTGAACCACGACCGGATCACAGCCGGTGGCATGCCAGAAAGATGAAATATAACCAGGTTTATTCAAATCAGAAAGGTCGTACACCTGCATCCCGGTAGTTGTGCCTAAAAACATATACTTTGAATAGAGGAACATGGTCTCGATTCCCCAATTTATTTGAGATTGCGATTCCAGTTTTGGGTTAACGGCATCCGATAAATTAATGTTGTAATAGGTATGGTTATCGACGGCTACCAAATTATTCCCAGTCAATCCGAATCTGGCCATCGAACCACCAACTCCGGCAGCTGATGCGCCAGCTTCAGGAGCACCTGCGGTCACATTGCTCGAAAGTGCATCCATCTTTGCAGCAAAACCATAGCTGTAATAAATGGGATAAACCGGATAACTGGTTGTATTGATCTCATTTCGAACCGTTTTTACATTCCAGCCCACTACTACCCCTTTGGTATCATCCACCTTGCCTGTGCGATAGCTCGCTTCCTCTGAAGGAGGAACCGAATAAGGGAAAATGCCTTTAATCCTTCCGACTTCCCTGGCTTGCGCAGGATTGGTAATGTCGATAGCGACCAGATCTATATAACTGTCGGCATACATTACATTATTTTTCACTACGATATCGACATTGCCCGGAATATTGATAAACCCAATGTATTGGGGAGAGGCAGGATTGGCATTGTTGTAAATATGAATGCCTTTCATCCGTTCGTTGATGAACAGATAGTTGCCCATTACATAAATCTTGCCAGGTTTAACCAAATCTTGCTGGTTGACCATTTTTACCGATGCCCTGAACTCCTGGTAACCCATGTAGACCGGCTCAAGTTCGAGATATTGTTCGGTATATTTATCCTTGCATCCTGTAAAGAGAACAACCAGCATCAGGAATGGTATCAAACTATTCTTTATTGTGTTTCTCATAGGTAGTTTTATTTAAATAGTAGGCCAACTTTAAGGGATAGACGGTTGTAATCAACGTCCAGTTTGTAAGTGTCATTTTTACCATAGCGGTGTCGCATGATGCGGTATCCCGCGCTAAAGGTAAGGGCAAGATTTTCATTGATGGCCGACTGAATCCCAATGGCCGGATTAAGCAACCAACCTCCCCTGGCAGAGATATCCTGGGTTGTGGGGATTGGTGTTGGTGGTCGATAGATCAGAGAATTCCAGTCGACCGGAGAGCTGTAATAGACTTGCTGTGAGTAAGTTCCTCCCAACGGGATTGAATAACCGCCCTGTAGGGAAACAAACGGTATGGCACCGGAATTTCGGATAAAATACCTGAAATCGGCCACAACAGGCAGATAGGTTTCATTGAAAAATTCCACCCCAACGCCTATTCCCGTTGAAAATCCCTTTTCAAACTTCCAACTGCTGATGTTTAAAAAGGCAAAAGGGTCTTTTTTATAATTCGCCGAATTACCTGCTAGAACACCTATTTCGGTAAGATTAAAATAGCCGCTTTTTTGAGGAACAGGAATTTTTACGGGTCGTACAATGCTATCTATTTTCCCCTCTTCAAAGACCCAAATATTGCGGTCCGGAGTTTTAAGTTTAATCAACTTACCAGGATCCTGTAAAACAATGGTCCCTCGTAAAACACTACCGTTTTTAAGGTAAACCACATCCATGTTCCTTTTTTGAGCGAAAAGCGTCAGACTGAACAACAGTGTTCCAAATAGAATTGTAATTCTCATGGCCTAATTGTTTACTAGCGGATTTTCAACTTTCCCGGCAAAAAGAATGGCTCCCGTATCCTCTTCCGTTATAAAAAAGAGGAAGGGGCGGATTGCATAAAAAGCAGGAGGGTCAGCCGGCATACTCGTTACACCGACACCAACGGAGGTCACGGCAGCAGCTTCTGTACCTGATTCAGAGACATCAATATAAGTTTTATGGATGACCTTCGTGATATACAACTGGTTATCAGCATTTATTCCTGAAAAATTGGCTTTGTTTGGATCAAAAGCCACATCCATTCCCAAAGAGGAAAGAATTCCGTTCAGGGTGATGTCCCATGAGAATTTCCATTTTGGGATCCAGACCGGAAGTTTTGTCTTGGTTTGGAGGGCCGCGTTCAAAGTCGCCCAATTACCTGAATTCAGGTTTGCCGCAATTTTATCCGGACTGACTCCCTCGTCCGGTAGCAAGAGGACCATTTGGAATTTATCCACCCCATATGGCATTTTCAGTGCCTTGAACCCGGGTTGGACCGAATAGCCAAAGTTGCTTTCCATTTTCATCATCGGGACAAAAATGATTTTTTGGTCTGAGCAAGCAAACTTCTCGTTGGTAGTTTTGGAGGTTTCAAATTGATATTTCCATTTCCCGTTGAAGTAGATTGCATTGATCAGAAACATGATTTCATTGCTCGAAATACTGGACAAAATGGTTGGAATCTTCCCATTGGTCTTGTCGCTCACCCATTTGTTGATGGTTGAAAGCGCGGCGGTGTTGAAGTCCAGCTTCGAAACTTGCGCCTTGTAAAAGGTCTGGTTAACAGCAATAAATGGATCCAGAACCTGAAAATCTTTCCTGATCCAGATAGAATTTGCAATATCCATGACGACACTCGGATCGGATTTCTGCAGTGCCGTTGACAAATCGCTGTTGATGGTATTGATCTCATCTCTGGTCAATCCATCCAGGCCAAGGGTTTTCTGAATAGCCGTAAGGGTGGTTCCGGATGCTCCGTTTAGCGTCATCGAAAGCGCTATCGAAACACTCAGCGGCGAAACCATCTTATTTTCAATTGTGCCATCAAGACTCTTATTTAGCAATGAAAAACTAAACGAGTTGCTGGCTTGCACCAATCTGAGCGATTTATCAGTCATCGCTATTTTTTTTATTTCGGGCGAAGGGTTTGTATCCTTTGCACACCCTACCGTGAGGATGGTGCCCATAAGAAGTAACAGAAAATACTTTGTATACATGATGTGCATTATTTAATTGTCTTCATCCAATCGACCACCTCTTTGCTATTCGGTGCGAGATTTTCCCTCGACCAGTCTCCGGTCATGGAGAGTATCACCCGTTTGTACCTTTTGCGATCTGCCTCGTAACGGTAAAAAGCGTAAATGTGTTCACCCATATCGGCCCCGGTCAACCTGGGATTTGTCAATGGACCGTCAACGCATGTCAGCGCCTTGGAGGTATAATACACGAGTTCGCCCGAAGCTACATGTTCCAGGAGGGAATCGCAAACGTTCAGGTTTTTCTGCATATCTTTATCAGAGATATAACCAAGTGAATCAGGAACTACCCAGGGCGCATTTTTCTGGAACCTTTTCACAATACCCGAACCATCCATCATCCATCCGAAGTGGCTATATCCCCATGCATGGTTTGTATATTCTGACTGAAAAATCAGGGGACTGACCAACATTGGAGGATCAATCTCTGCCCTGCCAAAATCGTTAATTTGGAAACATCCGGCCAGGAAGATAAATGCAACTGCTAAAAAGAGATATTTTTTCATGTTTATGCAATTTGTTTTGTAATCAATACGATGCCGAATCAGGGAAACGCTACAAAATATAAAAGTTATTTTGGCTTGAATGATATTTGTTTGCTATTGGGAAGATCCTTTTTCTTGTTAGAATGAAATCTTGAAATTAATGCCGGTTGTCGTATGGTTCAGCTCTCCCGGGGCAAGGCCTGAAACCGGAATTTTCGCGTAAGGTTCAAAATGGATGAATATCTTGTCGGACAGCTTTTTTTCAAATCCCACAATCATATTGATCCTCCCTGCAAAATCGAATGTTTGAGGTGGCGCAACCTGGTCTTGTGAAACGGATACCTTATCGACCACATTGTAGGTTTTTATTTCGTTGCCCGCGACAATGGAGGAGACGGGTACAAGCGTCTGGGAGTAGGTCGTATTTTTATTTTCCTGCCTGAGATAGACCAAAGAGGATAATCCCGCCGAGACATAATAGGCATGCGATTTCTCCGAGGCAAATTTCCAGGTAATATTTACCGGCAAATCAAGATTGATCAACTTTGTTTTGGTCTCATTTTGAGGGGCAGATGAAGAGGAAGCAATACTCTGAAATTTTCTGGCCAGGCTCTGGTTTTCGACCTGCAATCCGGTTGATATCAGGAATTTGGAAGACAAAGGGATATCGGCGCTTATCCCTCCTGTGTAATTAAAGGAACTGGATGATTGCGCAGTACTAAGACCGGGAGAGAAATTGAGTCCAAAACGTACCCTCTTTTTTGATACGGCAGCAAGATTTTGGTTCTTATCTGTTGACAGGGTATTCTGAAACACATTGGTTGTTTTGCTTTTGACGGAATCTGAACTGCTTTTGACAATCGAATCGGTCTTCGTGCCATTGGGTTGAGGCTCAATATTGGCTGCAATTGCAGCAATTTTATTTGTTGAATCAACAGTGGGAATGGACACAACGGTTTGTTCGGTTGTTCTGTTTTCCACTTTCACAATGAATTTTTCTCTCGGGACAAAATTTGCTTTTGATTCACGATCAGTTGATTTGAACTGTTTTGAACCGGACTCAATGGCGGACATTGAAAGCCCTGTTTTTTTTGCAGCTTTTAGTTGATTGTCAGGAGTAATCTGAACGGCGTTGGTTGTTTGCTCCGCGGTCGACTTCAGATGATCCCTGTTTTCAAAATTTATAAGATTTGAACCCACAAACCCAACCAACAAACAGGCAGCTATACCGGTAACTATCCGATATAAAAGTCTTCTTTTGCGGGCTCTCCCTTTTTGCAGAAAACCCTCCCAGGAACCCGGGATATAGGCCTCTTCGTAACGCTCCAGGGATTGTTTGATATGCGATAAGATTTCCCTATCGGATGTATCTTTCTTCTTCATTCTTCTAAATAATTAACCGGGAACAACTCCCTTAATTGTTGTTTTGCCCGGGTTAAATAAACTCTCGATGAACTTGTAGGAATGCCTAATTGTCCGGCAATCTCATCATGACTGTATCCTTCAATTTCGTACAGGCAGAATACAGTCTTATGGTATAGCGGCAAAAGATTAAGAATTTCAATGATATCCTTTGCTGAAAGATGACTTATGACGTTGGGCGTTTCATCCACGATTGGAAATTTATCTGCTTCAACGAACTGGTGATCTTTGTTTTTTCGTCTTAAATTGTCGATAGAGGTATTGATTACAATTTTGCGTATCCATCCCTGAAACGGTTTTGTCGTGTCATATTTTCCAATTTTAGAAAATACTTTCACAAAACTATCGTTCACCACCTCAAGCGCATCACTGCGCTGACGGTTGTAAATCAACGCAACACTTAAGGCATATCCGAAGAATTTCTTATACAGGAGCTCCTGACATCTTCCGTTCTTCCTGGTGCATCCCTGAATAATAAATTCAAAGTTCTCTCCGTCGCGACTTTCCAAAATGCATTCTAATTGATGAATTATTCTCCAGGCTTAAATTACTCAATTACTTGAAACCGGGATATCGGAATTTTCAGTATTTGCTTTTTTAGACGTATTACATAATATGATTTTGACTCTTTGCGCCAATGCGGCATCACCCAGACATGTGGCCAGATTGATTGACAATGCCCGGGTAGTTGGATTTCCGGCCGCACCACAACTGGATGTTCTTCTTAAATATAGTATAACGGCCTCAGGATAGGACTCCAATACCAATCCGTTCCATATCAGCTTATATTTGCTGTCACCGCAACCCTCAGGGTAAGTAACGGTTATGGTCAAAAATTCCTTGTTCCTGTCGACCTTTGAAATTTCGAATGGTGCAGAATAGTCTGCAGAGCGCAGTTGATTGGCCTCATTGGATGCTTGAATACTCTTCAGAAAGCTGACGTTAGCTGCGGCAAGGCTGTCCAAAGGTTCCGATACTTTTGATGACTCTTTTTTACAGGTGGCCATCGTCAGAAGCAGTATCATTATCATTGTTATATTGAACAATCGTCTCATCCCTTTGCTGAATAATCTTGTTTTGCAGTCAATACGCAAGCGAATAGAGAAAACGCTACAACCGGAGAACAATTCATTGCAATTTGGGTTCTTCTCCAGCAGAAAAAATAGAAACGGTTTGAAATTTGAGCCCACTCCGACAAGTCTTTTCCTGCCGCAAAGACACTAAAATGCTAAGTGACTGTTTAAATTTAATCAAAATATAGTTGAACCCACTTCGGGGTTCCGCATTTCAGTCGCTCTTATGCCTCTGGTTTTACCTGAGGTTATTGGCTTCGCCGATCTTCGATTCATATTCAAGTCCTTCGGACTTGTTGAGTTGAGAAACCCTGAAAAGGGTTTAATTTGAATAACCCCCGATGAAATCGGGGGGAAATGAGACCAATGAACCAGCAACCCTGAAAGGGTTGAACCGTTTAAATATCAGTAGAATTAAATTTAAACAGTTACTTAGTAATTTCCCTAATTCATTGTATTTTTTATTGGCGGACCGAAGATAGGACTATTTTGATTATGAACACAATAATTACTACTGTTTTTGCTGAATTTGCCAAATTGAGAAAGCAACTGGTACTACTCACAACAAATCCGGTATCCATCTGTGTACCATAATTCCTGAGTTCGCCGCTAATTCCGCCCAGTTGTCGACCATAAAATCGATCACGATGGTCGAACAGGTTGGAACATCCAGCGAAAAACCGGGCAGCAGAAATTCGAGGTAGAAGTAGATGGTCGGATTGTGCCCTACCACCATCACGGTAGTATGACGGTCATCAAGTTCGTGCAAGAGTTGCAGAAATGGGGTGGATTGCATACCCGAGTAAAGCTTCTTCTCATACCTGATATTCCCTTTGGGGTAACCGAAATTCCCG
>JBBIUJ010000028.1:0-21385 GCA_037440345.1 Prolixibacter sp.
GATCTGTGAACAGTCTGTCGTAGAGCCTTACTTCACAAGCGCGGGCTCGGGAAGCTGCCACCCAATGGAGTGTTGCCTTTACCTTGCGCCCATCGGGGGCGTTACCACCTTTGGTTTCAGGATCGTAAGTACAATGTAATTCAGCAATGTTCCCGGCAGGGTCTTTGATAACCTCATTGCATTTGATATAATAGGCATAGCGTAAACGGACCTCCTTCCCGGGAGCAAGACGGTAGAATTTGGAGGAGGGTTCTTCCATAAAATCTTCCCGCTCGATGTAAATCTCCCTGGAGAAGGGTACTTTTCGTTTTCCCATACTTTCATCTTCAGGATTATTGACAGCATCAACCTCTTCAACTTCACCCCCGGGATAGTTGGTCAGGACAATTTTCAAAGGATCTGTCACACACATCACGCGTTGCGCCCTTTTGTTCAGATCTTCCCGGATGCAAAACTCCAGCAATGCCACATCCGTTACGCCATCAACTTTCGTAACTCCCACCAAATCGGCAAAATTACGTATGGATTCCGGGGTATATCCTCTCCGGCGCAAGCCACAGATAGTCGGCATTCTAGGGTCATCCCAATCTTTGACATATCCCTCTTTGACCAATTGAAGCAATTTGCGTTTGCTCATCACGGTAGAGGTGATGTTCAGCCGTGAAAATTCGATTTGCCTTGGCCGGTAATCCGAATCTTTCAACTCCTCAACAAACCAGTCATACAGCGGACGATGGACTTCAAATTCGAGTGTACAGATAGAATGGGTAATTCCCTCCCAGTAATCCGACTGACCATGGGCATAATCGTACATCGGATAGATGCACCATTTGTCGCCGGTACGGTGGTGGGGTTGCTTCAATATGCGGTACATCAGTGGATCACGCATGTGCATGTTGGGTGAGGACATGTCAATCTTAGCCCTGAGCACACAGTCGCCTTCGTTGTATTTTCCGGCCTTCATATCTTCAAATATCTGAAGGTTCAGCTCGGGGGCACTATTTCGGGTAGGACTCTCAATTCCAGGGCGGGTAGGTGTTCCGCGCTGTTCGCTGATCACCTCCTGGTTCTGAAAATCGATGTAAGCTTTCCCTCTTTTGATCAGCTCAACGGCAAAATCATAAAGCTTGTCGAAATAGTCGGAAGCGTAGAAAAGGCGCTCTTCCCAATCGAATCCAAGCCATTTTACATCCTCCATGATCGAATCTACATACTCTGTCTCCTCTTTTGCAGGATTGGTGTCATCGAAACGAAGGTTGGTGATGCCTCCAAAAAGTTTGGCAGTACCAAAATTCAAGCAAATGGACTTTGCATGGCCGATGTGCAGATAGCCATTGGGTTCGGGAGGAAATCGGGTATGGACCCTTTTGCCATTTTTACCTGCCGCCAGATCATCCACGATCTGTTGTTGAATGAAATTTCTTGGAACGATTGGATCCATGATCGCTATCTTAATAATTTTTTTCTTTGTACAACAAGTGCCTAAAGTAAACTAAAGTGACTATAATGTCTAAAGTACTTCGCCACGCGCTTGATTTGTGTAGATGCCTGAAGTCCTCAATTCTAGTCACTTTAGTCACTCTAGTTCACTTTAGTCACTCTCCGCAAAGGTAACAAGAGTTGTTTAGACACGGAAGAGAAATATTGGATTAATAATTGAGCTAAATTTGGGTGTTCATAATATGTCTGACAATGGGAATCATTGAACTGGAGGGAATGGAGTTTTATGCCTACCACGGCTATTTCCAAAGCGAAAGAATCGTTGGCAATCGGTTTGAGGTGAATCTCTCGATCGAAACGGATTGCGAAACAGCAGCCAAGAGCGACCATCTTTCCGATGCATTAAACTACGAAGGGATCTACCGACTGGTTAAAGAGGAGATGCACCAGCGCTCCCATTTGCTCGAGCATGTTGCAGGCCGGATCCTTACCAGGATACATAACGAGTACAAAGGGATTGGCGTTGTTCGGGTGAAGATCTCCAAAGCAAGACCTCCTATGGGTGGTCATATCAAGGCAGTTAGCGTTACAATGGAGCGGTAAGCCGGAAATTTCAGCTTCTGGTTTTCCCGCCAAAGAAATTTCCCTATATTTGCACACTGAAAACGGTCGGTTGGCCGAGTGGCTAGGCAGCGGTCTGCAAAACCGTGTACGGCGGTTCGAATCCGCCATCGACCTCAAAAATTGCATTGAAAAGAAAATCGCGTGAAATACAAAACACCGTATTTCACGCGATTTTCTTTTCAATGCAACTCCCCATCAGGAAAAAGAGCAGACGCATTGACCGGGCCGCAGACGTCCGACTGTTGGTGGTACTCCACGGTCTCTGAGCCTAATTGTTCATTTGTAACATTAGGGCAAAACAACAAAACTTATTAGGTTCTGTTGTTTAAGACGGACAAAATAATATTCCCTGCCGTTGCCAATTTCCAACCCCTGGTCTGCAATTTATATTCCATTTATGAATCGCTTTCAATATCTTTGAGAAATCTTGTCTTCAGATGGGTAAGATATCTGCAAAATGGAGCTCAACCATTCAACATCGTCTGCTGCTAAAAATACAAATCTCGCTTTTGTAATCGGGATCGTTTTGAATTTGGCCTATGTCCTTCTGCAAATCATAATTGGCCTGAAAGTCAATTCTTTGTCATTGCTTTCCGATGCCGGTCACAATTTTTTAGATGTTAGCGGACTGGCCCTTTCCTTACTGGCATTCAGGCTGACAAAATCTAAAGCTACCGAACGGCTTACCTATGGTTACAAAAAATCTTCCATTTTAATTGCCTTACTAAATACCGTTATTCTGCTTCTGTCTATCGGGGCAATTGGTTATGAGGCACTTCTGCGGTTTAGGAATCCTGAACCATTGGATGGGGTAACTGTAGCCTGGATTGCCCTGATTGGAATCTTTATCAATGGAATATCTGCTTTTCTTTTTTTCAGGGAGAAGGACAAAGACATCAACATCAGAAGTGCCTTTTTGCACCTGCTTTCGGATGCGGTTATCTCGCTAGGATTGGTTGCAGGAGGTATTATCATTTATTACACACATTATTATTGGGTTGATTCATTGTTAAGTACCCTCATTTGTCTTGTGATTTTGTGGAGCACCTGGAACTTGCTTAAAAGTAGCCTGCACCTCTCTCTCGATGGCGTGCCTGAGGATATTAATTTGAATGAAATCAGCACAATGATCGGATCTATGGAAGGTGTTGAAAGTTTGCATCATGTCCATGTTTGGGCAATCAGTACCAAAGAGAATGCATTGACCGGGCATCTGGTAATTGCTGATAATTTGTCTGGCGATCGGATCAACACAATCCGTCGTGAAATCAGGAAACGATTGTTGGAACTGAATATATCACATGCCACACTAGAAATTGAAACTGAGAATGATCTATGCAATAACGAACACTGCGATTCATGTTGATATACTTAATTGGCTGACGGGCTATCCATGATCGGGGATTTCTTAATAAATTTTGACGATATTTGGTTATAAAACTAACTACCATGAAAACAACTGGCAGAAGGGAATTTGTAGTGAGTTCAGCGCTTTGTGGAATTGGAATCGGACTGACGGGTGCTGTTGCCAAGGCCTCCACCCCAGAATCCAAAAATGGAGGGAAAAGAATCGGGATCATCGGGCTGGATACCTCCCACAGCATCGCTTTTACCAAAGCGCTGAATGGTCCGGATGCCGGTGAAACCTATCTTGGATATAGAATAGTGGCTGCATATCCATTTGGCAGTCATGAAATTGTAAGCAGTTCAGAAAGAATTCCCGGTTACACGGAAGAGGTCAAGAAGTATGGCGTTGAAATTGTCAATTCTATCGATGATCTGCTCGCCAAAGCGGATGCTGTGATGCTCGAAACCAATGATGGCCGGCTGCATTTAGATCAGGCTCTTCAGGTTATTAAAGCTGGGAAACGAATGTTTATCGACAAACCCGTAACGGCTTCGCTGGCCGATGCAATTCTCCTTTATGAAGCAGCACAAAAACACGATGTGCCAGTTTTCTCAAGTTCTTCACTAAGGTATATATCTGGCATGGATGAACTCTTGGCGGGGAAAATTGGAAAAATTATAGGTGCGGAGACCTACAGCCCGGCGAAGCTGGAGAAGACCCATCCCGATCTTTTCTGGTATGGGATTCATGGTGTCGAAACGCTTTTCACTGCAATGGGAACCGGGTGCAAAAGTGTGGTCAGAATCTCGAATGTGGATACAGATTTGGTTGTAGGGACCTGGAATGATGGAAGGATTGGTACCTTTAGAGGCATAAGAAAAGGTAAATTAGATTATGGCGGAACCATTTTTGGAGAAAAGGGCATCCAATCCTTTGGGAATTACGCCGGTTATGATTCATTGCTTGCACAGATCATTCGTTTTTTCGATACAGGAATTGTTCCGGTCAAGCCGGAGGAAACACTCGAGATTCTCGCCTTTATGGAGGCTGCCGACTTTAGCAAAGAGAACAATGGTATCGCTGTGGATTTGGATTTAGTCTGGAAGAAGGCACGAAAGCTTGCCTCCGGGCAATTAAAGTAAGCGCGAAATCTATTCAAAATAAATCATTCTAACTGATATTTATTTATGGAAAATGCAAGAAGAGATTTTATCAGAAAAACTGTAATTGGGGCTTCGGCCCTCAGTGCGGGTGGTATTTTACCCGGTTTCAGTGCCAAAAGTTATGCCAGGATTGTTGGGGCTAACAACAAAATAGTGGTTTCAATGATGGGTGTAAACTCAAGGGGGAAAGCCCTGGCAAAAAATTTTTCCATCCAGGAAAATTGCGAAGTTGCCCATATTTGTGACGTGGATTCGAGGGCTATCACCAATTGTATCGATGCAGTTAAAGATAGACAAAAGGTTGTACCAAAGGGATTTGAAGATTTTAGAAAATCACTCGAAAGTAGAGATATTGATGCGCTTGTTATCGCTGCGCCAGATCACTGGCATGCTCCGGCATCACTACTGGCGTTACAGGCCGGCAAGCATGTCTATGTTGAGAAACCCTGTTGCCACAATCCAAGAGAGGGAGAAATTCTGGTTGAGGCTGCCCGAAAGTACAACAAAGTTATCCAGATGGGTAACCAACGCAGGTCGTGGCCCAATGTGGTGAAAGGAATTCAGGAACTGAAAAACGGTGCCATTGGCAAGGTCTATTTTGGCAAAGGATGGTACACAAACAACCGGGGACCTATCGGAATTGGCAAAAAGGTTGAAGTTCCGCAATGGCTCAACTGGGATTTGTGGCAGGGTCCGGCTCCCAGAAAGGAGTTCAAAGACAATTTTGTACATTATAACTGGCATTGGTTTTGGCATTGGGGAACAGGCGAAGCGCTAAATAATGGCACACACATGATCGACCTGCTCCGCTGGGGTCTGGAGGTTGATTTTCCGGTGAGGGTCAGTTCTAATGGAGGAAGATTCCGTTACAAGGATGATTGGGAAACACCAGATACACAAGTGATTAATTTGGACTTTGGCAAAGGGGTGTCAATGTCGTGGGAAGGAAGGAGCTGCAATGGAAAACCGATTGAAGGCAGTTCAGTTGGCGTGGTTTTCTATGGAGAGAATGGAAGTCTGCTGATACCCAGTGGCAACAGTTATACGATTTTTGATCTTCAGGGCAAGGTCGTCAAAGAGGTAAAAGAGCAGCAAAAGATAGATCCGCGCGACCTTTCCAACCCTTCAGAGCAAGTTGATGCGCTCCATATTCAGAATATGTTTGATGCCATCAACAATGGTGCGCCCTTAAATTCGGGAGTGGATTCAGGTTTCAAGAGTACATTATTGGTTCAGTTAGGCAATATCTCGCAAAGAGTCGGACGGAGCTTAAACATTGATCCATCTAGTGGTCATATTCTGAAGGATCAGGAAGCGACAAAATTTTGGTCGAGAAGTTATGAAAAGGGATGGGAGATGAAATTGTGACATGACTTTTCAAGGTTATTCCTAAACACAACTTGCCAGAAATCAGACAAATATAAGAATGCATCAACAGCTTATCAGCTACATTGCGCTTGGAACTCCTGCTACGAGAAGAACTGCTACTGAAAATTTACCCTATTTGCGACCCGAAATCGGCTTTACTCCCAGGTGGTATCACCATGCCCTTGGAATCGATTTTGGTGAAAAATGGCATAATGATCCAGTCTACCGCAGGCAAACAATTTTGGCCATGCGTCAAGAAATTGACAGACGTTTCCCCGGGAACCAGATTGGGAGGATGGATAACAATGGGCAGTCCATGGATCTTTTGACAGGTGTTTTCGGCGCCTGTACCATTGCCGCCATGTTTGGCGTTCCCATACGGTACGATAAGGTGCAATGGCCAACCAGCGAACATTTTCAGCTTTCCGATGAAGAGATGGTGCGGTTGGAACCTGTCGATCCTAAAACCAATCCTTTCTTTCTGTCATTGATGGAGCAGGTCGGATGGATTGCAGGCAACGAAAGAAAAGTAGTTGGATTTGTCAATTGGCAGGGAGTCCTGAACAATGCGCAGCGATTAAGGGGCCAGCAACTATTTCTCGACATGCTGGTAGATCCGAAATTGGTAATGAATCTGCTCGAATGTGTGACAACCACCATGATTGATGCGGCCAAAATGCTTCAGGGAAGACAACGCGAGAGTGGAGTAAGTTATTCATTCTTTACCGTAAGCAATTGTTTGGTTAATATGATACAACCAGAATTATATCAAGAATTTATATTGCCGTTTGATTTACGGATTGCCAATGAATTCGACGCCATCGGAATTCATAATTGCGCTTGGGATGCCTCACCTTACCTGGATAATTACGCTTCCGTTCCAAAAGTTGGTTACATCGATATGGGGATTGGGTCTGACTTATCCAGGGCCAGAAAACTGTTTCCTGAAAGCCGGAGATCATTAATGTACACTCCCATGGATTTGGTCAACAAATCTATTGCTGAAGTCCGCAATGACCTGAAGAACATTGCTGCTAACTATGGCCCCTGCGATATCGTTGCTGCCGATATTGAAGACGGTACCCCGGATGAAAGGGTAATTGAATTCATTGAACTTTGCGCTCAAATGAGTGAACAATTTGGCTAATTCAGTTCGATCTTAGTGCAAAAATGAGCCGGGATAGGAACATGGAAGAACTTTCTTACCTCCATTTTCCCGAATCCATGTTTCAAACTGTCGTTTCCCCTGCTTCAACACAATTATTCTGCCACCAGCTATCGGATCTTCCGGATCTTTCATAATTTTAGAGACTCGCCCATAGGCCAGGGCAATGTTGTGGTACACAGTGATGTAGTCGTTCAGGTGATCGTGCCCGACAAATGTTCCCATCACATCCCCGCATTCAAGAAAGGCAGCAAACATGCCTGGGTTGATGAGGGCTGAACTCTCATCTTCTGTTCTGATACCTATTACAATCGAATCTTTTTGATGAATGGCCTGTGTATATTCCTGAAGCGGGATGTGGAAAAATGCCAAAGATGGCACCGGTTTTCCCTGATTCTTCAGGGTAAACTCTTTGCTGCTTTTTCTGTACCAGTCTATTTGTGAAAAATCAAACCAGCCATAACCCTGGACATTTGGCTTCAGGTTACTGTATGAATTGGAATCAAGGCAATAGAGCAATGCTTCAACTTCATTACCGCTTCCCATAACCGGCAGAATGAAATTGGAATAGCCGGTAATGCCTCCAAGGTTCTTATTCAAACAGCCCGGGAAGGTCTCAACCAAATCGGCCAATGAGCTTCTTGAGAATTTTCCTTCGGATTCATGGTTCCCGAAAACAACTGCCCATGGTACTCCTGAAGAACTAAATATTTGTGAAAGACGTTGGTAACCTTCCTGTGGACCATCCTGTGTGACAATATCCCCAGTCAAAACAACGAGATTAGGTTTTTCAATATCAATAACTTCCTTAATGATCTCGAGCGATTTTAGATTTGACATGGAAGCGATGTTAATATGAGTGTCTGTAAACTGAAGAATCTTAAAATCACCATTTCCGTCAAATTTAAGTACAGGTCTATTTCCTGCTAAAGCATTTCCAAAAACAAGGAGCAGACAAAGAAGTATGGTATAGATCGTTTTCATAATCTATTTTTTAATGGTAAAGGAGTCAATCATTTTTCCCTGCAAATTTACCGACTCGAGGTAAAGACTTTTTCCGTCAATTTTAACATATTGAAAGAGTTGACCCTTGCTATCAGTGACTTCAGCATATGGTTCCGGGTCAAATTGTTGATCCCTGTTGGGGATTCCAACCGAAATCAGATAGGCAGTACCATCCTGATAGGAAGAGACCACATTACCTGCTTTCATTGGTTTCGAGCGCATGTAATAATGGAGGTGCCCACCAAAAACCATGTCGACATGGTATTTGTCGAACAGCGGAATCCAGGCCTTCTGAATGTCGAGATAAGGCTCTTCGCGATTGTACGGGGCAAAATGAAACATGGCTATCTTCCAGATGGCTTTGGTTGTGCCAGCTGCTTTTCGATCCAGGCGGTCTGGGCATCAATGGGGGAAGTGGCATCTATCATCAGGAAGAGCGCATTTTCGTATGTAAAGGAATATGTTTGTTCTTTTGGTACGCCATCCGGACCATTCATCGGATAGCTGAAAAGATCGCAATAGAGTTTGGCCCCCAGACCGGCACGATTGTCATGGTTTCCGGGTACGGACATAAATGGAATTTTGCAGGCTGTCTCTTTCGAATAGTCAAAAAGGGCATCCCACTGATCCCGGTTCAAACCATCACTTACCAGGTCCCCTACGATCGAAAAGAATGAAGCATCAGGATGTACTGCCCAACCTTTGTGGAGAATCTCACCGAATTTTGGGGAGAAGTGGGTATCTCCAAACCACAGGAAGGAGAAGGTTGAATTTGCAGATGCGGTAGTAAAACTTTCTGAATCTGACCACTCGTTTTGGGATGCAATTTGGTACTCATAGGTAGTTCCTGCTTTTAGTCCTTTGAGTTTTGCCGTGTAATGATTGGAAAGGCGGTCGTTCACCAGCATGCGGTCTTCCATTTTCATTTTATCGGCAACAATGGAGAATTCATTGGTAGCCCCTTTTACCCTGTATTTTAAATTTGAGGCATCCACGGTAGTGTTGGTCCGCCACTGCAGATCCATGCTGGATGAAGGATCTGAACTCCAGGAAAGGATAATTTGATCGGGATTTTGGGAAGAAGGGAAAGGTGTTGACCTGAAAGCGCCAACGAGATGCGATTCGGAAGCCCTTCCCCGCGTTGTGGTAAGCAGCTGCTGACCCTTCAAGGTCATGGGAACATCCTGCAAAACAAGTTCATCCCAATCCATATAAGTAGAAGCGCCATCCTGCATAATGCCAAATTTCTGATCTACAGGCATAACAGGGCTGATTTGCAATTTATCCTGTTTGTTTAACGGAGCTACGGATACAAAATAGTGAAGCGCCAAGCCATTTTCGAAACCGTTTACCCCCAATCCGACCCTGCCTTTTGGGAACTGCTTTTGCCAGATATCATAGGTTGTTTGCCTGTTTTTAACCGTCATGGTTGTTTTACTAAATCCACTGCCAGCTATCCAAAAAGGGAGGCTTTTCTGTCCCTTGCTTACCATCAGCGAGACGGTTACAGGTACATTTACATCAAACACCCAGTGAGAGGTTGAGAGGACTGCCAGCTCATCTTTGGAGAAAAGCTTCATGACTTGCGCCAAATCGAGTTTCATCAAATCCTCCGGGCTCTTTGTCTGATACAATTGTGCAATGACACGGTCCATGACACTGGAAACTGTCTTACCTTCCTGGGCTCCCATTGTTTCCCCGGCCAAAAGAAGGAGCAACACCGAAATACGGAACAAACTTAAAAAATTTGTAGATTGCATGTTAATAAATTAATTTAGAGATCATTACGCCATTCGGAAGAAAGGGTAAAGATCTTTAAGTAGTACATCATTTAAAAAAATCTGACCAGTCTTGACTGCGAAAATTGCCGGTCTTCTGTTAGTTGATATTGACTGCAAACTGCCAGTCAATTAGTTGATTGAAAAGTCTGCGATTCGTAACAGACTTTGAATATTATCGAAATACTGAATTATTATCGTTTACTCTTGTTAAATGATTTTACATCAAAAAGCAAGGTGAAACGAATGGTATTGGCCAAAGGATTGTTCTGGTGTATCGGAACGAGGTAAGAGAAATCGATGGAACATATATTCATCTTTATACCAAGGCCGGTAGAGAAAAATTTCCGGTTTCCTTTGAATTCACTCTCCGAGAAATATCCGCCACGGACTGCAAATTGATGGTTGTACCAATATTCAACACCCGTGGAAAAATTGATCTCCTGCAACTCTTCCTTCATTCCACCGGGCGCATCTGAAAATGAACTGAAAATGGAGCTGATCACAGACATGTTGGTACTGTTGTCTGGTAATACGATTCCACCGGTTGTATTCAGATTTCCTGAAGTGATTTGTGGAGTAGGAACCATTAACTTATTGATGTCAAATGAAATGGCGATAGAGTTAAAACTGTCGAACTCTTTACTGTAGGTTGTTCCCAATTTAAGATTGGCAGGGAGAAACTCCTTGTTCTGGCCATCATCGTAAGATATTTTTCCTCCAATGTTGGAAAGATTGATACCAGCTGAGAATGACTGATCGTTGCTGTTTCTGCCGAAACTCTTGTTGAAATAAAAGGAGACGTCGGTAGAAAAGGTATGACCCGGGACATAGGATTCAGGACCAATCCCTCCTGAAAGATCGGAGCGGATATACCTGATGGCAACACCTCCTGAAAAATAATCGGAGAGTTTTCTTGAGTAGCTTAGGTCAAAAGCGAACTCATTGGGACTAACATTTGCAAGACTTGTGCCATTTTGATCGGTGAGCAAAATTTCGCCCATCGAGAAGTACCGAAGCGAGGCGCCAAGGGTTTGATATTGGTCCAGTTTATAATATCCCGACAGATAGGCCAAATTGATGTCATTGACCAGCTGTCTCAACCATGGTGTGTAGGATAAAGCGAATCCAAAATTGTCCTCCGCAAAGGCATATTTAGATGGATTCCAATACTGGGCATTGGCATCCGGAGATGTGGCAACACCAACATCCCCCATGGCGGCATGCCTCGAATCGGGGGTTATGGTCAGAAATGGAACAGCGGTGGTAATGGGATTGTATCGAATTTCCTGTCCTGTTGGTAAACTTTGGGAGTATGCAGAATGGCAAAGAATTATGGCGAGCAGGGCAACAAGTAATCTGTGAATGTAAATTGTTTGTCTAAAACTTTTAGTAGATGACATAATTCAGGGTTTTGATCCAAAGTAAGATTAAATTTTTAAGGTATAGAAACAAAAATGATTATTTTAGAATATCATGTCTTAAATTCTTCGAAACAATATAATGTTCTCTTCCTAAATTGACAGCAACATTGCCGGTTGTTAATTCAAGAATAAAGGAATTTACATTCTCTTTTATCCCTCCTGAATCATACTCAAGTCCGTCTATTACCCTTAATTTCAGATCATTATTATCCAGCGGAATGATCTTCAGATGAGAATGGCCTGATATCTTGAAAGGCGATATTTTAACAGGGATTGAGTTGACAGTATTGAGCTCAATGATTCCGTTGTTGTTCGTTATACTTTTTATTTTTTGAAATGTTTCGGTTAGAATGGGTATGTTATTAGCTTCTTTGTCAGATTCTTTAAAGTTTAATGATGCAAGTTCGGAAGTTGACAGTTGTTGGCCCACATCTTTTACTGAATATAAAATTGCCGCAAGATATGCCATATTTTGTTCAATACCAAGTAGTTTCAGTCTGTTTAGTTGATGCCGAAAGCTTGTAGTAGCTTTTGTTAAAGCTTCATTTGTTGTTTTTTCAAGTCCTGTAGATTGAAAGCGGGAGCCCACATAACAAAGTCCTTCGCTGGTTCCTGCCTTGAAACCAATTGTTCCGGTTCTTTCGTCCTCATTGGCCAGTCTTACATTTTGGATGTCCCCTGATCTGGAGAAATTAACGATGTAAAACAATTTAATATCTTCCTCCAATTCGTCAAGTCCACTCTTTGAGATCCATTCAATTTCGCCTTGACTATTGAATTGCGCAAAGAAAAGGTCCGGATCGGATGGAGCAGTTTGCTGCATGATTCCATTGTACTCTAATTTTCCACGGAAGGAACCGGCAAGATAGAATTCATTTTTATCAAGTTGTTTTAACTCCAATCCGAATGCTTTCCCATCAGAATGAAACTTGTCCATCCAGATTAGTTTGTTGTTTTCATCGAACTTAGCCACGAAAGGTACTTGAACTGCAACTGATTGCTTGTTGATTTTCTCAGTCAGGAAGCCCGTTATGTAGGAATTTCCGCTTTCATCTTTCAGGTAGTCTCTTCCGGCGCCACTACGTTCTGCACCAAAAGAGAGGGCAAGTCTCCATATTTTATCCTCTTCATTGAACTCGTCCGATGCTTTATGAAGCAATGTAATCAGGGGTTTAAGCGGATAAAAATCTTTCATCACCAACCCCAGGGGGGCATTGTCAAAAGTCGGGTCGGCCATAGTATAACTCTTTCCTTTTACCAGGAAGTTGTCGCCATCCATGGGTTGGTCCATGGAGATTGCGACGGAATAATATCCCGGGAATTCTACCAGTGCCGCTTTTTGGTTCATCAGGTTACTGATAAGCCAGGCAAACAATAGAGATTTTCCCTTATCGTTGCTTTCATCCCTGAACAGCAGTTCTTCAGGAAACATAAAACGGTCGTAACCAAATAAATCGTTGTATGGACGATAGTTAAAAGACTTTTGCACAAATTGTTGAAGAAAGGCTGCCCCCTCTTCCTTTTTCATTCCAGCCAAAACAGGTTTGAATTGTTTAAGAAGCGATTCCAGCGATAGAAGCGTGAATGGGGCGTTGAAGCAAATCTCGGGGTCTGTTTGTGGATATTGCTCAAGAAATTTGATAACATCCGGAGAGTATTTAAGGTTGAATTCGTACAACTTCTTGTTCCAGGTGAACTGAAATTTTTTATTCGCTACTTCTCCCTGAAAATTTAGTGACTGATTGATATTCAGATGAATAGATCCGGTGGCCTCTTCATGGTTGCGAAGGTACACGCTAACTGGCAGTGTCGCAATCTGTTTGTCTATGTAGTAGTCAAATTCATCAATTCTTACTGAAGGAATACCATAAATGTTGATGGATGTTCTGTACAAAACAGATGCTCCAAGTTGATTGTAACCAAGTTTCACATCAAATCCTGAACGAACCATCAATGCCCAGTTTAATAACGAAGAGCCTGCCTCATCGTTTGGATAGAGGGCATTCGAACAGGATTTTACAAGTAAAAAATATCCCCAGTCATTTAATCCAAGTCTATCTTTGATTGCCATTAGCTGACCAATGAGGTGCTCACTGTTTCCAACTGTGAATTTTTTCCAGAAATCAACAACCACTTCATTATTTACCGGATGATCCACGGATAGTGACAATAGCCGGTCATAAGAGACCGAAATGGTGTTGCCGTAAAATTTGAAAATTTGCTTTAGCGGGCTTGAGGTCACAAACTCTGGTTTTCTGATTCTGGGAAGATTTTCAGATGGGACTGCTGATTCTTCTTTCTGTTGCTCATTGATAAAGCATGGCAAAAATTGTGCATTGTGGTAACTGGTCTCCTCGAAACTAAACTGCGGTGCAGGGTCGAATTTCCTGGATTTGGGGACATGAACTCCTGGAATAGGCGAAAATTTTACCCAGTTATGCTCCAGTAGTTCAGTAAATGCGTTGTCTTGCTGGTGGGAGAAGTAGTGAAAACCTGACTGCAGGTAGGGCAAGGGCTTTTGATTGTTGAGCAGGTATTCCCGGCTCTCATTTACCCAAATTCCTTTAAAGTCGTTAATTGTTTGTCCAAAAAGCAGATTAGGTCCTACGAATACGCAAAGGCTAAAGATTAAAATTTTCTGGAATGAATATCCCCTTGCAACATGCTCCGAAAGCCCAATTTTTATTTGATTTCCAGACAATTTTTAGATTATTACGGTTTTTACAAAGATAGAGTTTAAATAGCATTTTTTATTATAAACTGTTCGATTTATAGCTAATTTTGAGTGAGGTGTAATGAGATAAAATGGAGTTAATTTTAAAATATCTGAATGTAATAGCCATCGCCAGTGTCAAATTTTTTTGGGCCACTCCATATGCTTATATGTTTCGGCTCAACCAGATAGAGACTTTTGTGATGATACAGTTGGGAGGGTTATTGGGATTTCTGTTTTTCTATGCCTTTTTCTCGTTCCTTTTGAAGGAGCTCAAATTGCTTTGGCCTTTCATTTATTTCATCACACCTCCACTGTTTAAAGTAAGGTTTGAACAATGGCGCGATACCAGGAGGTACCGCAAATTAACGGCGAACAAATTTACACACAGGAACAAAATGATTGCTTCCATCCGCCGGAAATTCGGGATGCCAGGAATTGTATTATTGACCCCAATCTTACTTTCAATCCCCATCGGAGCGTTGCTTGGGACTAAATATTTTCACCACCGAAAGAGCTTTATCCCATGGATGTTACTGTCCATTTTTGTGTGGGGAATTGTTTCGGTACTCTTTTTTGGGATTTTTATTCATCATTGACGTTTCAGTATCCTCAATATGTTTTTTGTCTTCGATTTCATTCCAGATGTAAGTTCTTCTTCCAATATAGATTCTGCCACACAGATCAGCTCGGGTTGAAGGCCTGGTTCTATCAGAGAAATATTGAGAAGAAGCTGCAATGCATTAGCCCTTACGGCAATAGCCTCAAATGGTGAAAGCAGGTTGTACAGCATATCAACCAGTTTGCCTAGCCTGTCTTCGGGGATCAATTGGCTCAATAGCATCCTGGTGAAATGTCGTTTCAATGAACTGCTTTTCAATTTTGGTAGATGATCAATCATCTCTGGAACATATATTGCGAGTTTTGATGGATCTGCTTTAGAAACATGATCTATTACCCAAGCTGCATGCCAGGCGAGTCTTGGATTGTTGCAGTATATCAGGTGATAAATTTCACTAAAAAGCGACTCATCCTTCAGAACCATCTCTTTCCAAAGGGATATCTCCTGAACTCCGATCTTTTCCAATCTTTTGCTTAAAAGTGTTTCAGGATTATTTGTCTTCCCGGATTGATTGGAGAAAATCATAGAATGCCATTTGAGAAGTTATCGGAGGGAATGTACCTTGATTGTTGATTTTGTTGGATAACCCGTTGTCCAATATTCGGGCAGAGGTATTGTCTTTCCATTGAAGATCAAGGAATCCCAAAAGCTCCTTTTTCATTTCAGGATCATATATGGGAACTGATACTTCAACCCGTCTGTCGAGGTTTCGTGTCATGAGGTCGGCAGAAGAGATGTACATATTTTCCTTACCACCTGCATAGAAGTAGTAGATTCTCGAATGTTCAAGGTATCTGTCAATGATTCCAATGGAACGGATCGAGTAGTTGTCTTCAACGGAAGTGGATATTAATGCAAGCATACCCCGTACATTGATACGGACATCAACACCGGCTTTGGCCGCATCGCACAGTTTCCCGATGATCTCAAGATCGACCAGATTGTTGCATTTAATGGAAATGGCGGCTTTCATCCCATTTTTGGCTGCCAATACCTCCTGCCTGATCATTTGAATCACCTTGTATCTCATGGTAAATGGGGATACCAGCAAGTGATGGTATCTTCCAATTTTATAGTTTTTGGAGAAAAATTCGAAAACTTTGGCAACCTCTTTTGTAATGGCAGGGTTTGCAGTCCAAAGCATTTGGTCTGAAAAGATTTTGGAGGTGATTTCGTTGAAGTTACCGGTTCCAATGCATGCATAGTTGACCACTTCCTTCTCCTCTTTGCGCGAAATCAGACATAGTTTTGAATGTACCTTTAATCCGGGAACTCCCAAAATTACCTTAACCCCTTCGCGGGTTAAGGTATTGCCCCACTGGATATTGTCCTGTTCATTAAACCTTGCCCTCAGTTCCAGAATAACAGTAACTTTTTTCCCGTTCCGTGCAGCATTGATAAGGGCATGAATGACATTCGAATTCTTGGCCATCCGGTAGGCAGTCATTTTTATCTCTGTTACTTTGGGATCGATGGAGGCCTCTCTCAACAGGTCGATAAAGTGGTAAAACGACTGATAAGGGAAATGGAGCAGAATGTCTTTTTTTGCGATGGCAGAAAGAAAGGGCTCGCCCTGATGGATATCCGGATGTGACAGCGGGCTGTAGGTCTTGTAATAGAGGTGCTTTTTCCCGATGGAGGGGAATCCCATAAAATCTTTGAAATTGTGTATCCGGGAACCGCCAATGATCACATCATCGCGGTCAAAGTTGAGTTTTTTGAGAAGCAGCGCCAGAAAGTTCTCCGGAATTTCTTTGTCATGCACAAAACGGACCAATTCGCTGTTCCCTCTTTTTTCGAGACTTTTCGAAAGGATTTTCACATAGCCTTCTGCCACGTCGTCATCCAGGTCAAGTTCAGCATCCCTGGTAAGTTTGACGATGTAGGAATTAATCGTCTTGAAACTGAACATGTAAAAAATATCCTTCAATTCATACCTGATGACATCTTCCAGCAAGATGATGTGTCTTTTATCATCGTTTGATGGCAAAATAACAAATCTCGGAAGCAGGTCGGTTGGTACTTCGATCAGTGCATACTCCTCCTTTTTAGATTTACCCATGACTACTGCCAGGTAGATGGCATCGTCGTTCAGATCGGGTAGTGGCTGATTCTTTTTTATGATTACAGGCATGATGCGGGGACGAACCTCCTCTTTAAAAAAAGCTGTAACATACTCGCCCTGCTCGTCTGTCAATTGGTTCTCATTGATAATGAAAATATCCTCTTCGGCAAGATCTTTAAGCAATTGACCATATATTCGCTCAAACCACTGGCTTTGTGCAACAACCGTTTGTTCAATTTGGTCTAAAATATCGGCTGGCATTTCGCCGTCCTGGAGCACCAAATTGTCGATTGTGGCCAATCTGCGTAAAATTGCCACCTTAATTCGGAAAAATTCGTCAAGATTGTTCGAGTAAATTCCAAGAAATTTGAGTCGCTCAATCAAAGGCACCTCTTTCTTTGATGCTTCCTGGAGCAGTCGCTCATTGAAAGAGAGCCAACTGAGTTCTTTGTTGCGTGTTATGCTGTTCATTACTTTTTAGAAGAGGTTTGGTCTTTTTCCAGGGCATATCTGAGTTGATCGAGCATGATAGGAACATCCTCAGGATCAACACCTTGTCTTAGTAGATGTTCCAGATCCTCATCAAAAGCATCCATGAACTCTTTTTCCGACATCTCAGCGTCATTGATGCTCTGCATGTAATAATCCAGGGCTATTTTCCTCTTCCCCAAACACCATTGGACATGCCCCATGTTCATTAAATCGAATTTGTTGGGCGAATCCTTCACCAGTTTACTGAAATAGTTTTCTGATTGTTGCTTCTTGCCTACCAGGAGTGAACACCAACCGATGGGTCTCCATATTTTCTTGTTCCCCGGAGAAAGATATTCGACTTTGAAATAGGATTTTAGCGCCTCATCGTATTGTTTAAGTTCCATCCTGCAATGGCCGATCGAGATGTGAATGGCAAGATTGTCCGGTTCTGCCGCGATAACCAGCTGGTAATAGTGCAGGGCTAAATCTGGCTTTTTCAGATGTCTGTAACAGAGGGCTATCTTTTTTTGATTCCAGGTTCGGTTTTGATCATACAGATCTGCTTTCAGGTAATAGGAGAGTGCAAGGTCGTAATTCTCCATTTTTTGATAACAGAAGGCAAGTTTCTGGATTAATTCGGCCTCTTCATCATCTTGCATCAGCATGATATAAATCTCGGCGGCCTCCAGATAATAATCTTTGGCAAAATAGAATTCGGCAATATTTCTCATCAGTTGTGTCTCCTCACGCAAAAGGTCACGGAAAACGTTTTTGTTGTGAAAATCGAACGACCAGGAGAAGATATCCACGAACCCTTCGCGCTGGGGATGAAGTTTGCAGAACCGGTACAAATCCCTTATGTATTGCCCCGATATTGCCTCCGCTTTTTTATCGTGGGCGATGATTTCATCCTCACTTTCCGCTTCCAGCAACTGATCAAACTCTGCAGACATGTTATCAAACATCATTTTTTTGTATTCTGCCGGGATGGTTTGCATGCTGAAGCAGAAGGAATATTTGTCTGAATTGCATAAAACAGGCGTTTTAAGCAAGAGGTCGAACAATTTTTGATTGACCTGCAGATCTTCATTGGCAGAACTTCTGATCAAATCGGGATGATGGGAGAAAAAAGGAACGAACCAGTTGGTAAGTTCACTAAAAAACGGGAAGTTTTTCAGATTGGCGAATGAGGTCATGAAGATATCGGCGCCTTTCATCTGCATCTCGCTCAACTCCTCCATCTTGTCCATGAATCCGGGAGAATCTTTCAGAATATCCCGCCACTCCGGATTTTTGTCCTCATTCAGCCCTTCTCCCAGCATGGCCTCAAGGCTCAATTTATTGCGCAGGTTCGGACTTAATTTCATCATCTCAGGAAGTATTTCATCCTGGAGTTTTCGCTGGATCTTTTCAGTCTCTTTTGAGCCGATCAGTTGCAAAATAATCTTTTCAAGATGTTGCCTGAATGATTTTTTTTCGCTCAACAAAGCAAGACGGGCAGATATGGCAGGGTAAAGGAATATCCTTTTGTCGTAATAATAAAGTGTAAGAAGCAATCCGGTTAACGCCCGTTGATTCACCTCTTCCTGGTCTGACTCATATCCTTCGAAGAGAAGCATGATTTTCTGCTCATCAAATAAATGCAGTTGACCAAGGGTGACTGATGATATTAAAAAGGCTTTTTCATAACCCGGAATATGCTGATTTTGAAGAAAATCATTAAAGGATACAACCTCCTCATGTGAAAGTTTGTTTTTAAACCAGTAGTGGTAAAAAAGATTGATCAGCTTTTGGTGATGTCTCTCCTCTTCGGGTCCGTCTTTTTTGTCGAGAGTGGGCTCTTCGATCAGCGATCGAAGCTCTTTTTCCAGATGGAAGGATTCCAACTGAGAAAAGTGATCGGCAATATTTTCAAGAGCAATTCGTACGAATCCTCGTTTTTTCTGGTATTCCAGTGAGTTGGAATATTTCATTCTCAGCGTATCTGCACAACTGTCGGCCAGTTCGAATGCGGAGAGCAATATATGACGGTAGATTTTCTGCCTTTCGGGATCTTTGATTCCTTCTACGGTATATTTCAGCATGAAACGATAGTTTTGTTCCAGCTCAAGTTGCTGATCCCCAAACTCACCCAGGCCGTTGGCCGTAATCATACGATCCAGCAAATCGAATGCCGGTTTCAGTCTTCTGTCCGAAAGAAGCTGACAAATCGAATCATGGCTATTTTTAATATCTGTCTCTTTCACTCGTAAAAAACATTGTTAATCTGTTAAATGTCCGAACGTACTCATGGAACTCGCAAAAGCATTTACACCATCTTATGTGGGTTAAGCTCATGCTCGTTTCATGTGGTACACCGCTTCAACCGCAATGTTAATCAAAACTACCTATAAAAAGTTCTTTTTCAAAATGGGAAACGGAGAATAGGTAAAGGAAGACTAGGCTGACGGGGAAGACTGGAACGAAGAGGGAGAGACGGAATGACCGAGAGACTGTACGATGGAAGGAAATCAATTTTTTGGTCAAAACCGATATTCTGCTTTTAAAAGAAGATATCTTGGGAGTAATCTGTATTCTGATTTGGAAACACTTATATCGGTGATGGAATAACTTCTAAAAGCTTCAGTGTTTAACAAATTCTGACCCGAAAAGGTGATGGTAAATTTGTTTTCTTTTACATTGTACCGGGTATTTATATCCAGAAAATAATATTTGTTGTTGTTTTTGTCCAGGCTACCAAAATAGTATTGTTCTGTCTGAAGCTGAAATTCGATTTTCTTACTGATGACAAAAGAGAGATCCAGAAAAGACAGGTTATCTGTGTACTTGTTTTTGGTAATGGTTATCACTTCGTGGTAGTTCCATTTCGAACCAAAATGGTAGTTAAAAAAACCACTTAACCCAGAACGAAGTTCAAAACCATAGTTGTAATTATTGCTTTTGATATTTCTAAGATCTGAATTATTGACCATGTTCATGTAATTGGACATTGTGAAACCAATATTTAATTTCAAGGTGGATGAAATTGTTTTGATATACCTGTCAATATTGGAAGATAGCATAATGAACTCCCTGTCTTTAATCAGGATTTTTTCAGATTGGGCATAATTCCTGGTAACAATGGTATTGGTACTGTAAAAATCGTGGTTCTTGTTATACATTAAAAAAGTATTCATAAAAGTTTTATCGCCCCAGTCTCCGTAAGTATAATTTAGAACGACCGAAGTTTGATTCAACTGGTTAAAATTGCCGGTACCTTTTGTGAATGACCGGAAACCTGTATTGATGTATTGGTCGTAAACATCCAGGATAGTGGCGTTTGTATGATTGTAAGCGTAAGAAGTCAGGAGTTTATTTTTCATATTGATACTCCACTCCATACCCACAAGCGGATTAATGAAGAAAGGGTATTGACGCAAAGTATTCCCGCGTCTTTCTATCTGGTTGTATAGTTGATGAAAATCAAGGGCCGAGATCAAGCCGAATTTTTTTAAACCAAGCCTGAATTTTGCAGTAAAATATATATCACCTGTTGTATATACCAGATTATTCCGGTACCCGGGAGGCTCTATCATTGAGTTTTTATCAGCTATTACAAAAAAATCTGAAGATAAATTATCTGATCTGTATTGATTGCCTAATTTTGCTTCCAGCAAATTATCATTCGTTTTTTTATCCATCAGGTGAGCCTCCAACCGGGCAACTTGCATCTGATCCCTGCTGTTTTGACTTACTTCCTTAACTCTGGTTACTGTTGGGAATAGATCCTGGTAAAAGAATTTGTCGATTGAATAGTGCTGCGGTGAATCTTCATATATATAACTGCCCGAAAGAAGCAATACTTTGTTTTTTCTGAACTTATTGGTGTAAACGAACTTTTGCGCAACCAATAAGTTGGTGTTTTCCAGCTTCTCGTTGGTAACAGAATCATTAAAGGCCAGTTTGTTATGGTCATCTCCTTTGGATTTATTGAATTTACTTGTAAAAAATAGTGTCTGGGTTTTCGAAATATCTTTGGTCAGATCGAATTTTCCAAAACCCGTCATTATTGTTTTTCTTAAATGGTGATCTTCTATGTTTGTAAAGGAAGTTTCCCCAACTGAAGTTGATTCAAAACTGCTATTAAAATAGTTGTTTTCGTCTTTGTTCAAAAAAGCCAGGACTTTCACTTTTACTTTGGGTGAAAGAGTGAAAAT
>JBBIUJ010000029.1:0-21203 GCA_037440345.1 Prolixibacter sp.
CACCAAGAATATTTTGTACTACGAAGCAGATAGTGCTAAGAATGAACATGTTGTAGATTTGAAACTTATCGCTGAGAGAGAGAATTCAGGTGATACCACCGACATTAACTCGAAGAAAAATCACGAAAAATATACATTTCGTAATTTTTATTACCAGAATGAAAGGGATTTACAAGCGACCCTTTTTGCTGATGGCGCTGTGGAGGATACTGTTCGGACTGATACAATCCAAATTGGGCGGCATTATATTATTTACAAAAAGAATAAGATGTTAAAGCCTGATTTGCTGATAAATGCCAATCATCTGGCCGATAAGAAATTTTACAGCGCAGCCTTGGTTGACAGGACTTACAATGAATTTTTCGCGCTGAGACTCTTCAAACTGGTCAATATCCGGTTTGTCGAAACGAACCGGAAGGATTCATTAGGTTACCCCATGTTGGATTGTTACATTCAGCTGACTCCCGGAATGCCCCAATCATACAGCGCCAGTATCGAAGGGACCAATTCGCTGGGAAATTTGGGAATTGCGGGCAATTTGGGCTACCAGCACAAAAACCTATTTAGGGGTGGGGAGATCTTCGACCTTCAGTTTCAAGCAGCGACACAACGGCAGAGTTATGGTGTGGGAGACTCGGCAACCACCTTTAATTCGGTGGAAACCGGAGTAGATGCCAAGATCACCATCCCGAAGTTCATCGCTCCTTTACTGAAATCTAAATTCTTCGAATATTCTACTCCTCAAACATTTTTTAATATCTCCTACAACTACCAGAAACGACCGGATTACACCCGGACAATTGCCCGCTCAGCCTTTGGATATCAATGGAAATCATCCGAATATGTTACCAAACGGATTAATTTGCTGGACATCAATTTGGTTAAAATGTTTGCGCTTGATTCGGCCTTCCTGAGTAGGATTGAGAATCTTTACATCAAGAGTTCCTACATCGATCATTCCATAACCGCTTTTAACTACTCCTATACCTACAGTACACAAACCCAGAAGAAATCTGGCTATGTAATGTTGAAATACAACATTGAGACGGCGGGCAATATGCTTTATTTGATCAACAAGTCATTGGCAAATTCAAGAAATCTTTCTGAGGGAGGGACCATTAAACAGTACCAAATCTTAAATACACCTTTTGCTCAATACCTTAAATTCGACCTGGAGTTTAGAAAGGCCTGGATGGATGGATATTACAACTCATTGGTCGTTAGGACATTTGGTGGCGGTGCATTCGCTTATGGAAATTCAGACCAGATTCCGTTTGAAAGGAAGTTTTTCTCAGGAGGGGCAAATGGAATAAGGGCCTGGCCCATTCGGACTCTGGGACCGGGTTCTTACCAACAGAATCCCAATGAATTTCCCAATCAGTCAGGCGATGTTAAACTAGAGGCAAATGCCGAATACCGGTTCAAATTGGCAGGCCCCATGGAGGGTGCCCTTTTTGTAGATATGGGAAATATCTGGTCGATAAAAGACAACCGTCCCGGAACAGAATTCGACTTTGGCAGCTTTTACAAAGAGATTGCGGTTGGATCGGGACTGGGTTTCCGGTACGACTTTAGCTATGTCATCCTGAGGCTCGATTTGGCTTTTAAAATGCACGATCCATCCCGAATCGAAGGGCAAAGATGGATTGCCCCAAGTGATTATCTCAGGAAAGGCAATGTAAACTTTGTATTCGGGATAGGTTATCCTTTTTAACTGGTCCATGCCATTCGTTTTTCTCATCTGAATTCGGTAACTTGTAGTAAGAAAACCGGATTCAAATGGATCTCCAGCAACTTCGCGAATTTTTCATCTTTAGCAAAAAGGAGAGGAATGGGATATTGCTCCTGTTGTTCATCCTCCTTTGTGTGTTATGTCTTGATTTCGCGCTACCCTATATCCTTCCCGAGAGGGAATACGATGTAGCTTCATGGATAGAGGAGGCAGAGAAATATCATGCAGTAGTATCTCCAAAAGAAGACCCGTTGAAAGTTGAATTTGAAGGTATAATTGATCCCAATTCACCCTCTTTAACAGAACTTCGTATTGCCGGAGTTCCGGCAGCTCTTGCCTCCAACTGGATAAAATATACGCAAAAAGGAGGCAGGTTCAGGAAAAAGGAGGATGTCAGGAAATTATATGGAATGACTGATGATCTGTATCAAAAGTTGGAAAGGCATCTGGTGATACCAGAAATGGCAGAGATGAAAAATTTTAAATCAAATTCTGGATCGAATTTCAAAACTGGAAGGTCACGAATTAATAGCAAAGACTCATCTTCAATATCCCGGGAAAGCGTAAAGAAAAATCTTACTGTAGTAGAAGTCAATCAGGCCGATTCTGCCCAACTGGAAGCGCTTGCTGGTATCGGACCTGTCCTGGCATCCAGGATCATTAAATACCGGAGGTTGCTTGGCGGGTTTTATGAGGTTGCCCAACTTAAGGAGATTTATGGTATGTCGGATGAATTGTGGTCAAAGGCTTCTCCTCAATTTGTTGCCGATCCTGCTGCAATAAAGAAAATTGAAATTAATTTTCTATCACTGTCAGAACTGGGAAGGCACCCGTATATCGGGTTCAGGCAGGCCAAGAAAATAGTCCGAAGCAGGGATACCAATGGGAAATTCAAAGGGAAGGAGGATTTGGCGACGCTATTTTCGTCCGATTCGTTGCAACATTTGCTGCCATATCTTGTGATTGGAGAAGGTCAGCCCTGATTTTTTTAGATTTTTACGAAATTTGTCCACAAATCTTGCATGTGTTGAGGAATATTTCTAAATTTGCGACCCGAAAAGACAAAGAACAAAGTAAAAAATTTTAATGTATGATTGTTATTCCTATCAAAGACGGTGAGAACATCGAAAGGGCATTGAAGCGTTTCAAAAGAAAATTTGAAAAGACCGGTGCTGTGAAAGAACTTCGTGGCCGTCAAGCCTTTGAAAAACCCTCTATTACCCGTCGTACTGAGATTAAAAAGGCTATTTACATCGAGAATTTGCAACGTTCGGAAGATAATTGAGGATTTATCACTGAAGATTGTACATTGAAGGATATTTTTTAGTAAATTCCTTCCGATTTCAATCTTTGTTTGGATGCAACATCTCGCGCATTTTCTCAATTATATAAAATATGAAAAGCGGTATTCCGAACATACGGCTACTGCTTATGAGAAAGACCTCGACCAATTCATTCTGTTTGGCAGTGAAATGGTCGGGGATTTTTGTTTGGTCGAGGTCGACTATCATTTGATCAGGCAATGGGTCATTTCTTTGATGGATCAGGGATTGACGGTAGTCAGTGTCAAACGCAAATTGTCAACACTCCGCTCTCTTTATAAATTCCTGCTAAGGGAAGGATTGATGGAAAAAAATCCGACCGATCTGGTGGTGGTTCCCCGTAGCGGGAAGAAATTGCCTCAGTTCGTGCAGGAGAAGGAGATGGATCGGTTGCTGGATCTCTCTTTCTTTGCCGGTGATTTTACAGGATTGCGTGACAAGGCAGTCATTTCCCTATTCTATGGTACCGGGATGAGGCTTTCAGAACTGAAGGGAATCCGGATGAATGACCTTCGAATTGAAGAAAAAGTAGTGAAAGTATTGGGAAAGAGGAACAAAGAGCGGTTGATCCCTTTCCCTTCAGAAATAGCGCTGGAACTGAACAATTATTTGGAGGTTCGGAATGAACTTTTTGGGGATTCGAACAGTTATTTGTTTGTTACAGACAAGGGAGAGCAGATTTACGATAAGCTTCTTTACAGGATTGTCCGAAAATACTTAAGTCTGGTTACGACCATGGAAAAACGTAGTCCGCACATTCTGCGACACAGCTATGCCACCCATCTTTTGAACCGTGGGGCAGATTTAAATGCCATCAAAGAGCTGCTCGGACATGCCAGTCTGGCAGCAACCCAGGTTTACACGCACACTTCTTTTGAAAAACTGAAGAAAATATACAACCTTGCTCATCCCAGAGCGTAGAAATGAGAAAATACAACCAAGTCCGGAAACGGGCTTAAAATAGAGGAGGAACAATTATGGATGTAAAAGTACAAACAGTTCATTTTAAAGCCGATCAAAAATTGCTTGACTTTTGTGAAAAGCGATTAAACAAGCTGGATCAATTTTTTGACAGTGTTATAGGGGCGGAAGTGATGTTGAAGCTCGAAAAAGACGAAGAGCGTGAAAATAAAGTGAGTGAAATTAAACTTTCTGTTCCTTCCAACGATCCTTTGTTTGCCAAAAAGCAGGCAAAAACATTCGAAGAGGCCATTGATTTGACCGTAGAAGCGCTGAAAAAACAGATGGAAAAATACAAAACCAAAACCATTAACAAATAATTTGAAAAAAAGTCTGGTGATTTGACTATAAGAAAAAAAAATAGATTAAATTTGCAAACCATTTTTGAAGAGTAAAATCGGAGAAAATGGTTTGCTCTTTGGAATTGATGATGTTCTTGTCGTAGTGGCATTATCCCGATAGGGGAGATACCAAAGCGGCCAACTGGGGCAGACTGTAAATCTGCTGGCGTATGCCTTCGTAGGTTCGAATCCTGCTCTCCCCACCATTCGCGAGAAGTTTATCTCCGGGGCAAAGTTGAGCAAATAAGCGGGAGTAGCTCAGTTGATAGAGCATTAGCCTTCCAAGCTGAGGGTCGCGGGTTTGAGTCCCGTCTCCCGCTCCAGTTTGCTTTAAGATACTTAGTGAGAGACCACTAAGAGTGGTATGGTTGTGGCTGAAAAGCTTACAGCCTATTGGTTTAAAAGAGATTAGATGAACGTAAATATATAACTAGAATTAAAATTACTTATTATGGCAAAAGCACATTACGACAGGTCTAAACCCCACGTAAACATTGGTACTATTGGTCACGTTGACCACGGAAAAACTACTCTTACTGCCGCGATCACCATGGTTCTGGCAAAGAAGGGCCTTTCAGAAATCAAGACATTTGATTCTATCGACAACGCTCCTGAAGAGAAAGAGCGTGGTATTACCATTAACACTGCTCACGTCGAATACTCTACAGAGAATCGTCACTATGCACACGTTGACTGTCCAGGTCACGCTGACTATGTTAAGAACATGGTAACTGGTGCTGCCCAGATGGACGGCGCTATCATCGTTGTTGCCGCAACAGACGGTCCTATGCCTCAGACCCGCGAGCACATCCTGCTTGCACGTCAGGTAAACGTTCCTCGTCTGGTTGTTTTCATGAACAAAGTTGACATGGTTGAAGATCCTGAAATCCTCGAACTGGTTGAGATGGAGATCCGTGACCTGCTTTCTTTCTACAATTTTGACGGTGACAATACTCCTGTTATTCAGGGTTCTGCACTGGGTGCACTGAATGGTGAGCCACAATGGGAAGAAAAAGTAATGGAACTGATGGATGCAGTTGATAGCTGGATTCCAATTCCTCCGCGTGATGTTGACAAACCATTCCTGATGCCGGTTGAGGACGTATTCTCAATCACAGGTCGTGGTACTGTTGCAACTGGTCGTATTGAAATGGGTAAAATTCACACCGGCGACGAAATCGAATTGATTGGTCTTGGTGCAGAGAACCGCAAAACAGTTTGTACAGGTGTTGAGATGTTCCGTAAGATCCTTGATGACGGACAAGCTGGTGACAACGTAGGTTTGTTGCTTCGCGGTGTTGACAAAAAAGAGATCAAGCGTGGTATGATCCTTGCAAAAACAGGTTCAATCACTCCTCACACAACTTTCAAAGCTGAGGTTTATATCCTGAAGAAAGAAGAGGGTGGTCGTCACACTCCATTCCACAACAAATACCGTCCTCAGTTCTACATCCGTACATTGGACATCACCGGTGAAATCAACCTTCCTGAAGGAACAGAGATGATCCTCCCAGGTGACAACGTCACTATCACAGTTGAGTTGATCTATCCTGTTGCATTGAACCTGGGTCTTCGTTTCGCTATCCGCGAAGGTGGACGTACAGTAGGTGCCGGTCAGATTACTGAGATTTTAAAATAAGCCGAAGTTAAATACTTCAAATAGAGAAAGTCCCGGACTTCTGTCCGGGACTTTTACAACGGATAGCTTGTCGGAAGCAAAGGTAAGTTCGACTCTTCCTATCCGTCTAAAAATTCAAAATTTTCTAGAATGAAATTAACGAATTATTTTACTGAAGCCTACACCGAGCTTGTCCAGAAGGTCTCATGGCCCACCTGGAGTGAGTTAAGGGGTAGTGCTATTGTTGTATTAGTTGCTTCCCTTATAATCGCACTGTTGATCTTCGGTATTGATGTCACTTTTAGAGGCGTCATGAAGGTCGTCTACAGTTTTTTCTATTAATTTTTTCCTGAAGAGATCCCTATGAGCGAAAGTCAACACAAGTGGTATGTTCTTAGAGCCATCGGAGGTAAAGAGAAGAAGGTAAAAGAGTATATCGAGAATGAGATAGCCAATGGCGGTCTTCAGGATAATGTTTCTCAGGTCTTAATTCCCACCGAAAAGGTTTTTCAGATCCGTAATGGAAAGAAAGTTGCAAAAGACCGCAATTTTTTTCCCGGATATGTACTGATTGAAGCCAGTTTGGTTGGGGAAACTCCTCACAAGCTCAGAAACATTCCAAATGTTATCGGTTTTCTTGGAGATACCAAGGGCGGCGATCCTGTCCCCATGCGTCTTGCTGAGGTAAACCGGATTTTGGGTAAAGTGGATGAACTTCAGGAGAGCGGCGAAGATTTCGATGTGCCTTTCTTCGTCGGAGAGACCGTAAAAGTGACCGACGGACCATTTAACGGTTTCAACGGAACCATTGAGGAAATCAATGCGGAACGTAAGAAACTTAAGGTAATGGTCAAGATTTTCGGTCGTAAAACCCCCTTGGAGCTTAGCTTTATGCAAGTGGAAAAGGAGTAAAGTAAATTTTTTTATAAAACGTTATGGCTAAAGAAATTGCTGGATTTATCAAATTACAGATCAAGGGTGGTGCAGCAAATCCTTCACCTCCGGTAGGTCCCGCTTTGGGATCGAAGGGTGTGAACATCATGCAGTTCTGTAAAGCATTCAACGCCAGGACCCAGGACCAGGCCGGTAAAGTATTGCCGGTTGTCATCACTGTTTTTGCAGATAAGTCTTTCGACTTTATCGTAAAAACTCCGCCGGTGGCCATTCAGTTACTTGAAGCAACAAAGATCAAATCAGGATCTGCTGAGCCTCACGTAAAAAAAGTTGGAGCGGTTACCTGGGATCAGGTACGGGAGATTGCTGAGATTAAGATGCCTGACCTTAATTGCTTTTCGGTTGAAGCAGGTATGCGCATGGTAGCAGGTACTGCAAGAAGTATGGGGATAACCGTAACAGGTCAATCACCTTTTAATAACTAATAAAAGTTAAGGTTAAATGGCAAAAGTTACCAAGAATAAGAAAGCTGCATTGGAGAAACTCGAGGCCGGGAAAATCTATGAACTTCGGGATGCTGCCAGCCTGGTAAAGGAAATTACCTTTACTAAGTTCGATGCTTCCGTTGACATTGATGTCCGGTTGGGAGTAGACCCTCGGAAAGCTAATCAGATGGTTCGTGGTGTAGTAACTTTGCCCCATGGAACAGGGAAAGAGGTACGTGTTTTGGCGTTGGTAACTCCTGACAAGGAGGCCGAAGCAACTGAAGCCGGTGCTGATTTCGTAGGACTTGATAATTACATCGATAAAATCAAAGGTGGTTGGACCGATGTAGACGTTATTATCACGATGCCCCCTGTGATGGGAAAAGTTGGTGCGTTGGGTCGTATCTTAGGCCCCAGAGGCTTAATGCCCAATCCCAAGAGCGGAACCGTAACCATGGAAGTCGGAAAAGCCGTCAAAGAAGTAAAGATGGGTAAAATCGATTTCAAGGTTGACAAATTCGGTATCGTTCACACTTCCGTCGGAAAAGTTTCTTTCGATCCCACCAAAATTGTGGAAAATGCAAAGGAATTTGTTCACACGATTCAAAAATTAAAACCCTCTGCTGCTAAAGGTACCTACATCAAAAGTATCTACCTATCCAGCACCATGAGCCCCGGCATTCAGGTAGAGCCTAAATCCTGCCTGGAAAGTTAAATAGTTGCGATGAAAAGATCAGACAAATTAGAGGTTATTGAACAATTGACCAATGAGATCAATTCATACAGCCATTTTTACATTGCCGATATCTCAGGTCTAAACGCAGAGGTTACAAGTAATCTGAGAAGATTGTGTAACAAGCGCGAAGTAAAACTGGTTGTAGTTAAAAATACGCTGCTCCGTAAAGCGCTGGAGAATTCCACAAAGGAGACTTCAGAACTGTACGATGTACTTAAAGACACCACATCCGTCATGTTTTCCAATACCGGAAACGTTCCTGCAAAACTGATTAAAGAGTTTGCAAAAAAGAACAAAAAGCCGGTTTTTAAAGCTGCATTCGTTGAAGAGTGTGCCTATATTGGAGAAAATCAATTGGATGCCCTGGTTGACATCAAATCAAAAGAAGAACTTATCGGTGGCATCATTACGCTGTTGCAATCGCCAATGAAAAACGTTGTTTCTGCCCTTCAATCAGGTGGTCAGACCATTTCAGGTGTGTTGAAAACATTGGAACAACGCAACGCATAAGTAAATTACAAGTAAGAAAAAACAATACAATTAATATTTAAAATCTCAAGTAGTATGGCAGATCTTAAAAAACTTGCAGAAGAATTGGTTAACCTGACTGTCAAAGAAGTTAACGAACTTGCAGGTATCCTCAAATCAGAATACGGTATTGAACCAGCCGCAGCTGCAGTTGCAGTGGCCGCAGCACCGGCAGCAGCTGAAGCTGCAGAACCGGTCGAAAAAAGCGAATTTGATGTAATCCTCAAATTCGGTGGCCAATCCAAATTAGCTGTTGTTAAATTGGTTAAAGACCTCGCAGGTATTGGTTTGAAAGAAGCAAAGGATTTGGTCGATGCAGCACCAAAGGCGATCAAAGAAAAAGTTTCAAAAGAAGAAGCAGAATCACTGAAAGCTGCGCTTGAAGAGGCCGGAGCTGAAGTTGAAATCAGATAGGAATTGACCTGTCCTGGTTAGGTTATACGGTTTAGGATCCTCCCAAGGGATTCTAAACCTTTTTATGTTTTTATTTTGGTTCTTTAATTTGGTAGCTAATGCCCTCAATGAATATACAACAAAGGATTAGTTTTGCGTCCACCAGAAGCAAATTTGAATACCCCGATTTCCTGGAGGTTCAAATTCAATCTTTCAAAGAATTTTTCCAATTGGGAACCTCTCCGGAAGATCGCAAAATCGAAGGCCTTTTCAAGGTTTTTCAGGAAAATTTCCCTATTTCCGATACGAGAAATAATTTTGTTTTAGAGTTTATTGACTATCAGGTCGATCCCCCGAGATACAGCATCGAAGAGTGTATCGAGCGCGGACTTACGTTTAGTGTCCCTTTAAAGGCAAAACTGAAATTGTTTTGCACTGATCCTGAGCACGAAGATTTTGACACCGTGGTTCAGGATGTCTATCTGGGGACTGTTCCGTACATGACTCAAACCGGTTCCTTTGTGATCAATGGCGCCGAAAGGGTCGTTGTTTCCCAGCTTCACCGTTCACCCGGGGTATTCTTCGGTCAGAGCGTCCATGCCAACGGTACGAAGCTATATTCGGCCAGGGTAATCCCGTTTAAGGGGTCCTGGATTGAATTCGCCACAGACATCAACAACGTGATGTATGCCTACATCGACCGCAAGAAAAAGTTGCCTGTAACGACACTTCTGCGCGCGATCGGATACGAAAGCGATAAAGATATTCTGGAAATATTTGACCTTGCCGACGAGATCAAAATTTCAAAAGCTGCCCTGAAAAGGTTGTCGGAAGAAAACTTGCTGCCCGTGTTTTGAAAACCTGGGTAGAAGATTTCGTGGATGAAGATACCGGCGAGGTGGTCTCCATCGAAAGAAATGAGGTGATCGTCGACCGTGAAGTCGTGATCACCAATGAACATGTTGATGAGATCCTGGAATCCGGTACAAAAACCATCCTTCTTCACAAAGAGGATGCTGTTAACGGAGACTATGCGATCATTTACAATACATTACAGAAAGACCAGTGTAACTCCGAAAAGGAAGCCGTGCTTTACATCTACCGTCAGCTCAGAAATTCTGAACCGCCTGATGAAGCTACAGCACGGGACGTTATCGACAAACTGTTCTTCTCTGAAGTCCGCTATGACCTCGGCGAAGTAGGCCGTTACCGGATCAACAAAAAATTGGGACTGAACATCGAGATGACTACGCGTGTGTTAACCAACCACGATATCATCGAGATCATCAAGTACCTGATCAAACTGGTGAACTCAAAAACTGATGTTGATGACATCGACCACCTGTCCAACAGACGCGTAAGGACTGTTGGTGAGCAGATGTTTACGCAGTTCGCCGTAGGTTTGGCCAGGATGGCCAGGACCATTCGCGAAAGAATGAATGTTCGTGACAACGAGGTGTTTACGCCGATTGATCTGATCAACTCCAAGACATTGTCTTCGGTGATCAACTCTTTCTTTGGAACCAATGCATTGTCACAATTCATGGACCAGACCAATCCTTTGGCAGAGATGACGCACAAACGTCGTATGTCTGCTTTGGGGCCAGGCGGACTTTCCCGCGAAAGGGCCGGTTTCGAGGTTCGTGACGTTCACTATACCCACTACGGTCGGTTGTGTCCGATCGAAACGCCGGAAGGTCCAAACATCGGATTGATCTCATCTCTCTGCGTGTTTGCCAAGATCAACAATCTGGGATTTATTTCCACACCTTATCGTAAAGCGGCTGCAGGACAAGTAAATCTGAACAACGATGATGTTGCTTATTACACAGCCGAAGAGGAGGAGGGCAAAATTATCGCACAGGCCAATGCATTGATCGATGAGGATGGCAGGTTTATCAACCAGAAGGTGAAAGCCCGTCTGGATGCAGACTATCCGTTGGCCAACCGCGAAGATGCCGACATGATGGACGTTGGTCCAAACCAGATCGCTTCTATCGCTGCTTCATTGATTACCTTCCTTGAACATGATGATGCCAACCGTGCCCTGATGGGATCCAACATGATGCGCCAGGCAGTTCCGCTTATGCGTCCTGAATCTCCAATCGTTGGTACTGGTCTAGAGCGCAACATCGCCAAGGATGCCCGTATCAATATCGTGGCTGAAGGACCAGGGGTCATTGAATATGTAGATGCAGACAAGATCGTTGTGCGTTACGATATGACTGACGAAGAGCGATATGTAAGTTTCGATCTCGAGACCAAAACATATATTTTACCAAAATACAAGAAAACCAACCAGGGCACCTGTATCGACCTTAAACCAATGGTTAAAAAGGGAATGCGTGTTGCGGAGGGTGATATTATGACCGAAGGTTATGCCACTGCCGGCGGAGAGCTTGCACTTGGACGTAACCTGAAGGTTGCCTTCATGCCATGGCAGGGTTACAACTATGAGGATGCCATCGTGATCTCCGAAAGGATCGTTCGCGACGACATTTTCACATCTATTCATGTGGATGAGTATTCGCTTGAAGTTCGTGATACCAAAAGAGGCTCTGAAGAGTTTACTTCTGATATTCCAAACGTCAGTGAGGAAGCTACCCGCAACCTCGACGAAAACGGATTGATCCGTATTGGCGCCATCGTTAAACCCGGCGATATCCTGATAGGAAAGATTACTCCCAAAGGGGAATCAGATCCATCACCTGAAGAAAAATTGCTGCGTGCCATCTTCGGCGACAAGGCCGGCGATGTAAAAGATGCTTCTTTGAAGGCTTCTCCTTCTCTTAATGGTGTGGTGATCGACAAGAAACTCTTCTCAAGGGTGGTCAAGGAGAAAAAAGGGAAAGTAGCGACAAAACCGCTGCTCGAGCAGATTGACCGCGATTTTGAAGTCGAAACCAACAAATTGAGGGATATCCTTGTTGAGAAACTTTTCAACCTGGTGAATGGTAAAACATCTCAGGGAGTGAAAGATTATTTCAATACCGACTTGATTCCAAAGGGTGTGAAATTTACCCAGAAACAACTTCAGATGATCGATTATCTGAACGTCAATCCTGGTAAGTGGACCACCGATAAGGACAAGAACGATATGATCTACGCCCTTGTGAACAATTTCATCATGAAGTACAAGGAGGCTGAAGCCGTTGCCCGCAGGAAACGTTACAATGTTACCATTGGGGACGAACTTCCAGCCGGAATCCTTCAGTTGGCCAAAGTTTACATTGCCAAAAAGCGTAAACTCCAAATTGGTGATAAAATGGCAGGTCGTCACGGAAACAAGGGTATCGTATCCAGGATCGTTCGCGACGAGGATATGCCATTCCTTTCCGACGGTACGCCGGTCGACATCGTTCTGAACCCGCTCGGTGTACCTTCCCGTATGAACCTCGGACAGATCTATGAGACTGTTTTGGGTTGGGCAGGTAAAGAACTTGGTGTGAAATTTGCTACGCCGATCTTTGATGGGGCTACCCTCGATCAGATTTCTGAATATACCGAAAAGGCTGGTGTCTCCAGATTTGGAAAAACCTGGCTGCACGATGGTGAAACCGGCGAAAAATTCGACCAACCTGCGACTGTAGGTGTCATATACATGCTGAAACTCGGCCACATGGTGGAAGACAAGATGCATGCCCGGTCAATTGGTCCTTATTCATTGATTACCCAGCAGCCTCTTGGCGGTAAGGCGCAGTTCGGAGGACAGCGTTTTGGTGAAATGGAGGTTTGGGCGCTCGAAGCATTCGGCGCATCCAATATCCTGCAGGAGATCCTTACGGTGAAATCTGATGACGTGATGGGTCGCGCCAAGGCATACGAATCCATCGTCAAAGGAGATCCGATGCCGCAGCCTGGTATCCCTGAATCATTGAACGTTCTGTTGCACGAACTCAGGGGACTGGGTTTAAGTGTAAACTTAGAATAATTGGTTTGTCAGCATCCGGAGGGTCTCTCTGCGGATGCCGGCTTTTTGTTTATCATTTGGTTATGTTACAAATATTCCCTATAAATTATGGCATTCAGAAGAGATAACAAGGTTAAAAGTAATTTCACCAAGATCAGTATCAGTCTTGCTTCACCCGAAGAGATTCTTGAACGTTCGCATGGAGAAGTTCTAAAACCTGAAACCATCAACTACCGGACTTACAAACCCGAGCGTGATGGGCTTTTTTGCGAAAGAATTTTCGGGCCGGTGAAGGATTACGAATGTCATTGCGGAAAATACAAACGCATCCGTTATCGCGGTATCGTTTGCGACCGCTGTGGCGTTGAAGTTACAGAGAAAAAAGTGCGCCGCGAAAGAATGGGCCACATTTCACTGGTGGTGCCTGTGGTGCACATCTGGTATTTCAAGTCTTTGCCCAACAAGATCGGTTACCTGCTTGGTCTGCCCACCAAGAAACTTGATTCGATCATCTATTACGAACGTTATGTCGTTATCAATCCGGGTATTAAGCGCAATGACGGTATTAAATACCTCGATTTCCTAACGGAAGAAGAATACATTGATATTGTCGATTCGCTGCCAAAGGAGAACCAGCTTCTGGATGACGAACATCCTGATAAGTTCATCGCCGACATGGGCGCCGAGGCATTGTACAAACTGCTTTCAAGGCTCGACCTGGATGAACTCTCTTATGACCTGCGCAACAAGGCAGGCAACGAAGGGTCACAACAGCGTAAGAGTGAGGCGCTTAAGCGTTTGCAGGTTGTTGAAGCTTTCCGCTCATCCAAGGTAAGAAATCAACCCGAGTGGATGATCGTGAAGGTTGTTCCGGTTATTCCGCCGGATCTTCGTCCGTTGGTTCCATTGGATGGTGGCCGTTTCGCTACTTCCGACCTGAACGACCTGTATCGCAGGGTAATTATCCGCAACAATCGTCTGAAAAGATTGATTGAAATCAAAGCGCCGGAGGTCATTCTTCGTAACGAAAAAAGGATGTTGCAGGAGGCTGTCGACTCATTGTTCGACAACAGCCGCAAATCCAACGCCGTTAAGACAGACAACAACCGTGCATTGAAATCACTCTCCGACTCGCTGAAAGGCAAGCAGGGACGTTTCCGCCAGAATTTGCTCGGTAAACGTGTTGATTACTCAGCCCGTTCGGTCATTGTTGTAGGTCCAAACCTTAAAATTCATGAGTGCGGTGTTCCAAAAGAGATGGCCGCAGAATTGTATAAACCGTTTGTCATCCGTAAGCTCATTGAGCGCGGAATTGTCAAAACAGTTAAATCAGCCAAGAAGATTGTTGATCGCAAGGATCCCGTTGTTTGGGATATCCTGGAGAATGTGATGAAAGGACACCCTGTTCTGCTGAACCGTGCCCCTACTTTGCACAGACTTTCTATTCAGGCTTTCCAGCCGGTATTGGTCGAAGGGAAGGCAATTCGTCTGCACCCGCTTGTATGTACCGGTTTCAATGCCGACTTCGACGGTGACCAGATGGCTGTTCACCTGCCACTTGGGAATGCCGCCATTCTTGAAGCCCAGCTTCTGATGCTCTCATCCCACAACCTCTTGAACCCTGCCAATGGCGCTCCGATTACGGTACCGTCCCAGGATATGGTCCTTGGTCTTTATTACATGACCAAACACCGCAAAGGGGCAAAAGGTGAAGGACTCTCTTTTTACTCTTCAGAGGAGGCGATCATCGCCTACAACGAAGGCAAAGTTGACATGCACGCCATCGTTAACTGCAAAGTCCTCGATCTGGATGAGAACGGAGAATCAAAATTAGTAACCTTAGAGACTACGGTTGGTCGTATTTTGTTCAATGAATTCGTACCAAAAGAGGCCGGTTATCTTAACAAATTGATGACCAAGAAGGCCCTGCGCGATATCATTGCTGATATTCTGAAAAGAACCAACAATGCTACCACTGCGCAGTTTTTGGACGACATCAAGGACCTTGGGTACAAGATGGCTTACCGTGGCGGTCTTTCATTCAACCTGGATGATGTTATTATCCCGGAAGGAAAAACCGAAATGGTTGAGGAGGGATATGCCGGCGTCGAAGAGATTTCGAACAACTACAACATGGGTTTCATCACCAACAACGAAAGGTACAACGGTGTGATCGATATCTGGACACACGTAAATGCCAAGTTGACGCAGAATGTGATGAAAACCATCAGTACAGATAAACAGGGATTCAACTCCATTTACATGATGTTGGACTCCGGGGCCCGTGGTTCCAAAGAGCAGATCCGCCAGTTGTGCGGTATGCGTGGATTGATGGCTAAACCCCAGAAATCAGGATCCACCGGATCACAAATTATTGAGAACCCGATCCTTGCTAACTTTAAGGAGGGTCTTTCGGTACTTGAATACTTTATCTCTACCCACGGTGCCCGTAAAGGTTTGGCCGATACGGCGCTGAAGACAGCTGACGCAGGATACCTGACCCGTCGTCTCGTAGATGTTGCACAGGATGTAATCATCAACGAACCCGATTGCGGAACACTCCGCGGCCTGATCGCCTCTGCGCTGAAAAACAATGAAGAGGTTGTGGCCTCCTTGTCTGAAAGAATTCTGGGCCGTACCACGGTCCACGATATTTACCATCCGATGACTGGGAAATTGATCGTTCATTCGGGCGAGCAGATTACAGAAGAGATTGCTGCTGTAATCGAAGACTCACCGATTGAAAGAGTTGAGATTCGTTCGGTACTTACCTGTGAAGCAGAGAATGGCGTTTGCGGAAAATGTTACGGACGTAATCTGGCAACCGGTAAAATGGTTCAGATGGGTGAGGCAGTCGGTGTAATTGCAGCACAGTCCATCGGCGAGCCTGGAACGCAGTTGACACTTCGTACCTTCCACGTAGGTGGTATCGCGGGTAACGTCTCCACACAATCTACCGTGATTTCGCGTTACGATGGTATTGCTGAAATTGAAGAGTTACGTACAGTAGAATGGACCGATGAAAAGGGCGAAAAAGTTGATATCGTGGTGAGCCGTTTGGCCGAGTTGAAGATTCTGGACAAAAACACCGGAATCCCGCTGTCCACACACTCTATGCCTTACGGATCGAAATTGTTCATCCAAAACGGTTCAGAAATAAAGAAAGATTCAGTCGTTTGCGAATGGGATCCTTACAACGGGGTTATCATTACGGAGTTCAACGGAAGGGTCAACTTCCAGGACTTCATCGATGGTACAACCTATCGTGAAGAATCTGACGAGCAAACCGGTTACCGAGAAAAAGTAGTAATTGAAACAAGGGATAAAACCAAGAACCCAACGTTGCGAATTCTTGATGAGAATGGCGATGACATCAGGTTGTACAACCTTCCCGTTGGTGGTCACATCAGCGTGGACGAAGGGCAGATGGTGAAGGCCGGGGATGTTCTGGTAAAAATTCCAAGGGCCTCTGGAAAAGCCGGTGACATCACCGGTGGTCTTCCAAGGGTTACCGAACTCTTCGAAGCGCGTAACCCATCCAATCCTGCGGTTGTTTCTGAAATCGACGGAGAGGTATCTCTTGGTAAAATTAAACGGGGTAACCGCGAGATCACCATTACGTCACGCACCGGAGAACAAAAGAAATATCTTGTACCGCTTTCCCGCCAGATACTGGTTCAGGAAAACGACTATGTTCGCGCCGGTATTGCATTGTCAGATGGCGCCACCACTCCCTCGGATATACTTGCCATCAAAGGGCCGACCAAAGTTCAGGAGTATATCGTGAACGAGGTTCAGGATGTTTACCGGATGCAGGGTGTGAAGATCAACGACAAACACTTCGAGGTGATTGTTCGCCAGATGATGCGCAAGGTTGAGATCGTTGACCAGGGAGATACACGCTTCCTTGAAAAACAGATCGTTGACAAGATGGAGTTCAATACTGAGAATGACTGGGTATTTGGTAAGAAAATCGTTACGGATGCAGGAGATTCAGAAAACCTGAAAGCCGGACAGATTATCACCGCCCGTCGATTGAGGGATGAGAATTCAATGTTGAAACGTCGCGACAAGAAAGTGGTCGAAGCAAGGGACGCAGTTCCTGCAACCTCCAGTCAGGTTCTTCAGGGAATCACCAGGGCTTCGCTTCAAACGAAGTCATGGATGTCGGCCGCATCGTTCCAGGAGACCACCAAAGTATTGAACGAAGCTGCAATCAATGGCAAAGTCGATTATTTGGAAGGTTTGAAGGAGAACGTTATTTGCGGACACCTAATCCCTGCCGGTACCGGTAACCCAATGTTCAGAAATATCGTGGTAGGTTCAAAAGATGAGTACGATCGTCTGATCGACCACAAGAAATACGAAACAGTAGAAGAAGAGGAGTAATCTTAAAAAGTTCGCGATGCAAGACGACAATCAAAATCAGCTTAACATCGAACTGAGCGAAGAGGTGGCACAAGGAACCTATTCCAATCTGGCCATTATTACCCACTCTCCCTCGGAGTTTGTACTTGATTTTGTCAGGGTGGTGCCAGGAGTACCGAAAGCCCAGGTGAAATCGAGGATCATTCTAACGCCGGATCACGCAAAAAGGCTGATGAAAGCGCTTCAGGAGAATCTCCAGAAATACGAAGCGATCTACGGATCGATTCAGATACAAGGGGAATACGAACCTTTCCCATCTACCCCTTTCGGTACGCCGAAAGGCCAGGCATAAAAAGATCCCCTTCGAGAATTCGAGGGGGATTTTTTTTGATGCAACAAACCGTCAAGGTTTCCGAAACCTTGACGGTTTATTTTGTTGCTGCCTCGCAAATAATAGAAACTTTATTCGTTGAAATCACATCAATTCCGGATTGAATTGCCTTTTGATAAGATGCCACATTCATATCCTCACCAAACCCATCTGAGAATATTTTTACCCCTTTGGCATGTGCATGGTCGATCAGTTCTTTGGAAATATCTTTCCAGCTGATGTCCAGGGCATAAGGATGCAGGATATCCGCCATCTTGTTGAAATCCTTACCGCTTCTCAGTCCGGGAAGTATTTTGGCTTTCGGGGCCAAAGCCCTGATCTGATCGATTTGTTTTGCCTCGTTAATGTAAAAAACGGAACCCTCCAAAAGATTATATTTGGCAAGGCAGTCTATGAGTACTTTGGCATTGATCTCTTTGCAGTCGACGTAAAAGTAAGTTTTGTGCCTGGCTTTTTTGTTGTGCTCGGCCAGGAGTGCGCAAGACTCCTCCAGGGTAGGAATCTTCTCTTCGGCAAAGAACGGATCAAACCACTTGCCGGCAGAAAGTGACCTCGCTTCGTTGAAATTCAGATCTTTTAATGGACCATTCCCATTGGTGGTACGGTCCAGGTTCCCGTCGTGCAGAATCATTGATTTGCCGTCTTTGGTCTGCCGGACATCCATTTCGATGTAATCCACCTCAAGGTCCAGTGCGATTCGCATGGCTGCCAGTGTGTTCTCAGGCGCAAATTCGTTGGCGGCGCGGTGAACAGCAACGCCAACAACAGGAATTTTGGTTGCCCGGAATTTCATCATCTCTGCTTTGGTTTTGACATATTCCGGTTTGGTTGCAAGATAATCAGCAAGTTTTTGGGGGAGTTTTGATTCACTGCTTTTCCCGGAAGCAAAACTGCTACCAGCAAGTAAAATTGAACAAATGATCAGTGTTAATAGACGTTTCATGAAGTAGTTATTGAGTTATGAATTATAAGTTATGAGTGAGTAGATTGGTACAAATCAGGATAATATTTCTTTTAATTTTCACATTTTCATATTTTCATATTTTCATATTTTCACATTTAATTGATATACATCGCCTTAAAATCACTCGGCGTCATGTTCGTTCCAGTCTTGAATTGCCTGTTGAAATTGGAAATATTGTTAAATCCCGATTCGATACAGATTTGTGAAATGGGAATCCGGTTTTCAATCAATAATTTTTTTGCATGGCAGACCCTCAGTTCGTTGAGGAATGTCATAAATGTCTTCTTGGTACTTTTCTTGAAATATTTGCAAAAAGCGTGCGGTGTCATGTTGGCAATTTGGGCTATATCTTCAATCTGCAATGGAGAATGAAAATTCTTTATCACATAATGGTGCACTTTCTGAAGTCTGACAAAAGAAGGGCTATTGGCATCGAGAAATGGAGTGCCGGATGAAAATTCTTCGGTAAGTAGCTTTCTGGATTCTGCTTTTGTCAGTTCAGCCAGAATTTTGAGCATCAGGATAATTCGAAGCGGCCCAGACGAAATGGTTAACTCCTCCATCATCTGTGGTATTGGACCGTTAATGGCATTTGGAAAAGCCAGCCCGGCATTTGATTTTCTCAGTAATTCCATAATGGGGATCATCTCCTGAACGGTAAAAAATTTATCTCCCAGGAAATCTTCAGAGAAAAGAACGACAACGGCCTTTGCCTTCATCAGATCGGACTGATCATGAATGGCATCGTTTCTCCAATAGTGCGGAATATTGGGACCAAGAAGGATAAGATCCCCTTCCTGGAAATTCTCGATGGTATCACCAACAAATCTTTTCCCTTTACTTTCGATCACATATTTCAATTCATATTCAGGATGGAAATGATATTCTGAATGAAACCGAGGTAATATTAACCTTGTGGCTAAAAATGAAGAACCCTCACTTAGCAGTATCTTTTGATAGGTTGCTTTCATGTGTGGTATATTATTGTTTCATAGTAGTTAATTTGAGGTAATATCTTGACAAAATTATATTAATCTTTGACAATACGGCATTAAAATGGAATAATATTAAAATATAAGTTTGTAGTGTGGAGAGTTAAGAATATAGAACTTATAGCAAACAAGTCAATCAAATGAAGAAAGTCGCGATTTTGGGTTTTGGATTTATGGGGATGACCCATGCCGAAAATATTCTCAAGAATAGCGATTTGGAATTGGTTGCAATTGTCGACAAGAATCCCACGGCAGTAGAAGAAAAACTATTATCCAAAACAGGCAATTTTGCCACGGATGGAATAAATCCGGATCAAATTGCACAAATTAGAAGGTACAGTAGTTTGGACGACTGTCTTGAATTTGAAGAATTGGATGCTGTCCATATTTGTGTTCACACAGATCTGCACTATGAAATGACCAGGAAAGTGTTGCTTCACGGGAAACATGTTTTTCTGGAGAAGCCTTTTTGTCTGAACATTCAGCAGGCGGAAGAACTTATCAGGCTTGCCAGGGAGAAGGAGCGAATACTTATGATTGGTCATGTTGTCAGGTTTATGCCACCTTATCAAAAACTTAAGGAATGGATAGACAACGGAACCTATGGAGCACTCAAATTTCTCTCACTGTCAAGATTTTCGGGTGTACCGGCCTGGGGGGAGTGGATGGATCGGAGGATCTCGTTTGGATCATCCGGAGGCGCCCTCTTCGATCTGGTTATTCATGACATTGATTTTGTCAATTATATCCTTGGAAAACCTGGAAGTATTAGATGCGATTATCTCCCCGGGCTCCTGAGCAAACATGATTACATCAGTGCAATGTGGGATTATTTCGATAAAGATATCCATGTTAAGATCGAGGGAGGTAATATCTTTCACTCTTCATTTCCTTTTCAGGCGGGCTATATGGCAAATTTTGAAAAGGCAAGTGTTCAGTATTCGACCATAAGTGGTGATGTGATAAAAGTGGCAACAGATTCAAACGTTGAAGAGTTACCGTCCGGTTCCGCCGGGGAGGGGTTCTACAATGAGATTGCCTATTTCGCCCAGTGTATCAACCAAAACAGGCCACCAGTCGAATGTTTGCCAGAGTCCTCTCTTCAAACCATACAACTATGCTACGATCACTTATAATTAATTAACAGATGAAGAATTTAGCTATTAACGGGGGACCAAAAACAGTCGGGAGAGATTTCGATTGGCCGCTTTTCGATGAGACCGATATCAACATCGTTGCTGATATCGTACGAAGTGGCAAATGGGGAAATCCTGATTGTGGCGGGGAAGTGGCGCTCTTTGAAAAGGAGTTCGCGGCTTTCTGCTGCACAAAATATGCGCTTACTTGCGTAAATGGATCTGTTGCCCTGCGTCTGGCCCTCATTGCTTGCGGTGTTAAACCCGGTGACGAGGTGATTGTTCCTCCATATACCTTTATTGCAACCGCTTCAATTGTCATCGAAGCCAACTGCGTGCCAGTCTTTGTTGACATTGATCCCAGGACTTATAACCTGGATGCTTCAAAAATTGAGGCAGCAATAACGCCAAGAACAAAGGCGATCATCCCTGT
>JBBIUJ010000030.1:0-21194 GCA_037440345.1 Prolixibacter sp.
TGGGAATTTCCCTCATCCTGATGGTCCTGGGCTATTTGGTTATGCTATTCCTGTTAAAAAAAGCAGGTATTCAAATTTAATTCATAAGTATCATGGAAAAAGATCTCAAACTGGTTGTCAAAGAAAAATATAGCTTGATAGCCAAACAATCAAAAACCCGGAACGAAAGCTCTTGTTGTGGTGCTACCGGTTGCTGTTCATCAGTAGATTATTCAATATTCAGTGAAAACTACATGGATTTGAAAGGTTACAACCCCGATGCAGATCTGGGACTTGGATGTGGCATTCCTACAGAATTTGCACAGATCAAAGAGGGTGATACCGTGATTGACCTGGGTTCCGGGGCCGGAAACGATTGCTTTGTTGCCAGGGCCATTGTGGGTGAATCCGGACAGGTGATTGGTATTGACATGACCAAAGAGATGATCGAAAAAGCCAAAGTGAACGCTGAAAAACTACAATTCAAGAATGTGGAGTTCAGGTTGGGTGAAATTGAAAAAATGCCCGTTACGGCAAACAAGGCCGATGTTGTGATCAGCAACTGTGTCTTAAATCTGGTCCCTGATAAGCAGAAAGCATTCTGCGAAATCTTCAGGGTACTAAAACCGGGAGGGCATTTATCGGTATCAGATGTTGTACTGAAAGGTGAATTACCAAAAAAAATAGAGGAAGCCGCAGAGATGTACGCCGGCTGTGTGTCCGGCGCCATTCAACTCAATCAATATCTCGGGATTATTGGACATACCGGATTTATTCAACTAAAAATCCACAAAGAAAAAGCGATCACTGTTCCCGATGAAATCATGTTGAATTACCTGAATAAAGATGAATTGGAGCAATACAAAGCCTCAGGGGCCGGAATCTTCAGCATAACGGTCTATGCAGAGAAACCAACCCAGGGGGAAGGATAAAGTAAAAAGGTTAAAGGATAAAGGGAAAAGGATAAAGTAAGGGACTCAGAATATCACAGCGCTAATCCAAAAGTTATGATTAATGAGTTATAAGTTATGAAGCTACAATCATGATCGCAGTGTCCTCACTTTATCCTTTTCCCTTTATCCTTTATCCTTTATCTTCCTTCTTTGGTTTGCCAAAAGCATCACCAAAAATACCAGTCCCACCCCAAAGAAAACCGTAATAGCCAAAACCGAGTATCTCATGCTCCCTGTAATTGCTTCAATGATGCCAAAGCTGAACGTCCCGGCTACCGTAGCCAATTTTTCTGTCACATCATAAAAGCTGAAGAAGGAGGTATGGTCGGTTGTTTCCGGAAGCATTTTGGAGTAGGTCGACCTGGCGAGCGACTGGGATCCGCCCATGACAATGCCTATTACGAATGCCGCCACAATAAACCCAACTGCTTGCCTGATGGTAAAGGCATAAATGCAGACCATGATCCAAATTACAACAGACACAATCATAGCCTTAAGATTGCCAATCCTGCCCGAAAGTTTTGCAAAAAACCAGGCACCAAACATGGCCACTAGCTGGATGACCAATATCGTAGGGATGAGTACACCCTCTTTCAGGCCTAACTCCTTCTCCCCAAAGGTGGCCGCCATAAACATGGTAGTAAGGATTCCCATCATGATAAAAAAGAACCCAAGCAAATAAATACTTAGCTGATAAGAGCTACGCACTTGTCTGAATACCACCCTCAACTCCTTGTATCCATTGGTAAATACATTTTCGCGGTGTTGCCGCTTTCCAAAAGTGTATTTTGGAAGATGTCTGAAGGTCATGGTAGAGAAGCCAATCCACCAGATACAAACAGTTACAAAGGATATTCTGGCCGGTAGAGAAGAGTCTTTTGTAAAACCAAACCATTCGGGCATCATGATCATCAACAAATTGAAAAGCAGCAGAACCACTCCACCAAGATAACCCATTGAATACCCTCTCGCACTGATATTGTCCTGATCTTTCGGTTCCGCAATAACCGGAAGAAAAGAGTTGTAAAAGACAATGCTCCCTCCATATCCAACGGTTCCCAATGTAAAGGCGACGATCCCCCATTCAATGTGTTGCGAATCAAAAAAATAGAGGGCGCCACATGAAACCGCACCGATCCAGGTGAAAGCCCGCATAAATCCCTTTCTCCTGCCAGTGTAGTCTGCAATGGATGAGAAAAGCGGAGAGCCTGCTGCTACAATGAGATAAGCCACGGCGATGGCCCAGGAATATAGGACGGTATTGACTATTTTCAACCCAAAGAAGGAGACCATGAAATCATTCCCATGACGGGTAACCGTATTGTAATAAATGGGGAATATGGTTGATGAGATGGTGAGCTGGTAGACCGAATTAGCCCAGTCATACATAACCCATGCCGTAACTACTTTTGGATCACCTTTTTGTATTGGATTGGTTTGATTAGATTGATTCATTTGTTAGTCCGCTCTATTTTGGCCCTGATTGATGTCGATTAGCTATGTACTGATTGGTCGATGTGTGGAATGGATAAATCCAATTTCACTTGGAATAAAATAATTCAAGCTGCAAATATTGGGAGTTTCCACTTTATCCTTTATCCCTGACCTTCCTGACAATAATCTTCTTTTTAATTTCCGAACTTGTAGCCAAAGGCTTTTCCATCGGTCCTCTGAGGTGAATTATCAACCCATTCAGAAAATTACGCAGCAACTGATCACCGCACTCCTTGTAATTGGGGTGATCCTCTTTACGAAAGATAGCGCTAAGTTCGGTAGTAGTTACCTTAAAATCAACGAGTGTCAGTATTTTGACGATGTCGTCATCTCTCAGCCGTAAGGCCACCCGTAATTTCTTCAAAATATCATTGTTCGTCATAATTCAAAGATACAATTTTATCGATATCACTAAAATTGAAGTTGCAGCCCTTGTGAAGAAATTCCAAAAGCGGATACATCAGCAAAATTTAGCTTACTCCTGATTTCCATCAGCACCTTTTCAATTGAATGAGCTACTTTTGCAAAGCAATTGTTCCTTGATTCGTTCAAAAATGGAAACTTACTTCAGCAAATTCAGAGATAATATTATTGGTATAGATCAGGATTTCACCTCTCCTTATGGGAAAATGAAAATTATTTACGGCGACTGGATTGCCAGTGGTAGATTGTATCGGCCAATAGAGGATCTCCTTACAAATAGATTTGGTCCATTCGTAGGAAATACCCATACCGAAACCAGTGAGACAGGAACGCTCATGACCAAAGCCTATCATTATTCGCAGCAAATTATAAAAACCCATGTGAATGCCGGGCCAAATGACGTTATTATCAATGCAGGATCCGGCATGACTACCGTGATAAACAAATTGCAGCGAATCCTGGGAATAAGATCGATGGTGAAGTTTTTTGATCAAAAGTCGATCACAAGTGAAGAGCGGCCAGTCGTATTTATTACCCACATGGAACACCATTCCAACCATACATCCTGGTTGGAAACCATTGCAGATGTTGTTCAATTAACGCCCGACAAGGATTTGCTTGTGGATCCCGAACAATTGCGAATAGAGATTGAAAAACTCAAAAACCGCAAGATGAAAATTGGCTCTTTTACCGCATGTTCCAATGTAACCGGCATTGCAACCCCCTATCATGAAATGGCAAGGATCATGCATGAGTACGGAGGACTTTGTTTTGTTGACTTTGCAGCATCTGCTCCTTATGTCAAGATAGACATGCATCCGAAGAATCCAATGGAAGCCCTCGATGCAATTTTCTTTTCCCCTCACAAATTTTTGGGAGGCCCCGGAAGCTCAGGCATCATGGTATTCAATTCTGCAATTTACAATTCTACCGTACCTGATAATCCGGGAGGAGGAACCGTCGACTGGACCAATCCTTGGGGCGAATTCAAATATGTCGATGACATTGAGGCCCGTGAAGATGGGGGAACTCCGGCATTCTTGCAAACTATTAAAGCCGCACTTTGCATCAAGCTTAAAGAGCAGATGGGAACAGAGCAGATGAAGATTCGGGAAGCAGAGCTGGTCAAAATAGTATTTGAGGAGATGCCAAAGATTCCACAATTACATATTTTGGCGAATAACATTCAGGATCGGCTTGGGATCATCTCTTTTTATCTTGAAAATATCCATTTCAACCTGGTTGTTAAGCTATTAAATGATCGGTTCGGAATTCAAGTTAGGGGTGGCTGCGCTTGTGCCGGAACCTACGGCCACTTCCTCCTGGATGTATCTTATGCGCTATCCAAACAGATTACAGAACGAATCAATTTTGGAGACTTGTCCCAAAAGCCTGGATGGATCAGGCTTTCGCTTCACCCAACAATGACCAACGAGGAGCTTTACTACATCCTGGATGCAATTAAGCAGGTTCAACTTAATCACCGGATCTGGGGAAATGACTACCTCTATAACAACAAAACCAACGAGTTTAAACATAAGGCTGAACCAAGCGACAAAACAGAAATTGTAAAGCCTTGGTTTGAAATGTAACCTTGATTTTAAGCCCCCAAAAAAAAACGCCCCATCTCTGAGGCGTTTTTAATGCTATATCTATCTGATGATTAGTCCAATCTTGCTTCTAGTTGTTCAACCTGTAATTTTAGCTCCTTGGGATACCTCTCTCCAAGCGAAGCCTGTTGCTCTTTGATAAGTTCTAGTTCCTCTTTCCACAAGGCTTTGTCAACTTTGACCAGTTCTGCGATATCATCTTTGGTGACATCCAGTCCGCTGATGTCGATACTATCCACAGTTGGAACAAATCCAATGGCAGTCTCAGTGGCAGCGGCTGTACCTTCGCATCTTCCGAAAATCCATGCAAGAACGCGCATGTTATCGCCATAACCCGGCCACAACCATTTGCCATCTTTGTCCTTGCGGAACCAGTTAACATTGAAAATTTTGGGCAATGCCTCCGGTTTTGGGGCATTCTTTCCAATGGCTAACCAATGACCAAAATAATCGGCCATGTTGTAACCACAGAATGGAAGCATGGCGAATGGATCCCTGCGCACACCGGCTTTAAGGCCAATTGCTGCTGCAGTAACTTCAGAACCTACTACCGAGCCCATAAATGTTCCGTGTGCCCAGCTCATGGCCTGGTATACAAGCGGAACGGTACTTGGACGGCGTCCGCCGAAAAGAATAGCCGAAATTGGAACTCCTTTCGGATCTTCCCAGGCCGGATCGATACAAGGACACTGGAATGCGGGAGCTGTAAAGCGTGCATTCGGATGCGCTACCTGTTTGCCTGAAGCTTTATCATAAACTTCATTCGTCCAGGTGATAGTTCCGGCAGGACATTCTGATCCGATACCTTCCCACCAAATGTCGCCGTCCGGTGTTAAACCTGTGTTGGTGAATATCGTATTCGATGCTGCTGAGAGCATTGCGTTTGGATTGGTATCAATGGAAGTTCCGGGAGCCACACCAAAGAACCCTGCTTCCGGATTGATGGCGTATAACTGTCCGTCCTTGCCAAATTTCATCCAGGCAATGTCATCGCCAACAGTCTCAACTTTCCATCCAGGAATTGTTGGGATCAGCATGGCGAGGTTCGTTTTACCGCATGCACTTGGGAAGGCGGCAGCAATGTATTTTTTTACTCCTTTTGGATTGGTAATACCCATGATCAGCATGTGCTCAGCCATCCATCCCTCCTCTTTGGCCATGGATGAGGCGATACGGAGTGCAAAACATTTTTTGCCCAGCAGGGCGTTACCGCCATATCCACTTCCGTAAGCGATGATCTCTTTGGTTTCGGGGAAATGGGTGATATATTTTTGATCAATTGGCGCACATGGCCATTTGACATCTTTTTGTCCGGGTTGAAGTGGTGCGCCGTTGGAATGAACACAAGGAACGAATTCCCCATCTCCAAGAACATCCAATACAGCCTTCCCCATTCGGGTCATAACTCTCATATTAACAACTACGTAGGGAGAGTCAGTAATCTCTACGCCAATGTGGGCGATATCAGAACCAAGAGGTCCCATACTGAAAGGAATTACATACATGGTACGTCCTTTCATTGCCCCTTTGAAAAGGCCTTTTAAGGTGGCCTTCATCTCGGCCGGAGCTGCCCAGTTGTTAGTTGGACCGGCATCTTCCTGCTTTTCCGAGCATATATAAGTTCTATTTTCAACACGTGCTACATCACTGGGGTCAGATTGGAAGTAATAGCTGTTGGGACGTTTTTTATCATCCAGCTTAACTGCCATTCCTGAGGCAACCATTTCGGCCATCAACCGATCATTCTCCTCTTGTGAACCATCACACCAATAAACTTTTTCGGGCTGACACAGTTCAGCCCATTCGTTAACCCACCTAATTAATTTTTGATTGTTTGTCATGAATATGAATTTAATAATGAATCTGATCTATTTGTAGATTTCAGCGGCGCTGAAAAGCTATTTACTTACTAAATAATCCTGGCATGCGGCATGGATATTCTCAATCAACTGATTGATCTTCTCTTCGGGTACAGCAGAAAACGCAATTCGGATTAAATTTCCAAAGACAATAACTCCAGTACTGTATTTATCAAGAAGAATTTTCCTGACATCTTCGGCTTTCAGACCGTCCCTCAATTCAATACACATGAAATAACCTGAATTGTATGGTAGAGCGGAAAAATAACGGTTGAATTTTGGATTGGCCAAAACTTCTTTTATTTTTTCATACCTGGAATGCAGGATATTGAACTTCTCCTCTTTGCTTTTATCATAATTTTCTGACGAATACGCCTTTTGCAATAACGACTGCGAAAGATGGCTAATGTTGGATATGTTTCCACGAACCGCTCCAGCAGTTTTATTTTCCAATGCTTCATAAATTGCGGGAGTTCCGTTCTTCACTCCATAGGTGATAAAACCAACCCTGAAGCCCCATACATAATCCTCCTTGGTAGCTCCATCCAGTTTGACGGCCAGAACATTTTCGTGAAGTGTGGCAAGTCGGGTAAATATCGATTCTGTGAAAACACCCTTTTCATAAACCAGTCCAAAATAGGCATCATCGATCAGAACAACTACCTTTTTCCCTTTATTCGCCTGGCCGGAAATTAAATCAACGATACCGTCAATTTCACTTGCAAGTGGTGTATAACCGGATGGATTGTTTGGGAAATTCAGAAGCAAGATAATCTTCCCGGAGGATTGGTCCATAATTTTCCCAAGTCCCTGATGGTTAAAGCCACCGTCTTGAAACAATGGGAAAGTTTCAATCTTACCTAAATAGTTATTTTCGAATATTAATGAGTAGTTCTCCCAGTAAAGATCCGGAATTATAACTGTATCACCTTCATTTACAAAAAGATATGAAGCAATACTGATACCATGTGTAATACCGTTCGTTGCTATTGGCAGACTGATTGGGGTCTCCCCGAGTGATGGATTCTTTTTATAGATAAAATTCTTCCAACTGTTTCTCAAATCCGGTTTTCCAAAGCTGGGAGCGTATGTAAATACCAGAGAATCCGGTAAGTTTACCAGCTGTCCTAGTTCAGGAAGATGCATAGGATGCCCGTTGTCTTCAACCGCTTCCCCGATGGTTGCATTGATATCTTTACCTTTCGCCTGAGCTGACTGCGCCAAAATTCCCAGTTTTGGAAAGAAAATATTCTTTCCTCTTTCGGAGAGTAATTCATAAACAGAGGGATTGCCCATCTGAATTGCATCATTCAATGTAATTGCTTGCTGATCCACTTCGCTGAATATTAAATTATTTATAATGAACTCGATTGCAAATCTATTTAAAAAAGAACAACCAATTTCCTAACATATATCAACCTGATAAAACTTAACGATGAATTAATGTTTTTGATATATGAAGCAAGAGGGCGTTGAAAAAATCAACGCCCTCTTGCTTTCCAATTTGTCCTTCCGTGATGCTAAGACCGTGGATGAAATTTATTGACTGTCTCCTTCAGAAATTCTTTATCGAGATGTGTGTAAATCTCAGTAGTCAGAATAGATTCGTGTCCTAACATCTCCTGTACTGCCCGAAGATCCGCACCCCCTTTTACCAAGGCTGAAGCAAAGGAGTGCCTGAAAGTATGCGGACTGATACTTTTTTCAAGTTTAATTTTAAGCGCCAGATTTTTTATAATGGTAAAGATCATCACCCTGCTCAATTTCCTGCCTCGACGGTTCAGGAAAAGTATGTTTTCACTTGACTTATCAATTTTTAATTTCTTTCTGTATCCTACCATATATTTCTTGATATCTTCAATGGCCCGTTTACTGATGGGAACCAATCTTTCTTTCTCACCTTTACCTGCAATCTTGAGGAATTCCTGCTCAAAATGGAGGTTGGAAAGACGGAGGTTGACGAGTTCAGAGACCCTTAGCCCACAACTATAAAGTGTTTCAAGTATGGCTTTGTTTCTCAAACCTTCCGGTTTTACAAGATCTACCGCATCAATCAAACGATTGATCTCATCATCGGTGAGTACATCCGGAAGCTTTCTCCCAATCTTGGGCGATTCGAGCAGTGTGGTAGGATCATTCTCTACCACCTCCTCAATCAAAAGAAATTTATAAAACGATTTGATACCTGAGATCGTACGTGCCTGTGTTCTGGGACTGACCCCCTTTTCATTCATCCATTCAACAAATTTCCTAAGCTGAGCCAATCTAATTGCCTCAGGCGAAAGTCCGGGATAATATTCTTCAACGAAGGAAATAAGTTTATGAATGTCATTTACGTATGCACTGACTGAATTTTGAGAGAGGGATTTTTCCAGTCTCAAAAATGTCTCATATCCTTTTTTACTTTCTGTCCAGTTCATAACTTGTTTTTTTTATTGAAACAAATGAAATATAATTTTGTTTCAATAGAGAGAAATAAATATGTTATATAAAGTTCAAAATTTATTTTTTTTAAACAACAGTCATTTTTTTTTCCGATTTTAGACGGGTTTTTCTCCGGATAAATATTCAATCTGCTTGAATCGACAGATGATTGACAAGTGATATCCCAAGGCAGTGAATAAACAGATCATCAGCATCTATCTAAAATTCAAATGGTTGAATTTATAATTGAAAAATCAGTGGTCAAATAGGATTCTAAATATTCGCTAATAACTAAATATATACGTATGAATATTAGTATTGTTAATGGTCCCAACCTCAATTTGTTAGGGAAAAGGGAAAAAGGCATTTACGGCAACAGTTCTTTTGAAGAATGGCTCGGAAAAATCAAACCCCACTACCCGGAAATTACTCTGGACTATTTTCAGTCGAATGTGGAAGGTGAAATTGTTACCTATATCCAAAAGATTGGTTTTTCAGCAGATGGAATTGTTCTGAATGCCGGGGCCTACACACATACATCAGTTGCGATCAGAGATGCAATTGCGGCGGTGACAACACCAGTGGTCGAAGTCCATATCTCAAATATCCTTACACGTGAATCGTTCCGGCATGAGTCGATCATTGGACCAGTTTGCCGTGGAAGTATCATGGGATTTGGCCTTGACTCCTACCGACTGGGGATTGAAAGTTTCTTGAAACCGGAACCTAAATAGAATCTGACCAGTCATTTCATTGGAATTATTAACCTTATCATCCTAAAGAGAAAGACCATTATGAGTAAACAAAAACATACCAAAATAGTAGCAACCATCTCGGATAAGAATTGCGAACCGGATTTTCTTCGTGCCCTGATGGACGCTGGGATGAATGTCGTAAGAATAAATACTGCGCACCAAACCACCGAATCCGCCATGAATATCATCAGGAATGTAAGGTCCGTCTGTGATTGTCTTGCTATTTTGGTGGATACGAAAGGTCCGGAAATCCGCACAAAAAACATCACTGAACCAGTAAGGATTAACAAAGGTGATCGTATCGCCATTAAATGCGGCGACGAACCATCAGGGGATGGGATATTGGTAGTTGACTATGTGAATTTTACAAGAGATATCCCGGTAGGGAGCTCCGTTTTAATTGACGATGGAGAGCTCGAGTTAACCGTCCTTGAAAAAACGGATGACAGCCTAATAGCACTGGTGGGTAATGATGGTTACATCAAAAATAAAAAGAGCATAAATGTACCCGGCGTTTCCCTTAATTTGCCGTCGCTTACGGAGAAAGATCGGCTGTTTATCCGGTGGGCTGCCGCCAATGACCTCGATTTTATTGCCCACTCTTTTGTTAGAAACAAGGAGGATGTCATTGCTGTCCAGGAGATTCTGAACCAGGAAAACAGTAAGATAAAGATCATTGCCAAGATTGAAGACACAGATGGGGTAAAGAATATTGATGAAATTCTTGACCACGCATATGGAATCATGGTGGCCCGGGGTGATTTGGGCATTGAAATTCCCGCCGAGAAAATTCCAGCAATCCAACGCAGATTGATCAGAAAGTGTGTGGAACGGAAGAAACCGGTCATCATCGCCACTCAGATGTTGCATACCATGATCACAAATCCAAGGCCTACACGAGCTGAAGTTAGTGATGTGGCTACAGCCATTTACGATCGCACCGATGCGATCATGCTTTCGGGAGAAACTGCCTATGGACAATACCCTGTCGAAGCTGTCCAACTTATGACGCGCGTTGCCATCGAAGTAGAATCCTCCAAGGACAAAAGAAACGATCTTTCCGTTCCAAGGCTCGAAAATGAAGTATCTGCCTTTCTTGCTGAGGCAGCCGTCATGTCGGCGAGTGAGCTAAAGGTTGCAGCTATCATTACAGATACCCTGACCGGAAAAATAGCCAGATACATATCGGCCTTCAGAAGTCCGCGGCCTGTTTATGCCAAGTGTCATACCGGAAGGGTAAAAAGGGAGCTGGCGCTCTCCTATGGTGTCTTTGCCAGCGAAATTGTTGTGAAGAAAAACAAATACAAACTCATTGAAACCTCATTGCTCGATTTAGTGGAAAGAGGATACATTTCCGAAAAAGATACAGTTGTTTATGTAGGTGGCAATTTTGGTGTTGGAGGAGGAACCAGCTTCATTGAGATTGCCTCTGTTGCCCAGATGATGCACCAGAAAAAGGTAAAGGATGAAAAATAAAAATGGGGTAAATTTCCCCCTTTTTTATTTTTCATCCTTTACAGGAATTATCTCATGTCATTGATCTCCACTCCCGGATATTTGGATTTATCGAATTTGAAGTAATCATCTTTCAGTTCAACATTGGTTTTCATACTTTTTAGCACTAAAATATAAGTATTCCCATCTCTGTTAAATGTCTGAGCCTTTGCTATTTGATTCTTCACTTTATCAACATACAACCTGACTTTCACAAACTCTTTCTTTTGGTCTGTAGGGAAAAGGTCGAGTACATGAACTGCTTTACCTGCCAGATTCTCCTCCCCAATGTATGAGTAGTTGAACCCTTTCTCGTAAATAGTAAAAATATTAGCAGGATTTAGTGTGCCCTCTTTGCTGTCCTCAACACCTGAGATGTTGCACTCTTTGGCTTCAGTGAGATAACTCCATGTAGTAGTTCCATCACAAAAAATATCCATACTGAACACCGGCATGTGTAACCGGTAACTTTTCCCCTTCAATGCTACAACCCCTTCGTGGGTTTGGTTTACATTGTTCTTTTTGTTTTCAAGCGTAAAAGAGAAATCTATTTGAATCGTTTTATAGCTCTTTGTTGTTTGTGATAGTTTATCCAAAACTTCTTTTGCTTTAGGATCCTGTTGCGCCATTAAGTTCGCAGCAATCATCATTACTGCCATTACAATCGTAAATCTTTTCATTATACTTTCTTTTTTTATCTTTCAGTTAAAGGCGGTCAGCTCACAGCATTGGGCTATTGGCCTTACCTTTCCCTAAAAGATGAGGTTCCTCACTTTATCCTTTTTACTTTATCCTTTCTCACTGGGGTAATTTCCTCAAAATATGTTCCAAACTGGTTTCATCCTGGATCAAAACTTCACGGGCCTTGCTACCGGCGTTTACCCCGACAATTCCAGCCGCTTCCAGTTGATCCATGATCCGGCCGGCCCGGTTGTAACCAATGGAGAACTTCCTTTGAATAGACGAAGTCGAACCAGTTTGGTTTAACACCACTATACGAGCGGCATCATCAAAAAGTTCATCCCTGTTCTTCAAATCCACCTCGTCTGAACTGTCGGTGATATCGCTTCGGTATTCAGGCAGTGCAAAAACCGTAGGATAACCCGGTTGTTTCCCGATGAAGTTTGCGATTGCCTCTACTTCGGGCGTATCGACAAATGCACATTGAATCCTGGTAAGAACATTTCCAATAGACACAAGCATGTCGCCTCGTCCTATCAGTTGATTAGCGCCCGGTGTATCCAGAATGGTCCTTGAGTCGACCATGGAGGCCACTTTAAACGCAATCCTGGTCGGGAAATTTGCTTTGATCACACCAGTAATAATATTGATGGATGGTCGCTGTGTCGCAATAATCATGTGAATCCCGACAGCTCTAGCCAACTGCGCAATCCGGGCAATAGGAAGTTCAATCTCCTTGCCGGCCGTCATGATCAGATCTGCAAACTCATCTACAACAACCACGATGTAAGGCAGATAACGGTGCCCTTTGTTGGGATTAAGTCGCCGCGCAATGAATTTGACATTGTACTCCTTGACATTTCTGGTTTGAGCAATCTTGAGCAAGTCGTACCGACGCTCCATTTCAATAATCAGCGAATTGAGCGTATCCTTTACCTGCTGAACATCGGTAATTATAGAATCTTCCATCCCTTCCATCTTGGCCAGAAAGTGTTTCTCAATGACGGAATAGAGGTTGAGTTCAACCTTTTTGGGGTCAATAAAAACAAATTTTAGCTGTGAGGGATGCTTTTTGTAAAGCAGGGACGAAATGATGGCATTCAATCCCACAGATTTACCCTGACCTGTGGCTCCTGCGACGAGTATATGTGGCATCTTCGTCAAGTCGACTACAAATGTCTCATTCGAAATGGTCTTACCCAAAGCAAGCGGGAGTTCAAAATCTGACTCCTGAAATACCTTGGAGGCAATCAGCGAACGCATGGATACAACTTCAGGCTTGTTGTTAGGTACCTCGATGCCGACCGTCCCCTTCCCCGGCATAGGTGCAATGATTCTAATTCCCAGAGCAGACAAGCTGAGCGCGATGTCATCTTCCAGGTTTTTAATTTTAGATATCCTCACCCCGGGGGCGGGTACAATTTCGTACAAGGTTACAGTCGGTCCAGTTGTTGCCCTAATCTTCTCAATCTCAATACTGTAATTTTTCAGCGTTTGCAGTATCTTGTTTTTGTTGGCCATCAACTCATCGTTGGTCACCTGCGGGTTGCCTGTAGCGCGGTCTTCCAACAGGTCAATCGTGGGGAAAATATATCTCGACAATTCTAGTGTTGGATCAAAATCTACTTCCTCAATTTCTACATCCGCTTCCTCAGGATCCATTTGGCGTTGATCTGCAACCGGAGCATCAAGAGGCTGTTTTTCAATGATTTGATAGGGTTCTCCTTCGACAAAGACTTCGCCCATCTCCAATTCAATTGAATCCTCATCAGGCTCAGAATAGATAATTTTTACCTCATCGTCATCCGCAACTTTCGAGAAAGAGCGATCTTTTTCTAATGGCTTTGGTGGCTGGGCGGCCTGAAAAGGATCGTTGGTTGTAAGCTCAATCTCTTTCTTTCTGACTGGGCGTTTGGAATTAAGCAGACGAATAATGACTCCCCACGCATCTTCGAAAGCAACAATAATTAAAATCAGCAATGATCCAAAAAGAATGAAAAAAGTACCCATTTTGCCTACAACAGAATTCAGGTGCTGCGACATAAGAAATCCATAGGCGCCACCAGGTAGTATGGGTGAGTTTTTATAAAAGTAAGAGAGGGAAAAGGCCAGCGCGATAGAAATCCAGATGATAAAAAAGATTCCATATCCGAAATTTTTTGCCAACGAGAATTTCCCAATCTTGGCCAGGCGTAAGGACATTAAAACGGAAAGGTAAAGAATAATGAAAGATGCAAATCCAAATCCTTTGTTGATGAACCAGTTCGCAAGAATGGCGCCCCATTTCCCCCCTGCATTCTCAATTTTAATGTTCGGATTAGTCAGGAGTTCCTTGATGGAAACATCCAAATGACTTACATCTGCACCCTCTTGTAGTAGAAATGAGATGAATACGACAAACAAATAAAGTGAAAAGAAAAAAAGTGGAACAGCAACGATATTGCGGAATTTCTCCCACCGTGTAAATTTGGAGCCCCTTGCCCCTCCTCCATTTTTTGCTGACACTGTTTTTTGCTGATTATCAACCTTTTGTTGAACCATTATCTAACCGTTTTGAAAAATCAAATTTAGGATTAAATCAAAGCAAAGTTAAGGAAAATTGGTGAATGACCCGTAAAAATGCTTATAAGATCCAATTTCGAAATGCTTACCTTCCCTCCAAGAGAATAAGGTAGGGTAATTTTTATCATGATTTCCTTACTAAACACTCCTTACCTTCGGTCACATTTAGCCAAGAATTTAAGCATACCATGAAAAAACTGGCTGTAGTTGCCCTGGGTGGCAATGCGCTGCTGCGCGACAATGAACAGGGAACCATCGAACAACAGGAGTTGCACACCGCCGAAACCATCGAGAACCTGCTTTTCCTTGTAAGAGAGGGCTATGATTTGATAATTACGCATGGGAATGGTCCTCAGGTAGGAAACATCCTGATGCGAAATGACGCGGGTGAACAATTGTATGGTATTGCGCAAATGCCGCTTGATGTTTGTGTTGCAGATTCCCAGGGGGGTATCGGATACATGATCGAGCGGATCTTTCGCAATGTCCTTAACAAGTACCAAATTGAACGGAATGTTGTTACCATGGTTGGCATGGTAGAGGTCGACCCGGAAGATCCTGCCTTCCTTAATCCAACCAAACGAATTGGTGCGACTTATAGCTTTGAACAGGCAAAATCTTTGGAAGAGCTAAAAGGATGGTCTTTTAAGGAGAGTCAAAAAAGTGGAAACGGCTGGAGAAGAGTGGTTCCATCACCAATTCCAAAAAAAATACTGAACCTGGAGTTAATTGGGGATCTTGCCCGGAAAGGAAATATTGTGATTACCTGCGGAGGTGGAGGAATTCCCATATTTTTTGACAAAGAGAACAATCTCCGGACAGCTGATGCCGTGATCGATAAGGACCTTGCTTCATCAGTGCTGGCCTCCGGTGTTGGTGCAGATGAATTTTATATTTTGACAGATGTCTCTTTCATTTACAAAGATTTCGGATTACCTACCCAGGAAAAACTCGAATTTCTGGACTATCAGGATACAAAAAAATACCTGGAAATGGGTACTTTTGGTGAAGGAAGCATGGCCCCAAAAATTGTTGCGGCGATGAAATTTGTGGAAATGGGTGGGATGAAAAGCATCATCACAGAAGCTTCCAAACTGGAAGATAAATCTTACGGATCTAAAATTACCATGAAATACCAATGAGGGAATTATCTCACCAACCAAATGAAATACCCATCCCTACATGTCGGGACCAACCGAATCCGCCAGCTGGCGGATGGGTATTAGCTTCGCTGATCTTCGATTCCATTTGACCGTTAAAAAACAAAATATAAACAAATGAAATACAAATCGTAAACCATTCGACATATGCAAAACCTTTTGTACAATAAAAATTTCTTAAAACTCCTCGACTTTCAACCATCTGAAATAGAATACCTGCTCAATTTGGCCGCAGAACTTAAATGGGCAAAGAAGTCAGGAACAGAAGAACCCGTTCTAACCGGTAAAAATATTGCGCTGATCTTTGAGAAAACTTCAACTCGCACCAGATGTGCCTTTGAAGTAGCAGCTTATGATCAGGGAGCTCACGTCACCTACCTTGGACCTACCGGATCCCAGATCGGGACCAAAGAATCGATGAAAGATACAGCGCGTGTACTGGGCCGTATGTATGATGGCATTCAATACCGTGGTCATGGTCAGGAGTTGGTCGAAACCCTTGCAAAATATGCCGGCGTCCCTGTTTGGAACGGTCTGACAGATGAGTTCCATCCAACTCAGGTTCTGGCAGATTTCCTTACCATGCGTGAACATTCTTCCAAACCATTGTCCGAAATAAAATTTGCCTATCTCGGCGATGCACGAAACAACATGGGAAACTCATTAATGGTAGGCGCAGCCAAAATGGGAATGGATTTCAGGGCGGCAGCGCCTTTGCAATTTCAACCATCTGTAGAATTGCAAGAGACTTGCAAGGCTATTGCTAAAAATACGGGCGCTAAAATTACCCTCACGGAAAACTTAGAAGAGGCCGTAAAAGATTGTGACTTTCTTTACACTGATGTTTGGGTATCCATGGGAGAACCTGCAGCGGTTTGGCAAGAAAGAATTTCCCTGCTAATGCCCTATCAGGTTAATTTAAAGACCATGGAACTTACAGGGAATCAAAATGTCAAGTTCCTCCATTGCCTGCCTGCCTATCACAACCGGGAAACAAAGACGGGGGAAGAAATCTTCCAAAAATTCGGAATTGATTCAATGGAGGTAACAGACGAGGTTTTCGAAAGCAAAGCTTCCATCGTCTTCGACCAGGCCGAAAACAGGATGCACACCATTAAAGCGATCATGGTGGCAACTTTGCGATAGACTACCAGCAGGAATTCTTTTTGTCTGTCCAAACGGTTTCAGGATCCAGGTTATCTTTTTCGATCTCCTTGAAATACTTATAGGTACCGACTTTCAACTCGATAGTGGCATCTTCGTCACAAACGATCATTCCATGAGAATGATTTTGAAGTGCAGAAATTGTCCACATATGATTGACGGCACCCTCAACTGCTTTGTGCAATGCACGTGATTTATTATGTCCCGTCACCAATATTAGCACCTCCTGAGCGTCCATGATGGTACCAACCCCAACAGTTAGCGCTACTTTCGGCACCTGATTTACATCGTTGTTGAAGAAACGGCTATTGACAATTTTGGTGTCTGTATTCAAAGCTTTGTCCCTGGTCCGGGATGTAAGGCTGGATCCAGGTTCGTTAAAGGCTATGTGGCCATCGGCTCCAACTCCACCAAGAAACAGATCAATTCCACCAACCGACTTAATCTTGGCTTCATACCGGCTGCATTCCATTTTCAGATCAGCGGCGTTACCATCGAGCAGATTCACATTGGCAGGCTTGATATCGATGTGTTTAAATAAATTGTCCCACATAAACGTATGGTAACTCTGCGGATGATTTTTATCAATCCCCACATACTCATCCATGTTGAAAGTGATAACATTCTGAAAAGAAACTTTACCTTCCTGATGCAGCTTAATCAATTCGATGTAGGTCCCGAGTGGAGTACTCCCGGTAGGCAGTCCAAGGACAAAAGGGTTCTCCGGAGTGGGATTGGCCATGCAAATCTTGTGCGCAATATAATTGGCTGACCATTGGGCTACATTGTTGGCTTCAGGCAGGATAATTAATCTCATAATAATATGTAATTAGTTTTTTCAAAGATTCCCCAAAATTGATAAAATTTATAAAACAATCAACTTCCAAATTCAAAAAAGAAGCTATTATTTTGTTCCACAAGAAATCTACATTAATTATTAAGGCATTTTAAGCCTTTTTAATATTCATGTTGTAAGTAGGTGTAAAGTTTATTGCAACATTTGTGTTTCCGTATAACACCACTATTCTTGCAAAAAAAATAGCGCTTCTAATTGACGCATGACTCAGTTTAGGACTTTCTGTTAAACCATTTTTAGACTTAGCTGTCAATTTAGGTATATGTAATGTTCTCAATAGTATTGATTTTTTGACAGTTCGATCAAAGAGATTCAATACAACAATTTTTCAATTATGATCCGAAACACAAATCAGGAGAAAATCTCATGAAGAAAGCTATCTCTCTGATTATAATCATATTTATACTTTCCATTCAGGTAACATTCGCACAAAAAACCATCGTTTCCGGAAAGATTACTGAGGCCAAAACTGGGGCCCCAATCCCATACGCAACCATCGTCTTCAAAGGGACCTACATTGGGACAATGTCTGACCTGAATGGGAACTTCAACCTCAGTACCCTAACGCCTACCAGTAGCATAGAAATCTCCTCCATAGGATTCAAAAAAATAGAATTGCCAGTTAAACTCAAGCAGACTGCAAAACTCGATATTACCCTTGAGGAAGACATGATCATGACTGGTGAGGTGGTGGTTAAGCCCGGCGAGAATCCGGCAATTCCCATATTCAAGAAGATTGTTGAGCATAAAAAAGATAATAATCCGGCTAACTTTCCCTCCTGGCACAGCAAATTGTACTCCAAGACCGAGATCGACCTTAAAAATATAGACAAATCCTTAAGGACAAAAAGACTATTACAATCGTTCAACTTTGTTTTTGACTACATCGATTCGCTCAAGACCGAAGGGAAAGCTTTCCTGCCTGTATTCTTCTCAGAGACCTTTTCCAACTATTATCACACAAGCGGAATTGCAAAGGACCGAGAAGATATCGTTGCCAACAAGGCTTCAGGTATGACTTCAAATATGATCTCCAAATTTACCGGGAAAATATATGAAGGATTAAATCCATACGATAACTATTTGATGATCAAGGATGTTGGCTTGGTATCCCCAGTAAATGGTATGGGACTTCAATTTTATAAATACTATCTTATCGATAGCACATTTAAGGCAGGGAAGAAATATTATGAACTCTCCTTCAAGCCCAGGTCGGCCCAAAGTCCCACCTTCAAAGGTCAACTCTGGATAGATGCTGAAAGTTATGCCCTGACAAAAATTGATATGCAACTCTCCGAGAAGGCGAACATTAATTTTATCAACAATTTCAAGTATACGGTAGAATATGATCTGGTCAATGATAGATGGACACCTAAAAATGAGATCATGATACTGGATGTTGACATCCAAAAAGATCAGAAATCAAAAAGGATCGGGGTGATCGGTAGAAAAGCCAATTTCTATCAGGATTTTACTTTTGAAGAGGCCAAAGGGGTAAAATTGGAGGCCAGTGAAAGAATATCTGTCCGCGATGATGCCATGAACAAAGATGAAAAATTCTGGGAAAATTCGAGACCCATCGAATTGCAGAAAAGAGAGGTGGGTGTTTATAAAATGGTCGACTCGATTAAAAATGTACCTCTTTACAAAACAACAGTCGAGTACATTTACATGTTCTACTACGGCTACAGGGATTTAGGAAAGATCGAGCTTGGACAGTATTACTCCTTCTATTCAAACAACCCGGTTGAAGGTAACAGGTTCAAATTTGGTGCGCGCACAACAATGAAATTTAACCACAACCTTCGTCTCAATGGTTATGCAGCTTTCGGATCGAAAGACCAGGAATACAAGTATAGCGGGGGTTTCGAATACTACTTCTCTAAAAAGCCGAAAGATTACCTTTCTGCCCAGTACAAACACGATTACGAGATTTTTGGCAAAAGCAAAAATGCCTTTATGATCGACAATATATTAAATACATTGTTGAATAAAGTTCCCTACAATAAATTAAATCTTGTCGACAGGCTGGAGATCAATTATGAAAAGGAGTGGATAGCCGGTTTAACCAACAAATTCTCTTTCAATGGAACAAAATATTACAGTGCCCCTTTTGTCAAATTTGAATCGCCATCCGGGAATTTAATTCCATTCATTCGAAACAGTGAGTTGAGTCTCAGCACTCGTTATGCGCCAAATGAGTATTACATACAGGATGGATTTGAGAGATCATCATTTGAAAACTCCAAACCGATTTTCAATCTGGACTTCTCGGTTGGTATAAAAGGTCTGCTTGGCGGAGCGTACAACTATTACAAAATGGAGGCCCGGATCAATCAAAAATTAATGCTCAATCCTTTTGGTTTCAGCTATTACTCCATTCAGGCCGGTAAAATTTGGGGTGATGTGCCTTTCCCATTGATGAAAATCCACGAAGGGAATGACACCTATGCTTATGATTTTTACTCGTTTAACATGATGAACATGCAGGAATTTGTAAGTGACACCTATTTGTCACTATTTCTGGAACATCATTTTCAGGGCTATTTCCTCAACAAGATTCCAATTTTCAGAAAACTGAAGTGGAGGGAGTTAGTTGGGGTACGCTCTGTAATTGGGAATTACGACCCCTCAAAACATAATTCCATGCTTTTCCCGACCGGAATGAAGAACCTTCAGAACAATCCCTACACAGAGGTTTCTGTAGGATTGGAAAACATTTTTAAGGTATTTAAAATTGTCGGTGTCTGGAGATACAACAAACCCGACAATACCAACTCAAAGTTTGGCATAGTGGGAACTTTGCAATTGGTTCTGTAAAGGATTTTTACAAAAAGATAGTTTCCGTTGGGCAGATATCATCTCACTATACCTACATTTGCGCCATTCAAAAATTAACCGATGCAAATTAACCATCTCGGTGAAATAACCGCAATCCTTACAGCCATCTGCTGGACCGTCTCAGCGCTCACCTTTTCCATAGCTACCCGTCGGGCAGGATCCCTGACGGTAAACATATTCAGGCTTTTGTTCGCAATGATCATGTACATGGTCTGGTCAAAAATAATGAGAGGACTTTGGCTGCCATCCGATGCAACTCCCGAATCATGGAAATGGCTTTCAGTTTCCGGACTCATTGGGTTTGTCTTGGGCGACTATTTCCTTTTCACATCCTATTCCTACCAATCCGCCAAAGTATCCATGCTGATCATGTCACTTGCTCCACCCATTGCGACAATCTTTGGGGTTTTGGTCCTTCATGAATCATTTACCTGGCTTAATCTGCTTGGGATGATTTTGGTTCTTTCAGGAATTGCCATCGTTATCCTTAAAAGAGAGGAGATTGATGATAAGATGACTCATGGATTGAATTATCCTGTTAAGGGACTTCTCCTGGCATTTGGAGGTGCTGCAGGACAGGGAATAGGAGCCGTATTTTCAAAACTAGGCATGGGAAGTTATGATCCATTTGCATCTTCGCAGATAAGAACCATAACTGGGATTATCGGTTTTGCGCTGATTATCAGCCTCACCAGAAACTGGAGAAATGTCAAAAGCTCAATTCTAAATCAAAAAGCGCTTAATCCCCTATTAATTGGTTCCTTTTTTGGTCCATTTTTGGGAGTATCATTGAGCCTACTGGCTTTTCAGCATACCAAAGTGGGAGTAGCTTCCACTTTAATTGCCACTGTCCCGGTATTTATCCTGCTGCCTTCTGTCCTATTTCTTAAGGAAAAGCTAAACTGGAAAGAGGTGATCGGAGCCTTCCTGGCTGTAGGT
>JBBIUJ010000031.1:0-21193 GCA_037440345.1 Prolixibacter sp.
GCTCTTCCGATCTGTTCTCAAAAAAGTCGTCAAATGCCTTCAGTTGCTCTTTGGCCGGTAACCCGGGAAAGTCGAGAGGATAAATTTTCACTGCCAGCACATTTTCGGCTCCTGCAACGATTGTTTTACTCACATCGAAGCTGTATTCGGCGAACATGCCGGCCATTTGGGTCGAATCGGCCAACTGTTTGCCATTGACCCATACCGCCGCTCTGTAATTGATCCCTTTGAATATCAGTTGGAAGTGGCGCCCTTTGTCGGTTACCGGAACCTTGAAAGTGGTGCGGTACCAGTATGGTTTTTTCCAGGGATTGGGAAGATTGGGAAGATGGCTGTACTGCTCCAGGTTGTAAGTCTTATTGAACTCATCCGAAGCATCGGGGATCAACATGTTGTTCATACCCGAGTAGGGATCAGGATAGATGCGGTTGGCCACCAGTCCCGTCAGTACCGTGCAGGGAACCTTAACAGGAAGCCAGTAAACATTGGAACGGTAGGCAGGGGTAGAGATTTCTTCGCCGGTCGCCTGAATCAAATCGGAAGATTGAAGCTGAAATTGGGTTAGTTTTTCCTGTTTGATTTTTTGGGTTTGGGCAAAAGAATTTTGCGTACCGATCACCAACAGGAGCAGAAGTATCGTCAATATTCTCATGGTCTTTACTTTTTTGAGTCCAGGCATTGTAGTTTAAGGCGGCTAAAATAGCAAGATATTTCAGTGTTTGGCTAAAACAGAAATATCAAAATTAAAAATACTCAAAAGTTTACATTCACAGAAATAGGTTGCAGTGGTAGTCTTAAAAATGGACAATATTGATGTGTTCGTATTTTTTCATGCCCCAAAGTGGATACTTAAGGTTGGTTGACCTCTGGTCTGCCATAAATATTAAGACAATTTTAGTATTTAACAATATTTAACTAAATAGAGGGGTTACCTATATGCGTATCGAGGTATTAACCTTACCATCAATACCTACCATTTCCAAAACGCAATCGGCAATTGAGACGATGTTTTTTTTGATTAACGGCAACTCCTAACCTTGTATCATGAGACATCTTTTTCCGAGGAGATTATTTTTAATAGCGCTAAGAATTATTATAAATCGCGAACCACAACAAGCAGGGGTATCTACCCTGTCTTCCTGTTGCTCTTTATCAATAGAAAAATATTAGATGTAAAATGAAAGCATTTGAACAATTGGAACGTTTAACCCGAATAAATCGCATGATCAAAGAGGAAAAGACAGGCACGCCGGAAGAGTTTGCATGTTGTCTGCATATAGGTAGGAGGAGGTTATTCGAGTATTTGGATGAATTGCGGACAATGGGGGTAAAGATTGGCTATTCCAAGCAACGTGGTACCTATTATTTTCCGAATGGGTATGAAATTGAACTCCGTTATTCGTTGAAAATCATCTCGAAAGAGAGTGCCAAAGAAATTTTTGGCGGTAATTGTGGATTATTTTGCAAAGTGCTTTTTTTATGCACTCCACGCAAATACTTTAGCCGTGTAACGTTACACGTGCAAAAACCTTGCAGCACGTGAAAGAAAGCGGGGAATTATTTGAAATTTAATAAACTTGAGTTATGAAAGAGTTGGAAAAGATTGATTTGATGGAAGTTGAAGGTGGAAATTTGTGGTGGGATTTGGTTTGTGCTGTATATGATGTCATGACTGGAGAAGGGCTGATTGGGCAAACCGCTGCGTACACAAGTTATTACAGATCACAAATGCCATCGAATTGGACAGGACACGGTTATTAGTAAACAAATGCTAGCCAAATAAGAAGATGTAAATTTGGCTAGCATTTTCATTATATTGCTCCTGATAATTCTACGTTAAGGATTACTATAAATAGTTAATTATCAATAAAATAATTTGATTTCTTATTTAATAAATCCTCTGATAATCAGTATTATTTGAGGATTGCCAGATCCATTTCAAGCATGATTCTTAAGGGATACTATTTATATAAACGACTAATATATTACGGCACAATTGCTGCTTAAAACTTTACGCACTATTGTCATGAAAGCCACAAATAAACTTCAATGCTTTCTAATTTGGTGGGGAAACCTTCGATTTACTCCATTTGTGGGAGTAACATTGCTTTTTTCCTATCTTATATATATTTTTTATCTTCCTTTTGCCCTTTTTCTTCCACCTTTGGCTTCATCTGGGGAAATTCAATTATTTAAAATCATTGAATCAATAATCATTGCTCCCGTTATTGAGACACTTCTATTTCAGGCAGGAATAATCTATCTTACTGATCGATTTATTACAAAAAAAATTACTTTTCAAGTAGCGATATCATCAATTCTTTTTGGAATATTTCACAATTATAATATTACATACATTTTTTTCGGAGTTTTTTTGGGAATTGTTTTATCAACTGCCTTTATACTTTATAAGAGAAAAAACAATTGGAGTGACGCTTATAGTACTGTTGTCATCATTCATGCACTTCGGAATATTATCGCAGTAAGTATTGTTCTACTCAAAAATCAGATTGAATAGCCTACCAAATAAAAGAAATTCTTCCAGAACGCAAAAAATAAGACTATTTTGATAATCCCAATTGGATTTATCATTAGATCACCAATAGCAATTTCGTTTCTGATGTATGTCGAAGATGTTGACAAAGCTATTTGGGTTTTCACATGATGAAAGCTTTATTAATTTCGTATATAGCTGTTATTCTGATCGCCTGGTTTAATTACAGAAATGGAGGTGCAGTGTCGATCTTCATTTTGGATTATGCCTTGACAAAAAAGTCGTCAAATGCTTTTAGTTGTTCTTTGGCCGGTAACCCGGGAAAGTCGAGAGGGTAAATTTTCACGGCAAGCACGTTTTCTGCCCCTGTAATGATTGTTTTGCTCACATCAAAGCTGTATTCGGCGAACATACCGGCCATCTGGGTCGAATCGGCCAACTGTTTGCCATTGACCCATACCGCCGCCAGGTAGTTGATCCCTTTGAATATCAGTTGAAAGTGACGGCCTTTGTCGCTTGCCGGAACCTTGAAAGTGCTGCGGTACCAATATGGTTTTTTCCAGGGATTGGGAAGATTGGGCAGATGACTGTACTATTCGAGGTTGTAGGTCTTGTTGAACTCATCCGAAGCATCAGGGATCAGCATGTTGTTCATGCCCGAATAGGGATCGGGATAGATTCGATTTGCTACAAGCCCTGTCAATACCGTACAGGGGACCTTAACAGGAAGCCAGTATACATTGGAATGGTAGGCAGAAGTAGAGATAATTTCACCGGGTACCTGAATCAAGTCGGAAGATTGAAGTTGGAATTGGGTCAGTTTTTCCTGTTTGATTTTTTGGGCTTGGGTAAAGGTATTCTGTGTGCCGATCAAAACAACGAGAATGAACAGGTTTAAGGTTTTCACGTTAAGAGAATTACGGTGGAAACAGATCAGCAGGAGATTTCGATTCCGGACTCCTGCTGATAATAAATTTTGCAAAATTGATCAAAGATTCTCTCCAAACGAAAATCCCGCCCGTGCGGGCTCTTTGATATAGGCATCCAGCTCAGGATGATTGGTCACCTTCATGTTTTTGGCATCATATTCGATGCGGGTATTGAACCTCTGTGCCAAAACGCCGGTAAGTGCCATCTCCACCAATCCGGTAGCATAATCGAAGTTGGATCCGCACTCTTTTCCGTGTTTGATGGCTTCCGCCCATTCGCGCTGTGGATTTTCCTGGAAGGAGCGCGGGATGGTCTGTGCGGGCAGATTCGGTTTAAAGGCTTCCCACTCTGCCATTGGCATCAGCAACCGGGGATCGTTGGGCCGTCCGCCTGTGACGAGGCAATGCTTGTCGCCAACCATGATCATGCCGCTACCGGCCAGTTTCTCCACTTTCCATTCCGGACGGATTTCGGGTTTTAATCCGCCTTCGTACCAGCGCATGGTCACCGGCGCTTTGTTCCCGCGTGCGGGGAAATCCCAGCGGATAACAGCCTGATCGGAAATGAAACCGGTATCGGGAACGGGCGATTTGAATTCGGTTTCAACCACGGTAGGCAATCCCAGATCGAGCGACCAGTAAGGGGCATCCAGCGTATGGCAGCACCAATCGCCCATCTCGCCGTTTCCAAAATCGAACCAACTGCGCCAGGTTTTTGGCGCATAGACTTCGTTGTATGGGCGGTTCGCGGCGGGCCCAAGCCACAAATCCCAATCCAAACCTGCCGGGATTGGCTGTTCGGCAGGTGGAAAACTATCCGGCTTTCTGAAATATTTGTCAGGTCCAAATTCTGGTCCGTCGAACCAGGCGATCACTTCAGTTACATTGCCCAATAACCCTGCCTCGTACCACTCTTTGATACAGCGTATTCCGTTGGTCGTATGTCCCTGGTTGGCCATTTGTGTAACGACGTTGTAGTGATGGGCCGCTTTCTTCAGGGTACGAAGTTGCCAGATATTGTGCGCAAGCGGCTTCTCCACAATCACATGTTTACCCAGTTGCATGGCAGCCATGGCCGCAGGAAAGTGGGAATGATCAGGAGTACAGACCATTACCGCATCGATCTCTTTGTGCATTTGATCGAACATCACCCTATAATCCTTAAAACGCTTGGCTTTCGGCATCGTTTTATAAGCTTCCGCGGCACGATTGTCGTCTACATCGCAAAGTGCTACAATGTTCTCATTCCACTTTGGATCTTTCTGGTTGATCATCTTGCTCCAGTTGCTCTTGCCTTGACCACCAACGCCAATTACAGCGATGTTAAGTCGTCCGGAAGGTGAACAGCTCATCAGATTGGGAATAAAAACTGCTCCTGCGCCAAGCAAGGATGCCGATTTGATAAAGTCTCGTCTGGTGGAATTCATGAGGGTTTTGTCTTTAAAATTTTACATAGGGATGCCAAAAGGGACATTGCAATTTGACCCTGACAATTTAGTAAAATTAAAGATTGAAAATTAAAGAAAAGAACCCCGATTTCTCAGCACTCTTTTTCCCTAAAGCTTTGAGTGGGTACCGTCACAGAAAGGTGGATTCTTTGTGTGCTTGCATCCACAAAGATATTGGTTTCCAGATGTTTTTGCGGTAAAAAACACGGGTACAAATCCGGTACCTCGGTGTGAGCCATCGCAAAACGGTTGATTCTTACTCCCTCCGCAAGCGCACCAGTGGTACTCTCTTCCTTCTTCAAGTTCGACTACAAAAGGCGCCTTTTGCGCAATTTTCGGATCCATTTTTACCTCCTTTTTTAAGATTTTACAATAAAGTTGATGTAATAATAACCGTTATCAAGTGATATAAAGTTAAGAGAAAATTTGATTTTTTATACGTTATACGTTTGTCGAATAGTTCAAGTTTATTCTTGGAATTACTTGTTCTAACGGAAAGATATAATTTATCTATATGGACATTGGAACCTCCATCAACAATAGTTCAGCATCGCTGTCAGATTGGATGGAGATAGAATCGACATTGTGAATTCCGAACCCATCGCGACTGTTCAGTGGCTGACCGTTGATGGTAATGTCCCCGCTCAGTACGAATGCGTAGACTCCGTTTTCTTTTAACTTAAAGGAGTAATCCAGGTTCAGACCTTTGTTAAATTTTCCCAGGTGAAACCATGCCTGCTGGTGGATCCAAACCCCGGCATCCTCCGGATTGGGAGAGAGGATCTGCTGTAGGGTATTGTGACGATCGGCCAGGTTCAGTGTAATTTGGTCGTAACGAGGAGTGACATTTTGCTTGTTGGGGAAGACCCATATCTGCAAAAATTTGACCGGCTTGTCTTTGTTCTTGTTGTATTCGCTGTGGTAGATACCCGTACCGGCACTCATTACCTGTATGTCGCCAGCTCTGATCACACTAACGTTGCCCATGCTGTCTTTGTGTTCAAGATCGCCCTCGAGTGGGATGGAAATAATCTCCATGTTGTCGTGAGGGTGGGTGCCGAATCCCATCCCTGCATCAACGATATCATCATTCAATACCCGTAGCGCTCCAAAATGGACTCGTTCCGGATTGTGGTAGTTGGCAAAACTAAAAGTATGCCTGCTGTGTAGCCAGCCGTGATTGGCATCGCCGCGTGTATCTGCCTTGTGAAGAATCGTATTGTTCATGACTTTTTTGTATAAAGGGTTTTCACTTTGAGAACCTTTGTGTGAGACTTTGTGCCCTTAGTGGTTATTTTTTTAGATCTTACCACAAAGGTCACAAAGGGTGTCACGAAGGAGACAAGGTAAAAACAATGCAGCTTTTCAAATAGAAACGAAAATCAAGTTACAAAGTTGCATCAGCAGAAATAAAAGGGTTTCATTTTTTAGGGAAAAGTGTTATGATCTTAGGAAAGCAGGTATTTTAGATACATTGAACATTTTTTGGTCTCCGGCAACTCACTGAATATTAAAAATATAAAAAATTATTCGTAATTAATAATAAAATATGTTACAACATATAATGTATACACGTATATAGATTAAATTCATCATCATTAACGATTAAAAAAATGCAGTATGAAAATTTCGAAATCAAGCAAAATCGCATCCTGGATTATAGCAGGATTGTTAACTGCGCTTTACCTCTTTAGCGCTTCCGGCAAACTCTTTTTGCATCCTGAGCAGATGGAACAGATGAAACTGGGCGACTGGCGTATCATCATAGCGCTGGGCGAAATAACATCGGCCCTGTTGTTCCTCTTCCCAAAGACCAATAAATACGGTACCTTGCTGCTTAGTTCGTACATGGGGGGAGCTATCATCCTGCACATGACAGGAGGAATGAGTATTGTGATGCCATCCGTGGTTCTGATACTGATTTGGGTGGTTGCCTACCTGAGGAACCCTGAGCTTTTCAAATTAAGTTGACCATGTCACAAAAAAACATTGAATTGGTACTCTCTCCTCCTGAGCCTCATTTTGTGGGTGACGGTTTCAGGGTACATAATTTTATCCCTGGCGGTTACAGATTGGATATGGAGCGGATGAACCCTTTTATTTTGCTGGATTACGGAGCGAAATTCTATTTTCCCCCTTCAAATCACCCGAGAGGGGTGGGGGTTCACCCGCACCGCGGTTTTGAGACGGTGACCATTGCCTACAAAGGAAGTGTGGCCCACCACGACAGCACCGGACATAGCGGTGTCATCGGTGAAGGCGATGTGCAGTGGATGACAGCGGCCTCAGGGATACTGCACAAGGAGTACCACGAAAAGGAGTTCAGCAGAAATGGGGGAGAGATGCAAATGGTTCAGCTTTGGGTGAACCTGCCGGCAAAATTCAAAATGTCGCAGCCCAAATACCAGGGTATCACAAAAGAGCAGATCAGTAAATTTGTCCTGGCAAACGAAGCAGGAAGCGTGGCGGTAATTGCCGGTGAATATGAAAATATTGCAGGAGCTGCAACTACATTTTCACCCATCAACCTGTTCAATGTAAATCTTAATAAAAACGGAAAGGCAGGTTTTTCGTTTCCGGCAACATGCAATTCGGCTCTGCTTGTCATTGAAGGGAAGATCATAGTCAATGGTACGGACGAGGTGCCCACGGATCATTTTGCACTTTTCCTGAACGAGGGGGAGGAGTTTGAAATAGCATCGGAGGAAGGAGCAGTGGTTTTGATCATGAGTGGCGAAGATATTCAGGAACCGATTGCCGCTCATGGTCCTTTTGTAATGAATACCCGACAGGAGATTATTCAGGCTTTCGAAGATTACCAAAGGGGTAAATTCGGATATTTGCGGGATTAAAGTATTTTTTCGAACATCATTTTGGGCAAACATCATTGTCAATTTTCAATTGTTCATTGTCAATTATAATAATCGATATGTCACTTGAAGACGAATTAAAAGGTCGGTTTCGCAACGACTACCACAAAGGGTTGATCAATCTCACCTACACAACGAAGCAATTGGGTTATGAGTTTTTTCAGAGCCTGAAAAAGCACGGGCTCACCGAGCAGCAATACAATGTGCTCAGGATATTGCGTGGTTTTCGCGCACAGGCTCCACTTTCGATAGGTTTTATCAAAGAGCGGATGCTCGACAAAGATTCTGACGTTAGCCGCATTGTGGACCGTTTGTTCGAAAAAGGATTGCTTACCAGGAAAGAGAATCCCGAAGACCGGCGCCAGAAGGCAGTGGAGATCACCGCATCCGGATTGACCCTGCTCGATACCATGTTTGAATGCGAAAAAACTGTAGATAAATTGCTTACCAATCTCTCAAATGAAGAGATCGGTGAACTTAACCGGTTATTGGATAAGATCAGGTCAGGTAAAGGGTAAAAAATATCTAAATATGAAAATAAATTGATATGATTTGTTTTTTGCATGAATTATTGTATTTACTTTGAGTAAGTATTATAAATTGTAATGATACAAAAAACCAAATCACATGGAAAAATTACCAAAATTTCAGAGGTTTCCCTTACCATTTGAAGTGGTAACAGGGATTATGCTGAGCAAAATGTCAAAAAGTGTAACGAAATTATTGTTGATTGTTACTATTTTGCTTTTTCTCACAGGCAATTCGAATGCATTGCCAAGCTATGCCAGGCAAACCGGACTCTCATGTTCGGCATGTCATTTCTCCTTTCCTGAACTTAACTCATTTGGAAGACAGTTCAAAATGAATGGATACGTGCTTACCGGTATGAATACAATTGAGACCAAAGTGGATAGTGACCGGGTTACCAAACTAAAATTGCTGAGTACCTTGCCATTGTCTGTTATGGTGCAGTCCTCTTTTACACATATTTCCAAAAGTGTGGAAGGGGTACAGAACAATTCTGTTGCTTTGCCGCAACAACTTAGCGTATTTTATGCCGGACAGGTAACTCCGCACATTGGTACATTCATTCAGATGACTTACAACGGTCAAAGCCTTGGTATGGACAATGCCGATATCAGGTATGCGAACCAGAAACTACTTGGTTCAAAAAGCCTCACTTATGGTTTTACGCTAAACAACAATCCAGCGGTTCAGGATGTCTGGAACACATCACCCGCGTGGAGATTTCCGTCTGCGAGTTCCAATGCCTCTGTCAATCCTGCCAAGGCGACAATAATCGAGAAACTGGGGATGCAGGTGGCCGGTCTTGGAGCATATACTTTATACAATAATCTCCTGTTTACTGAACTGACTCTTTACCGATCGGCACAACAGGGGGCTGCCAATCCTGCAAATGCGTCCAGTTCAATGGTTATTAACCGTGTTGCACCTTACTGGCGTGTTGCTTTGCAACATCAGTTTTCTCGAAATTATGTAGAGCTCGGTACTTTCGGTATTGCTTCCAATCTTTACTCGAAAGGAATATCAGGAGAGATGAGCAAAATAACGGACGTTGGGTTTGATTTTCAATTTGAGCGACGTTTGGCAATAGGCGCTTTTTCATTACATTCGTCTCTCATCAATGAGAGGGAGGTACGTGATACATCCAGCACACAAAGCGTCAAAGTTGATTTCAACTCCTTTAAAGTAGATGGTAACCTCTATTTAAACAATGGATTGGGTGCAACTCTGGGTTATTTCAATACCAAAGGGGCAGTGGATGAGAATGTTGGAAGTGCAAATAATAAGCCCGACAGCAACGGCTTCATTGCACAACTCGAATACCTGCCATGGTACAATACAAAATTTGCATTGCAATATGTGTCGTATAACAAATTTGATGGCAACAAATACAATTATGATGGCAGTGGCAGGGATTCCCGGAATAACAATACCCTCTATCTGCTTGTTTGGCTTAACTTTTAATTTGAAAAATAAATATGAGAAAATCGTTCTTGATCTCGGGTATTACAATGGCTTTGATTTTGTCATTGAATCCAGGTTTGTTGAAGGCAAAAATTTCGATCATAAATCATGCTGAGTTTGTTTGCCTTTCCTTATGCGATGAATCTATGGATCAACAGGAGAAAGATCTTGGAATTGGGCCGGTCAAAAGCGTAGTATTAGGACCCCTGAACAGCAAAATGGCAGGAGAGGGGAAGGTAATCTACACCAATCAGTGCATCATGTGTCACGATATTGATCAGAACAAGCTGGGCCCGGCGCTGAGAAATGTAACCAAGACACGGACTCCGGAATACATCATGAATATTCTTTTAAATCCGGTTCAGATGCAGAAGGAGAATGCAACAGTCAAGGCATTGCTTGCTAAATACAACAATTTGCCAATGCCCGATCCGGCGCTCAATCAGGCAAAAGCAAGATCTGTCCTTGAATACCTCCGTTCTTTGGTAAAATAAACGCGCCATATCCGGATAATGAATTTCCACTGTTGTGCCAGAATTGTCTGACTCAACAGTGGATTTTTTTTGTAATTTCATCTGTTTATAATTTGTTTTTTATTTGCCAGATGGAATCGAAGATCAGCGAAGCTAATACCCATCCGCCAGCTGGCGGATTCGGTTGGTGTGAAAATATTCTCATGGTTATTTCATGCGTATATAGTTTAGCCGTTTAAAACAAAATATATATGAAAAAGTCGTTTATATTGTGGTTTCTTCCGTTAAGCATGATGTGTATGGCTGCCAGTTGCGATAGTTGCATCGAGGGGCCTACTGTTTCTACTTCCATAATTAGCGCCATTTCACAAACTTCTGCAATATCAGGTGGAGAAGTGACATCAGATGGAGGCTCCGCAGTAAATGAAAGAGGTGTTTGTTGGAATACCACAACAAGCCCTACCATTGCAAATAACAAATCCTCAGATGGTGCAGGAACTGGCGTTTTTACCAGTACTCTTACGAATCTTAGTCCAGGGGTAACCTACTACGTTAGGGCCTATGCTACAAATAGCAAAACGACAGCTTATGGAAATGAAATTACATTTGTAACCTCAGCCGATTTCTCACTCCTCACTACAACGGCTGTTACTGCTGTTACAACCACATCCGCAAATTCCGGAGGCAATATTACCACAGATGGAGGTGGAGCAATAACAGCCAGGGGGGTGTGTTGGAGTACAACGGTTAATCCAACAACTTTAAAGAGCAAAACTACTGATGGTACAGGAACCGGCAGTTTTACCAGTTCCATTACAGGTCTGACACCTGGTTCAAAATACTATGTTAGAGCATATTCCACAAACAGCGCAGGCACTTCATATGGGAATGAGGTCTCATTTACGACATTGGCAAATCTACCTACCGTGACTACAACGGCAGTATCTGCTATAACTTCATCTACAGCCGCATCGGGTGGAAATATAACAGCCGATGGAGGTGGTGTTGTTACTGCACGAGGAGTATGCTGGAGTACAACTGTCGGACCTACCATTGCCACTGTCAAAACATCTGATGGTACTGGAACAGGTGTATTTGCAAGTTCACTTTCATCTTTGACCGCAAATACAACCTACTATGTCAGGGCCTATGCTACCAACAGCGCAGGGACAGTATACGGGAACGAACTTTCGTTTCGGACCTTAGCAAACCTCCCAACTGTAATAACAACGGCTATTTCAGCCATTGCATCGACATCTGCAACCGGTGGGGGTAACGTAACTGACGACGGCAGAGCATCGATTTTGGCAAGGGGAATATGTTGGGGTACAGCAACAGCGCCTACAATAACAAACAGCAATACAATAGATGGTTACTCAACAGGAGCCTTTACTAGTTCCCTAACCTCCCTGATAGCTGGCACTACTTATTATGTACGGGCATACGCCACGAATATTGCCGGTACAGCTTATGGTAACGAGATATCGTTTACGACAACATCAACCTCAGATCTTACTGTTACAGATGTCGATGGGAATAGTTATACAACGGTAATTATTGGGACACAGAGATGGATGAAAGAGAACCTGAAAACGACCAAGTTCAATGATGGTACGGCGATGCTTCCTGTGACGGATTTTTCTGCCTGGTTAAGTTTGACAACTCCTGCTTATTGTTGGTATAGCAATGATGCATCAGCTTACAAAAATACCTATGGTGCCCTTTACAATTGGTATGCCGTAAATACAGGAAAACTTTGCCCAAATGGTTGGCATGTTCCCACTTTAAATGAATTGACTACTCTAATTGATTACCTTGGAGGTGATAATGTTGCCGGTGGAAAATTGAAAGAGGCCGGGACAATTCATTGGCGAAGTCCGAATACGGCTGCTACCAACAGCAGTGGTTTTACGGCCCTTCCGGGAGGTTACCGAACGAGCACAAGTTTAACCCCATTTGGTTCTGTTGGTTATACCGGTTACTGGTGGAGTTCAACAGAGGCCAGTTTCAATGCGGCATGGAGATATATGCTGAACTCAGATTCCGGAACTAGTACAAAGATAAGTGATTATAAGCTGCTGGGATTATCTGTACGTTGTCTGAAAGACTAGGATGCAAATATTTCAATTGCATCCCTGTCTGTTTAAAATTATTTACTATTATCATTTATAGTCCTATTTTCTACGATTATCATCACGTCCCAGAGACCTATTTTGATTGATGTACCCGAAGTAAGGGCCTTTCCCGAAGTTAATTCATATCCGGCTTTGTGCGGATAAACCAAACTTGATTTTTGGGAGCTATAGTTATAATAATAGTCTATTTTTTGACGGCATAGTACACACAGCTGCAATCAGAATAATCCAATTTCGAAAAGTTATTTAACTCTATATCGTGAGAGAGGACTTTTATATGGTTGTTTTAGAAACAAAATTTTACATATTTGTATCGAGATGCAACCATTAGGCCAATGATCGACCTGCAATCCACAAATCAACTGAAGGAATGGAACCGATTTATCCAGGATGGGAACCTGGATGCATTGTCCCGGATCTATTTTCATTATTATGATCTGTTATTTACCTATGGAATGAAGCATGGCTCAGATAGGCTGGCAGTTGAGGATTCAATTCAGGATGTATTTATGAACTTGATAAAATACAGGAAGACCATTGGTGTCGTAAAGAATCTGCCGGGTTATTTGGTTAGTACGTTTCGGCATCAGCATTTTCTTACGGAACAAAATCAAAAGAAGAAATTGCCAACAGGGAATGTTTCTGCGGAGCATTTCGAGTTTTTCAAAACAGATGATGAGGATCTGCAGGAGCAGGAAAATATTGAACAATTGCATGCTACAATAAGGCAATGTATCGGAAAACTATCGTCCAGGCAGCAGGAGATCGTTTTTTTGCGTTTCGAGAACAATATCTCCTATGAGGAAATTGCAGGTATGCTTCAGATTTCGGTTGATTCATGCTACAAGTCAGTGTATCGTTCAATCAAGACAATCAGACAGGAAGTAGGGAAAATGACAGGGAAAGGAGAGGGTATCATTCTATTGTTCTTGTCAAAATTGACCATTTAGTCAGTTTTGCTAATTAAGGGTTATTTTCGTAAAACACTAAATATCAGCTTTTAGTATATATTTTTATCTCCGTCTGAAAAATATTTTGAAAAAAAATGTTTTTTCTTGTCCTGATTTTTTGATTTTCTTCTCAATTGGGTATAAAGCAATGAATCATGTACTTTGACCATTACAAATCATACACAGTTGAAGACTTTATCAACGATGAGGATTTCGTTAAATTCACACAGGTTGAGGCAAACGGCTCCCTGCAAGAATTGGTCAGGTGTCTTCCGGAAAAGAAAGCTGAGATTGACTTAGCGCTTAAGATCCTCAGTGGAATGAAGGCAGGTAAGTTTCACCAGGAGCAACAAAAAAAGAGAGAACTCTGGAATCTGATCCTCGAAGCGCAAAAGAAAAAAGTCCGTCTGCAATATTTCAGGTACGCAGCTTCAATTATGTTACTCCTTGGAGTGGGAGCTTCTATTTTTTACCTGTCGACCAGCAAGAATGAGGCAGCATATGTTTCAATCGTCAAGCCCCCTGAAAATGCCAGATTGGTGCTTGCTAGTGGTAAAACGCTGATAATAAGCAGTAAACAATCGAAAATTCTATGTGCATCAGATGGTTCAAGTGTGGTTGTCAATGATTCATTGGATGTTGTGCAGCCCGTTTCAGACGAAAATCTCAATCAGCTAATCGTTCCATTCGGTAAACGCTCCTTCATTACGCTTGCGGATGGAACCAAAGTTTGGCTCAATTCCGGATCGAAATTGACTTTCCCGTCCCTCTTCAATAAAAAGTCCCGTGAAGTTGCACTGGTTGGGGAGGCTTTTTTTGAAGTTACAAAAGACCAGGACAAACCATTTTTCGTGAAGATGGATACGTTCAAAATAAAAGTTTACGGGACCAAATTTGATGTGGAGGCCTATGATCAGGATCATGAACGCCGTATCGTGCTGGTGGAGGGAAAGGTTAGCATGAGTTTTAACGGCGATAAAGGTACAAAAGAGGTATTTCTTGCACCAAGCCAAAAAGCAACCTTAACAAAAGGATGTAGTATTTTTGAGATTACCAACGTCGAAAATATCGAAAACTACATTGCCTGGATGGATGGATACCTGACTTTTTCGAACGAAAAAGTAGCAGATGTGCTTAGAAGGGTCTCCCGTTATTACAACGCTAGCATAGAGGTCGAAGCCAACGAACACATGGAAACGATATATGGAAAACTCGATCTGAAAGATGATTTGGAAAGGGTATTGGATGGAATTGCTTTCATTTCTGAAACGAAATATACCAAACAAGGGGACAAATATATTTTTAAACTTACTAACTAAAATGATGTAAATATGAAAAAAAGTTGACTTGAATGAATGAAAAAAACCGGTTAATGCTCGCAACACCAACCGGTTTAAAATTAGATTCCCGTAGGTAAATAATTTATTAAATCATTTCAAATTTATGAAAAAAAATCGAATTCCCCGCTCTTCCTGCAAATGGAAGGGATTGGGTGTTATTTTATTGAGAATGAAACTACTAACGGCTTTTGTTTTTTTAGGTGCCATGACCTTATCTGCCAGCACCTATTCGCAAAAGAAAAAACTTGATCTCCAACTACAAAATTCTTCGGTTGTTGAAATCTTAAACTCCATAGAGAAAAATAGTGAGTTTATTTTCATCTACAATGCGAGTGTCCTGAATACGGAATCAAAGAAAAGCATATCCGTGAAAGGTGAGAATATAGAAAAAATATTGACGTATATCTTTGATGGAGAGGATATTAATTTTAGGATTGACGATCGTCAGATATTTCTGTATAAAAGGGATCAGATTGTTTCCCAGGAATCCCCAGGAATACCGGTCACCAGTGAACAATCACAAAAAAGAGTTGTTACAGGTTCTGTCAAGGATACCAAAGGACTTCCAATTCCTGGCGTTACGGTCATCGTGAAAGGGACTACTGTTGGAACAAATACCGATAATGATGGTAAATTCAGTATCCCCATTTCGGTCAACGCCAAAATTCTGGTATTCTCATTCGTCGGGATGAAATCACAGGAAATTGCCTTGACTGGCCAGGCAACTTTGAGTGTTGTGCTCCTGGATGAAAACGTCGTTTCTGACGAAGTTGTGGTGATTGGCTATGGAACACAGAAAAAGGGGAGCGTTGTTGGCGCGGTCGACCAGATTAAGCCAGCCGAATTGAAGCTTCCAACCCGGACAGTCAGTACTTCATTGGCTGGGCGGCTTGCCGGTATTATAGCTGTTCAATCATCAGGGGAACCAGGATATGATGGGGCAACATTCTGGATCAGGGGTATTAATACTTTTGCGGGAACAACAACACCGCTGATTTTGGTGGATGGGGTTGAAAGGAGTATTGATGGAATTGATCCTGACGAGATTGCAGATTTTACTATTTTGAAGGATGCTACCGCGACCGCTGTTTATGGGGTACGTGGAGCGAATGGTGTCGTACTGGTAACCTCCAAGAGAGGAACAGTTGGTAAGCCTACCTTCAGTTTCAGACTCGAAAACGGATTCTCTTCCCCGCTTCAATTGTCCAAGTTTGTGGACGGGCCAACCTACATGCAGGTTCAGAACGAAGCTTTAAGAAATATGGGAAGCCTTCCGATCTTTACGCAGCAGCAGATCGACCGTACCCGTTCGGGATATGATCCATATTACTATCCTAACGTCAATTGGATGGACGAACTTATCAGACCTGTTTCAGGTTCACAACACGCAACGGTCAATATTTCAGGAGGTAGCGAAAAGATGCGCTACTTTGTTTCAGGTGCATATATCAACCAGGATGGTATGTACAAGGACTCGCACGAGAATAGTTTCAACAGCAACATTAACTTGAAACGGTATAATTTCCGCACCAATGTTGATATTACTCTTTCTTCAACAACCAACCTGTCATTGAACCTGGCAGGCTCACTGGAGAACAGAAATTATCCAGGAGTCGCTGCATCCACGATATTCAGCTGGATGCAGTTGGTTCCCCCGGTTTGGTTCCCGGCCAGGTATCCTGATCCCACCAAGATTCCGGGTTATGCTTATGGCGTAGCCAGGAGTCCCGAGCAACTTTTGGCCTTTTCAGGATACGGTACTGAATACTACTCCCGCGTACAGTCGAACCTAACTATTAACCAGCAACTCGATTTCATTACCAAAGGGCTGTCGGCCAGATTTATGTACTCATTTGATGCCAATGGTTCCGCAAATATTTCCAGGACGATGAGTCCCAGGCCTTACCTGATTAAGCCCTGGAGCATTGATGCCAATGGTGAACCGGTATTAAAGGATGCTGATGGAAAATATAACTATGTTGATCAGGAACCTTCCAGCTCCTCCTATTCAAATTATCTGAACGCCTCACTCTCCAGTCAATATACCAACAGGAACATGTATTCAGAACTGTCGCTGATCTATAATCGACAGTTTGGAAACCATGCGGTTGGAGGATTGTTATTGTACAACCAGGGGGATAATCTTAGCGCTGCAGATATTACACTTTACGGGTCAATCCCAAGCCGCAAGCAAGGGCTAGCAGGACGTATGAATTATGCTTATTTGGATAAGTACATGGTTGAGTACAACTTTGGATATAATGGATCTGAAAATTATGCGAAGGGTAAACGGCTTGGTTTCTTCCCCTCTTATGCCTTGGGCTGGGTCCCCACAAAGGAAAAATTCATGAAATTTATGCTTCCCGTTGTCGAGTACATGAAGATTCGCTTCTCGAACGGCCAGGTTGGCAACGACCAGTCAGGTAACCGTTTCAGTTACATTACCAGGGTTCAAACGACCTCGACAAATGTTGGCTTTGGGACGAACAATGGGTATGGATACGGTTCTGGTGCTGGTATTGACATCACCTATTACGGAAACCCGGATGCAACCTGGGAGACAGCAACCAAAACGGACCTTGGAACAGAGATGCATTTTCTGAAAAACTTCACTTTGAATTTCGATGTTTTTAAGGAAGTACGCTCCAATATTTGGACACAACTTACAAAAACCCCGGGAATTTATGGATTCAGTACCCTGATCCCTTATGCCAATGTCGGGAAAATGGAAAACAAGGGATTTGATGGTTTTCTGGAATTTTCACGCCAATTGAAGAAGGGCCTGAGTGTAACCTTCAAGGGTACTTTCACCTATGCCGACAACAAAATCCTGGCCAATGGCGATGCAATTCCCAGATATGAATATCAGTCTAGGATAGGAAGGAACGCAAATTCAAACTTTGGTTATGTTGCTGAAGGATTGTTTATTGACCAGGCTGAGATCGATCATCGGCCGAGTCAGATTTTCCTTGGAAGCAGTAAGCCTGGTGATATTAAATACAAAGATGTGAACGGGGATGGGAAAATAGACAATTTCGACCAGGTCTATATTGGCAATCCTTCGGTTCCAAAGATGACGTATGGATTTGGTTCAAGTTTGATTTACAAGAACTTTGACCTCTCCTTCCTTCTGCAAGGCGCCACAAAAGTATCATTTATGATTTCCCCAAAAGCCTTTGGCGAAGTGAACCGCGGAAACGTCTTTACATTTATGAACGATAGTCACTGGAGCACTGAAAATCAAGATCTGAGCGCCGCATTCCCGCGTCTTGGCGTAGGCCCTCAGACCAACAACTATGTTGCTTCGACCTTCTGGCTAAGGGATGGCAGCTATTTGAGATTGAAGCAGACCGAGATCGGTTACACGATGCCGGAACGTATTACCAGAAAGATTGGTGCAAAAAACGTCAGGGTTTATGCTACCGGACTGAATCTTTTGACCTTCTCTCCTTTCAAGTGGTGGGATGCAGAATCAAAGAATTCAACCGGAATATACTATCCGGTCCAGCGAGTGATCAATCTTGGAATCGATCTTAAATTTTAACAACTGACATTATGAAAATCATCAAAATATTAGTGCTGGCGTCCCTGGTCGTTCCCTTCGTTTCATGCAACAACTATCTCGACCAGGTACCAACCGAAAAGCTAAATGAGGCCGTACTTTTTAACTCAAAGGACGATGTGGTCAAAGTCCTTACACAGGTATATGCTTATTATCCCAATCCGATTGAATTCAGGGATACTCCCGGAATGGCATCCGATGAATGCGACCTCAACTGGTCTAATTATTCCCCGTTTATTAAGGACATTGGCGGATACAGTCCGGGGAATCCGATATACAATAACTGGGCAGGGCTATACAATGTAATTCGTACCAGCCAATATTTCCTTGCCAGGATTGATGAGTGCAAGGACGAAAAGCTGACGCCGCAGGAACGTACCTGGTGGAAAGGCGAAGCGGAATTTTTACAGGGTTATTATTATTTCCTTCTGCTGCAGCAATATGGTCCGGTTCCATTGGTTAAGAAGGTATATACCGGGGCCGAACTTGATGCATCCATGAATGCCGGTATCCCACGTTCGAGTGTGAACCAGGTAGTTAGTTATATCGACAGCCTTTGCCTTGCCGCATCCAAGAAATTGGATGTTACCTACAGCATTCCCGATAGGGCAGGGCGCGCAAATGCCACGGCAGCCTTATTCTTAAGGGCACGTCTGGCGCTATATGCGGCCAGTCCGCTCTATAATGGCTTGACCAATCCGGTTACCGGGAAGAAATATACAGAACTGCTCATCAAGGATGATAAGGGCGCCGACCTGCTTAATCCTACTTTTGATGCAACCAAATGGCAAAAGGCAAGGGATTATGCAAAAGATGCCATGACTATTGCCGCCACCGGAGGATATGGCGTATACATGGGAACAGCGACTGCACCGGCAATCTTACCGGGACTGGACGCCTACAAGAAGGTCTTTACCTATACACGGGGAGGAGAACCAAGCGTAGAGAGCATATTCTATAAACAGAACCAATCGTCGGTTGCCTTTATGCAACACGCCATGCCAATTAGCTGGTCATGGTACAGTGGAATATGTCCGACACTTGAGCATGTTAATGAATACTTTACTGCCAAAGGACTTCTTCCTGAGGATGATTCGCAATGGTTGAATGCGTCAGGATTTTACAACTATACTGCCGGTAGTTTTGCCATCAAGATTTACAACAAGTTCCGCAACCGCGACCCAAGGTTTTACGCAAATATCCTCTTCCCGGGCCAATACAACTATGCCATGCTGGAGGGCGGCAAAGAGGTGACCAATTCGAAATGGGCCAACAATGCAACGGATGCGAAAAACTGGTTCCGCCCATACTACGATGGTCAGGATGGTTTTAAATCAAAAACAGGACGCGACTATTCCATTGACGGGTTCCAGGCAATTAAATGGACTGCCAGGAATGTCACCAACACGGCGCTTGGCGATTATGCTGTTCCAATCTTCCGGTATACGGAATTATTGCTCGATTTCATGGAGGCTGCGTTCGAAAACGATGTAGCAAAAGGTGTAGACCCTCTGACTGATAATGAAATATTTGATGCCTGGGACAAAATCCGCGACCGCGTTAAACTGCCCCATGTGAAAGATGCGTATACAACGGCAAATATCCCATTAACCATCCCAAAACTCCGGGAATTGATCCACCGTGAACGCAGGGTTGAACTTGCATTCGAAGGACATCGTTATTATGATAACCGCAGGTGGCTCGATGCTGAAAGGGAAGGCGGCCCGAAACATGGCATGGATATCAACAAGACCGATGCAGGAGGATTCTGGAATGAAAACTACGTTTTTGAAACCAGGTACTGGGATAACAAGATGTACTTTATGCCAATCCTTCAAACAGAGATTGATAAGAACAAACGTCTTACCCAGAACCCTTTGTGGTAATGTTTTTTTACATTTAAAAAATCAGATGAAATAGCCATGAGTGATTATTCATACCAACCGAAATTGATTCAGTGGCTATTCCATTTGGCGAAAAAAACAAATATTATACAAATGAAAAATATCGCATATATCTTCCTTTGCGCTTTGATGGTAATGTTGCTTGCCAACTGCCAAAAAGAACAAACACAGGCGCCGAATTCAGTTTCAAAGATTCTGACCTATCCCCGCGTTGGCGGTGCCATGGTCAAATGGTCGTTGCCTTCAGATACAAACATGTACTACATCCAGGTGAGGTACCTTAAGAATGGCCGTGTTGTCAAAACAAACGCCAGTACCTATTCCGATACATGCCTGATTACCGGGTTGCTGAACAAATACGATTACACTTTTGAGGTTCAGGCGTTCAATAAAAATGGGGTAGGAGGTGAAATTTTGACTGCCGGGCCAGTCAAACCTATACGCAGGTCGATTGATACAACCTACACGTATGCCGAGATTCCATTGACCGCCTCTATGCTGGTGACTTATACCCAGGAAACCAGCGAGGGGCCGAAAGCAAATTTGGTCGACGGAAGTATATCAACCTACTGGCATTCAGCCTGGTCGAGTGGAGTTGCCCCACTGCCCCACTGGATTCAGATAACTTTTAACGCTCCTGTTCTGTTTGGCGGATTCCAGTACTGGATGCGCCAGGGCGGGGCCTCCTCAGACCGTCCTACACAGTGGGATGTTCAAACCAGCGCTGATGGGACTACATGGACTACTGTGTGGACTTCGCTGCCAGGTTTGGCCATTGATCCATCAACGGCCATGTTCCAACAATTGGTTACCAGGCCATTCCTCTCACAATATGTCAAGGTGCGTATTCTAACCAACCAGGGAGGCAGGAATTATACGAACCTTGGTGAATTCAAGGCTCTGGGCGCCACAACAGTAACAGTAGACCGCGAAAAGGAGGCTGAAGCCAATTACTTATAATCAGAAGACATTAATTCTTTTTAAAAGGCTGTCCCGTACTTTCCGGGACAGCCTTTACCAAATATCAACACAACAACCATGCGGGGAATGAAATTTTTGCAGTTGCTTCTTTTATTTTTTCTTGTGATGGGAACCCTAC
>JBBIUJ010000032.1:0-21159 GCA_037440345.1 Prolixibacter sp.
TAACCTTTTTTTGATGTAGTAGAGATGTATTAACAATTTTTTGATGTTGTATTTTTGATGTAGTAAAAAATTGTTTGGTGTTACTAATAAGTGTTAAAATTGCAGCCAAATTGGAATGCCGGGAATCACTTTCCGGGATAAATTAGGTTAATTTAATTCTAACATTTATTAAAATTTATGAAACAAACGATTTTTGCTCTTTTGTTTTTGTTAAGTTCCTTTGCGCTATCTGCACAGGAACTTTTGGTAAAGGGTGTCGTCACCTCGGCTGACGATGGACAACCGATTCCGGGAGCGACTGTAGTCGTGAAGGGAAAAACTACCGGGATAATTACCAATCTCGATGGCGCTTACTCTTTAAAGGTCCCTGGAAATGCGACACTCGTATTCTCTTTTGTAGGCTTAAAATCTCAGGAGATTGCGGTTAATAACAGAACTACTATTAATGTTGTTCTTGCATCGTCAACCGAAGCCATCGAGGAGGTGGTTGTGGTTGGTTACGGTACCCAGAAGAAAAGTGTTGTAACCGGCGCTATTTCGAGCGTGAAGGCAAAAGACCTTGAGAAGGTTTCGCCGGGACGTATCGACCAGGCTTTGCAGGGCCGTGTTTCCGGTGTGACTGTTGCGTCCAACTCAGGGCAACCAGGTTCCAGCGCTACTATCCGGGTTCGTGGTGTGACTACTTTTGGTGACGGAGGTAACAACCCGTTGTGGGTTGTTGATGGTGTCGTTGTAGATGCCGGTGGAATAGGATATTTGAATCAATCGGATATCGAATCCATCGAAGTATTGAAAGATGCTGCTTCTGCTGCAATTTATGGTACCCGTGCTGCTACCGGGGTTATCATGGTAACCACCAAAAAGGGTGTTGCCGGTAAAATCAGCGTCAGCTATAATGGTTTTTACGGGACCTCACAGCCGGCTAAAATTTTGAACCTGCTTAATGCAACCCAGTATGGGGCATTGTTGAATGAAAGATCTGTTGCAGGTGGTGGTAATGTTATATTTCCAAACCTTGGATCTTTGGGCGTCGGTACAGATTGGCAAAAGGCTATCTTCAACAACAACGCCAATCGTTACTCGCACGAGGTAAGTATTAGTGGCGGTAATGACAAATCCACCTTCTATCTTTCTTTGGGTATCAAGGACCAGCAAGGTATTGTGGCCAGCGATATTTCCAACTTCAACCAAAAGAATATCAGGTTAAACTCTACGCATAAAATTTCCAAAATTTTCACATTTGGTGAAACCATTGGTTATACACATGAGAAACAACTTGGTATCGGCAATACGAACAGCGAGTTTGGCGGTCCTTTGAGTTCTGCCATCAACCTGGATCCTACAACTCCTTTGGTTGTTACGGATCCTGCAGTTGCCAACGCAGCCCCCTACAGTGTAAACCCTGTGCTCAGGGATGCAAGCGGCAACCCTTACGGTATTTCCTCAATTGTTGGTCAGGAGATGACCAATCCATTGGCTTATATCAAGACTCGTCTTGGCCAGTACGGATGGTCTGATAACTTTGTGGGAAACGCTTACCTTCAGGCAGCCATCACCAAAAATCTGACAGTTAAATCTTCAGCAGGTGCGAAACTTGCCTATTGGGGCGACCAGGGATTCAATCCTGTATTCTATTTGAGCGCGACCAACGCCGTTCTCAAAAACAACATTTACAAGAATAATTCAACGGTATTCAACTGGAACGTAGAAAACACCATAAATTACACCAATACATTTGGAGACCATAATGTTAACGTACTGCTAGGTCAGGCTACCTACGTTGACAACAAGGGCGGAAGTTCGGGTGTTACCTTGTACAACCTCCCTATCACCAGTTACCTGGACGCATCCTACAATTTCAATATTCCGGATGCCACAAACAGGGTTGGCGGCGCTTCAGACTTTGTCCTGCATAAGGTAACCTCTTTATTTGCCCGTGTTAACTACAACTACAAAGAGAAATATCTTTTAACAGGAATTTACAGACGTGACGGATCCTCAAGATTCGGAGCCAATAATAAATACGGTGTATTCCCGTCATTTTCTTTGGGCTGGGTCGTATCAAAAGAGGATTTCTGGAAAGCCAATGAGATAGTGAATTCGTTGAAGATCAGAGGTGGCTATGGAGTTGTAGGTAATGATGCTATTCGCGATTTTGGTTATCTGGCTACTGTTGGTGGTGGATTTAACTACACCATGGGTAATTCAGGACAGATTACAACAGGTTATGCTCCTGCCTCTTTGGACAATCCGGATTTGCGTTGGGAACAGACAGCACAAACCAACTTTGGTTTTGATGCGAGACTTTTCAAGGCATTTACTTTAACAGCCGAATATTACAACAAGAAAACATCCGGTATTTTGAGGCCTGTTACCATTCCGGGATATGTTGGTGTTTCATCTTCACCGGTAGGCAATATTGCTGACATGGAGAACAGTGGTTTTGAGGTTGAGCTTGGCTACTCCAAAAAAATTGGTCAGGTCAATTTTTCAGCCAATGGTAACGTAGCCTATTTGAAAAACAAGGTTACCTATGTTGCTTCGGATGCCAACTACATCACAGGTGACGCATCGTTCCAGTCCATGGGACCTGTAACAAGAACACAGGCCGGACAATCATACAACTCATTCTACGGTTACCAAACTGCAGGGATCTTCCAGAACCAGGCCCAAATTGATGCCTACACCAATGCATCCGGTGCCAAAATTCAGCCAAATGCAAAGCCGGGCGATTTCAAATGGGTAGATACAGATGGGAATGGTGTTATTAATGACCTTGATAAAACATTCCTCGGAAACAGTATTCCAAAATATACTTTTGGTTTGACATTGAATTTTGATTACAAAGGTTTTGACCTGATGGCATTTGCTTCAGGTGCAGCAGGTAACAAAATCTTCCAGGGGTTACGTCGTTTGGACATCAGCAATTCTAACTGGCAGACGATTGCCTTAAGTCGCTGGACCGGCGATGGGACATCCAATACTTATCCAAGACTGACAAGCAGCGATACCAATGGTAACTTTGGCAACATGTCCAATTTCTACCTGGAGAATGGCGATTATTTGCGTCTGAAAGTATTGCAACTGGGATATTCTCTTCCCAAAAACCTCATCGGTAAAATCGGGGCAAGCAAGGTTCGTTTTTATCTGTCCGGTGAGAACCTTATTACCTTTACCAAGTACACAGGTTATGATCCTGAAATCGGTGGTGGGGTATTCGGTATAGACAAAGGTGTCTATCCTCAGGCACGTTCTATCATGCTTGGCGTTCAATTACAATTTTAAAAAATCAGAGATATGAAAGTTAAGTTAATCAATTACTTATTCATAGCAGTGGCCATCATGTTTTCATTGGGCTCCTGCGATAAGGCATATTTAGATGTACAACCGAAAGGTCAGTTTCTTTCGGCGAATTACTATGCGGACAAAGACCAGGCATATGCTGCACTGGTTGGTGTTTATGATGTGATGCGTAAGAACTCCGGAGGTTTCGAAAACATGATCTCCATGATGAACGCCGGTTCTGATGACCAGTATGCAGGAGGTGGCGGCGCTACCGATGGTGCCGGTATTCAGGGTTTCTCCAATTACACCCTTAACGCAGTGATTATGCCGGGAAGTTTCTGGAGCGATCATTACCAGGGAATATTCAGGGCCAACACTTTGTTGTCCAAATTGACAGGTGTAACAATGGATGCCACTTTAAAGGCCAGATTTACTGCTGAGGCAAAGGCGCTTAGGGCATTCTACTATTTCAATCTTGTCAGAATGTTCAAGAACGTTCCTTTGCTTTTGGATCCGCTTACAGCTTCCAATATGTATGAAGTCACCCAGGCAACCCCTGCGGCAGTTTATACCCAGATTGAAAAGGACCTGAATGAAGCCATCGCGGATCTTCCTGCAACAATCTCTGTTGCTACCGAAGGTGGTCGTTTAAACAAAGGTGGCGCTCAGGCGCTTCTTGGTAAAGTATACCTCTACGACAATAAGGCGGCCCTTGCAGCAGCCCAGTTGGCTTTGGTCAATGGTACACCGGGTGGAACCGGCCAGTATGGAAACAGGTTATTGCCCAATTTCAGCGACCTTTGGGTTACCAGCAATAAGTTCAATGCCGAGTCAATTATCGAAGTAAGTCACAGCAGCGCCGGTAACTCCGATTGGGGATGGTGGGGCAGTGGCAGTGACGAGGGAAACTCATTGAACGTCATGGTTGGTCCAAGAAGTTATTCCAGGCCTGCAGGATCTACAGCTGATGACCTTCCATCAGGATGGAGTTTCAACGTATTTACCCAGGAATTCTATGATGCCATGAAATCGGATCCTCGTTTCGGCGCAACCATTTTTGATCTGAAAGCGCTTAAAGCAGCAGGAAAAGCAGACTACATCGCCGGATACATGGATACAGGTTATTTCCTCAATAAATTTCTGCCAAGACGCGCTGATGTTCGTACCGGTGGAGGCGCCCTTGAGTTGAACTACAAACAAGACACCTATGTAATTCGTTTGGCCGATACTTATCTTCTGGAGGCCGAGGCGCTCGGCGCTACAGGTGCCAGGGCACAAGCACTGCTGGATGCTGTCAGGGCCAGGGTTGGTCTTCCTTCCGTTCCTGTTTCACTTGCAGCGATCAAAGCTGAAAGAAGATTGGAACTTGCTGGTGAAGGTCATCGTTTCTTCGACCTAGTAAGGTGGGGCGATGCATCTGCAAAACTTGGAAGCAGAGGTTTTACAGCTGGTAAAAACGAAGTTTTCCCAATTCCTTACAGGGAGTTGCAAGGAACGAAACTGGTTCAAAATCCTGGTTACAATTAATTAGCTATCTAAAAAATATAAGAACATGAAGAAAATAACAATGATCTACGGCTTTGCATTGCTGATTCTCATTTCTGCTGCAAGTTGTACTTTAAAAGATGGTATCGACCAAGATGTATCCTTCTTAAAAACAGCTGTTTCCGGGAATGTCAATAAAATTTTTGATATCAAAAATGATAATTCAGGAAAGGTTACTATTACGCCTACAGGAGAGGGAGTTACTTCATACCTGGTTAGTTTCGGACACGGAACGGGCGCCAGCGCCAGCGCAACTGTGCTGCCTGGTGGTAACACAACTCACGCCTACCCGGAAGGATCTTATACTGTTTCAGTAGCAGCGAGCGACATCGCAGGGGTCGTAACCAATACAACATATCCGCTGGTAGTTACCTACAGGGCGCCTGAAAATGTCTCAGTGACACTGAATCAATCTGTTCACAACCTGAAGGTAAAGGCCAAGGCCGATTATGCCGCATCTTTCATGGTATATTTTGGTGATGTTGCCAATGAAGCAGGTACTGCTCTTGCAACGGGCGCTGAAATTTCTCACGACTATGCAACTTCAGGCAACTACAATGTTAAGGTTGTTGCTTTAAGTGGAGGCGCTGCCAAAACAGAGAAAATTACAGCCATCGTTGTGACGGATCCTTTTGGATTACCAATCGATTTCGACAATGCCTTTGTAAGCTATTTCTTTGGCACTTTTGGGGATGGACAACAATTTGCAACTGTAGCCAATCCAAGTGCAACGGGATTAAATACAAGTGCAAAAGTTGGCAAATTCACCAGGGGCGCCCAGGGATGGAGCGGAACATACAGTCCTTTAAATGTTCCTATTGATTTTGCCAATGGCAAGAAGATTAAGGTTTTGGTTTACAATCCGGATCCTGCACTGGTTGGCAAAAAACTGAATGTAGAGTTGGAATGGGCTGTTGGAGGTGTTCCTTCAAACGGTGTTGCTGTATTGAAAATGCCTTTGACTACTTCCGGTGCATGGGAAGAGCTTGTATTTGATTATGGTACTATTGCCGGAATTCCCGCGGGAACAAAATTCACACAACTTGTTTTACGTTTCAACGATTCAGCCGATGGCGCCGGCGCTGTAATTTATGTTGATAATTTTAGATTAACCAATTAATAATAGAGATATGAGAAAAACATTCAAATACCTTTTGGGTGTAATAATGGTATTTAGCATACATTACAGTTGCACCAATACCAGCTATTCCTTAGGTGATCTTACCGCTCCATCCAATATTGTGATCACCACAGAGGTTGTTGGAGCTACCACAACAAGTCCTTCAGGGGATGGTTCGGGTGATGTAAAGATCACTGTAACAGCCAAGGACGCACTCTCCATTAAAGTGGACTATGATGCGAATACTCCGTTGGATTTGGTCTATTTACCTACTGGTTCAGTAACTAAAAAGTATACTACCCTTGGTCTGAATACTTATACAATTACCGCGGTCGCATATGGCAAAGGTGGTACATCCTCTACATTAACCAAGAGTGTAACTGTGAGAAGCGATTTTACCGTCGCTCCAAACATTGTATCAAGTTTAACCAACGGGACTTCCAGGACATGGGTTGTTGATAAAAGTGTGGCCGGCCATTTTGGCGTGGGACCATGGTCAAATAGTTCTGCCGGACCAGATTGGTGGGCAGCCGGTGTGAATGAGAAAGTAGCTTGTTGTAACTGTTTCTATACAACAACCTTTACTTTTGCCAAAGTTGCTGCTACGGGTACATATACCCTCCAGGTAAACAGTCCTGATGGTGTATTCACGAAAACAGGTTCTTTGACAGCTTTACCTGGTATTCCTGGTTCTGGTGGGGAAGCTTGTTATAGTTATTCAGGTGGAACTTCTGCTTTTACATTCGGACCCTCCACAACAGGAATTCCTGCATCAGCGCCTTCAACCAAGACAGCAATCAATCTGGTTGGTAATAACACTTTCATTGGTTACGGTTCACTTCAGAACGAGTATGAAATTATGGTTATCACCCCAACTTACATGTATCTTAGGGCTCAAGGTACCGAAACTGGCAATGCATGGTATCTTAAGTTGAAACCGATTAATTAGTAACCTCTTTACTGAAGTAGATCTGAGTATTCTACTTTTAATACGAATAAAATGGAGGAGGTACTACTCCTCCATTTTTATTCCTTTTGACTTGGAAACAGCCCAACTTTATGATACCTAAAAAGATATTCTCTATAATTGCCGGAGGCGTATTATGCCTCAGTTGCATCTCATGCAGTAAAAATAGTGATACTGCCCCGCCGCCAAATCCGGGTCAGACTATTCTGCCCGAAGTGAGTGTCCTGGATGTTAGCCAGCCAATTACTGCAAATAGCACCACATTACAGTTTTATATCAACCTGAATAAAGCGTCTACGACTGCAGTTTTGGTGGATTATTCTTTGGTTGATGGAACAGCTGTTTCGCCCAAAGATTATGTTTCTGCTTCAGGAACCCTTACCATCCCGGCAGGAAAAGTTCAGACAACCATTGATGTTCAGGTTAAAGGTGATCCAACCAATCTTCGGAGGCCAAATGTTCAATTTGCACTTCAGCTTAGCAAGCCCGTGCAGTGCACTTTAGCTACCACAACTGCATATGCCACCATCATAACGGAAGATGGTACCTTCTTGCCAACCGACAACACCGGATACTCAACCCCTATGACCTATGCGGGATATACCCTTGTTTGGAGTGATGAATTTTCAGGATCCGCTTTGGATTTAAACACCTGGAACCAGGAAATAGGCAACAACAATGGTTGGGGCAACAATGAGCTCGAGTACTATACCAAAAGCTCAAAAAACTGTTTCCTATCAAATGGGAACCTGATCATCGAAGCGCGTAAGGAAGCAATAGGTGGATTTAATTACTCTTCCACGAGAATGACCACACAAAATAAAAAGACTTTCAAATTCGGCCGAATTGATATCCGTGCCAAATTACCGGTTAGCAAGGGTATGTGGCCGGCTTTGTGGATGCTGGGTTCGAACATTTCATCTGTCGGCTGGCCTGCTTGCGGCGAGATGGATATCATGGAGCTGATTGGAACTTATCCGGGTAGGGTTACAGCTACTATGCACTGGAAAAATTCGGCTGGTGCCCATGCATCCAAAGGGAACAATTTTAGTTTGATATCAGGAGATTTTTCCCAGCAATATCATGTGTACAGTATGGTGTGGAGCCAGGATCTTATTAAATGCTATGTGGATGATCAATTGTATCTGACGGTTAGCGCCACTGATGTAGGGGCAACATATCCCTTCAATGCCGAACAGTTTTTCATTTTCAACGTGGCTGTTGGTGGTAATTGGCCAGGTCCACCTGATTCAAGTACACCTTTTCCACAAAGAATGTTTGTTGATTATGTGAGGGTTTTTCAATGACAAACCTGATTCTGGTTTTTTTGTAATCTCAATTTCAACATTTATAAAAAGAATTAAAAATGCTTTCCCTTACTAATTACCTGATCAATTCATGGCTGCTTACTATGGCGATGATTGTAATTTTAGCCAGCTGCGATAAAGGTAATGATGAGAAAGTTACACCTCCGGTAATTCCCCCAATCACTGATCCGGGAGGAACGACCAAAAGTGATGTGCAGTTTTGGCTTACCAATCCTGATCAAATGATTTATCTTAAAAAGCAAAATACAGCATTGAATTTTAGCAGTTCATCCAACTATAATCCATCCATTGTCGTTGACACAACACAAACGTTTCAAACGATGGACGGATTCGGTTTTGCTTTGACCGGTGGCAGCGCTTATCTAATCAATTTATTGCCGGCAGCCGATAAAGCCTCACTGATGAAAGAGCTTTTTACCTCAGACAGTACCTTTATTGGTATTAATTACCTGCGCATCAGTATTGGTGCTTCAGACCTGGATGCAAAAGTTTTCTCCTACGACGATATGCCTGCCAATCAGACTGATCCTCAGTTACAAAATTTTAGTATTGAGCCCGACCAGGTCAACCTTATCCCTATTCTTAAATCGATTGTAGCACTTAATCCCGGGATTAAAATTTTGGGTTCACCCTGGTCGGCGCCTGCCTGGATGAAATCCAATCAAAGTACCATAGGCGGAAGTTTGAAACCGGAGAATTACGCAATATATGCCAACTACCTGGTCAAATACATCAAGGCAATGGAGGTTCAAGGTATTAAAATCGATGCCATTACACCCCAAAATGAACCTTTAAATCCTTACAACAACCCCAGTATGGTTATGACGGCCCTGGAGCAGACGGAGTTTGTTAAGACTTATCTTGGACCGGCCTTTCAGGCAGCAGGTATCACCACCAAAATCATTGTCTACGACCACAACTGCGATGTTCCCTCCTATCCGCTGACTGTGCTCAGCGATGCAAATGCCAGAAAATATGTTGATGGTTCTGCGTTCCATCTGTATGCAGGTGATATAAGCGCCCTGACCCAGGTTCACAACGCTTATCCTGATAAGAACGTCTATTTCACGGAGCAATGGGTTGGCGGGCCAAGTAACTTTGCAGGTGACCTGAAATGGCATGTCAAAAACCTCATCATCGGGGCGCCGCGTAACTGGAGTAAGAATGTGATTGAATGGAACCTGGCTTCCGATCCAAATTATTATCCGCATACAACCGGCGGATGTTCAACCTGTTTGGGAGCTCTTACCATAGGAACCACGGTAAACAGAAACGTAGCCTATTATATCATTGGCCATGCGTCAAAATTTATCAAGACCGGATCTGTAAGGATAGCTTCCAACAACGTGGGCAGTTTGTCTAATGTAGCTTTTAAAACCCCTGCCGGGAAAAAAGTTTTGATTGTTCTCAACGAAAGCAATGTGTCCCAGACCTTTAATATTCAATTTAATGAGTTGATTGTAACTACTTCGCTTGCCGGTGGAGCGGTAGGAACATATAATTGGTAGATAAATATTTAGAATAACCCAAATGGAATTATTAATTTAAATTCAAATAAAATGAGTTCATATAAATTATCTTTTTTATCTAGTCTGATTTTCTTTGCAGTGGTTGCAATCTCATGCAATCATTCTGAAAAAAAGGGTGATAAAACTGAAATCAGGGTAGAACAATTGCTTGAAAAAATGACGTTGGACGATAAAATCGGTCAAATGACCCAGGTCGATCCCGGTTTTGCGGGCGGTGAGGAACAATTGAAAAAGTCGGTCAGGGATGGGAGGTTTGGATCAATCCTAAACCTGTGGGGTGTTGAGAAAGTGAATGAATTGCAAAAAATAGCTGTCGAAGAGAGCAGATTGGGCATTCCATTGCTGATCGGCAGGGACGTCATTCACGGATACCGGACCATCTTCCCGATCCCGCTTGGTATGGCGGCCTCATGGGATCCTGAAATTGTTAAAAAGGCATTCCGTATTTCGGCCATTGAGTGTTCATCGCAAGGGATAAAATGGACCTTTGCCCCAATGATCGACATTACCTGGGATCCCAGATGGGGCAGGATTGCAGAGGGATGCGGAGAAGATCCCTACCTTGCTTCCACCTTTTCTAAAGCCATGGTAGAAGGAATACAAGGAGATAATCTGACCGACCCGACAGCTGTTGCAGCTTGTGCAAAACATTTCGCAGGATACGGATTCTCTGAAGGGGGCCGCGACTACAATACCACTTATATTTCTGAACCGGTCATGAGAAATGTCGTACTGAAACCCTTTAAAGCCGCCAAAGACGCCGGCGCCCTTACTTTCATGTCCGGATTCAATGATCTGAACGGAGTTCCGGCAACAGGTAACGAATTTACATTGAGGCAGATATTGCGTAAGGAGTGGGGATTTCAGGGAATGGTTGTCAGTGATTGGTCCTCAATTTCTGAGATGATCTCTCATGGATTCTGTGCCAATGAGAAAGAGGCTGCTTACAAAGCCTTATCAGCAGGTGTCGACATGGAAATGTCGAGTTTTACCTTTGCCGGGAACTTGAAGACGCTCCTGAAAGAGGGCAAAATCGACCAGAAACTGGTGGATGATGCTGTACGAAACATTTTGAGGGTCAAGTTTAAACTTGGATTGTTTGAAAATCCATACATCAATCCTGAAGCGCAGAAGCAGATCCTGAATCCTGAATTTCTGGATCATGCCCGGACTGTGGCCAGGGAAAGCGCTGTGCTACTTAAAAACAAAAACAAAACCTTACCGCTATCATCCAAAATCAGTTCTGTGGCTGTCGTTGGCCCGCTTGCAGATTCTCCGCGCGACCAGTTGGGAACCTGGGTTTTTGACGGAAAGGCTGAAAATTCCGTTACCCCATTAACCTCTTTTAAGGAGCTATTGGGAACTGATAAAGTAAATTATATCAAAGGATTGCAATACAGCCGCGACAAAAACAAAAGCGAGTTTGCCAAAACAGTTGCATTGGCAAAACAATCTGATGCAATCGTCTATTTTGGAGGGGAAGAGTGGATTCTGTCTGGTGAAGGCCAATGCCGGGGTGAAATTAACATGCCAGGCGCGCAGGATGAGCTTATAGAAGCTTTGGCAAGCACAGGAAAACCACTGATTGTTGTGATTATGGCCGGTCGGCCTTTGGCAATTGGTAACGTGCTGGCTAAGGCCGATGCAGTTTTGTACGGTTGGCATGGTGGCTCCATGGCTGGACCTGCAATTTCTGACCTCATCTTCGGCAAAGAATCGCCCTCCGGAAAATTGCCGGTAACTTTTGTGAAAGGATCAGGCCAGATTCCATTTTATTACTATCACAACAATACCGGACGTCCCGCTTCAGCAAAGAATTGGACTCCAATGGACAGCATTCCGGTGGTCAATCCGCAGACTTCGCTCGGATACAAATCATTCCAGCTTGATTATGGATTTACTCCGCTTCTTCCATTTGGATACGGTCTGAGTTATACCACCTTCAACTATTCCGATTTAAGGTTATCGTCCATGTCGATGACAACATCCGGTTCTATTGAAGTTAAGGCCAATGTTGCCAATACTGGAGATATGGATGCCGATGAAATCGTCCAATTATACATTCGCGACAGAGTCGGTTCAATAACCCGCCCGGTCAAAGAGCTGAAAGGATACAAACGGATCGCTATCAAACAGGGGAAAAATGTTGAGGTTGACTTTAACCTGCAGGCAAAAGATCTGGAGTTTTTCAACGGCAAAACCAATGTGATTGAACCAGGTGAGTTTGATGTTTGGATTGGGCCCAATTCGAACGAGGGATTGCATGGAGAGTTCACCATCCATTGAACATACTTATTTTGTGTCCTTTGTACTTTCCTTTGTGTCCATCGTGGTGAAATTTAAAAGTTTAAACACAAAGGCCACAAAGGAAAGCACAAAGGAGTCACAAAGGGCAATTGAAATGTCAATAATTTAAATATTTCTATCATGATAAAGCACTTATTTAGTCCGCTGTTATTCTTCTTTCTTTTTAACGGCAATACAAATGCTCAATCAAAATCCGTTACAATACATGATTCAAAGTATAAACTGGTGTGGAGTGATGAGTTTGATTACTCAGGTTTGCCTGATGCCAGTAAATGGAGCTTTGACGTGGAGGGAAATGCATCGGGTTGGGGCAACAATGAAGCTCAATTTTACACCAAAGAGCGGATTCAAAATGCTGAGGTGAAGGATGGTTTTCTAAGAATCACCGCATTAAAAGAGGATTTTCAGGGAAAGAAATACACCTCAGCCAGGTTGCGGACAGCCGCCAAGGGGGACTGGCTCTACGGCCGTTTGGAGGTCAGGGCAAAGTTGCCGGATGGAAGAGGAATGTGGCCTGCGATTTGGATGTTATCTACAGATTGGAAATATGGCAGTTGGCCTGCATCCGGCGAAATTGATATCATGGAGAATGTGGGATACGATCCCTTTGTGATAGTCGCTTCAGCCCATACCAAGTCTTACAACCATGTTCAGGGCACCCAGAAAAACAATAAATTGACTATCCCCGACTGCTATACAAATTTCCATGTTTATGCACTCGAATGGGAGGCTTCCGAGTACCGGGTGTTTGTAGACGATCAGCTCTATTTTACCTTCAAAAATGAGGGAACGGATTTCAAAGCCTGGCCTTTTGATCAGAAATTTCATTTGTTGCTGAATGTGGCCGTTGGTGGCAACTGGGGTGGAAAAATGGGAATTGATGATTCGATTTTTCCACGGTCAATGATGGTTGACTATGTGAGGATGTACCAAAAACAATAGAAATATCATGAAAAATTTTCTGCAGATCTTGTTTGTACTTCTATTGATGTGCTGTTTTTTGCCAAATTCAGTTGCAAGGATCAGGAAGGATTCGAAGGATCGTAATCCAAAAGAGGTGCAATTTTGGTTGACCAATCCCACTACCGGTATCTATTTTCAGAAGCAGCTATTTACCGGTCAGTTTGGAACTTCTGCCGGGAAGAATGCTGTTATTGTGGTTGATGCCGGTCAAAGTTATCAAACAATGGATGGATTTGGGAATTGCCTGACCGATGGAAGCGCCATGTTGCTTACCAGGATGAGCGCAGCGGCCAGGGGAGCATTGCTGAAAGAGCTTTTTGCCTGGGATAAAAACAATATTGGAATCAGCTATTTGCGTGTCTCAATTGGCGCCTCAGATTTGAGCGAATATCCCTATTCTTATGATGATCTTCCTGAAGGCCAATCGGATATGGATCTTACAAAATTTTCGCTGGATCCAAACAGGAAAGATTTGATTCCGGTTTTGAAAGAGATTCTAAGAATTAATCCGGCTATAAAAATACTTGGTTCCCCCTGGTCGGCCCCTATCTGGATGAAGACCAACAACAATTCGAAAGGGGGCAGCCTGCGCAAAGAGTGCTTTCAGGTCTATGCAAACTATTTTGTGCGTTATATTCAGGAGATGCGAAAAGAGGGAATTCCAATCGATGCCATAACGATCCAGAATGAACCGTTGCACCCAGGGAACAATCCCAGCATGTACATGACCGCTGAGGACCAGGCGCTATTTGTCAAACAGAACCTGGGGCCGGCTTTCCATGCTGCGGGATTAAAGACCAAAATCATCGTTTATGACCATAATGCCAATAAACCCATCTACCCACTAACCATACTGCGTGATCCGGAAGCAGCCAAATATGTGGATGGCTCGGCTTTTCACCTGTATGAAGGAACAATTGACGCGCTTTCTGAGGTGCACAATGAATTTCCCGGTAAGAATCTCTATTTCACCGAACAGTGGATCGGATCGCCGGCCAACTTTCCCGGCGACCTTGCTTGGCATACCAAAACCCTGATCATTGGCGCCAGCCGGAACTGGTGTAAAAATGTGCTGGAATGGAACATGGCTTCAGATCCGGATTGCCATCCCCACACGGAGGGTGGTTGCGACAGGTGTTTGGGTACCCTCACCCTGAACGGTGACCAGGTAACCCGGAATCCAGCCTACTATATTTTGGCCCATGCCGCTAAGTTCGTACGGCCGGGATCTATCCGGATTGCTTCATATATTGTTGAAAATTTGCCGAATGTGGCATTCAAAACAGAAAGCGGAAAGATTGTATTGATTGTTCTCAATGAATCGCAGGAATCGAGGAAATTCACTATTGCCAGTAAGGGTAAGGCGATTGAAGTGGAACTGGGGAAAGGTGCAGTAGGTACTTTTGTCTGGTAGGGGAATGATTTCTGCAAATTTCAGGAGCGAATTTAAAAAATAGAAGAGTTGGCGACTGTTGTTCTAGTTGCCGACCCTCAGTTTACCTACAGTTTTATTTTCTTTTTCCTTAATTACCAACAATTTTGCATTAGTTGTATTGGTGGGGTAGTAAAAATTGGATACGTTGAAAAGTATACATTAGAATACTATAGATAATTGGCTGTCTCAAAATTCATTTTAACCGCAAAAATCTCAGAGATCTTTGCGGTTAACTTTTTTTCATTTTTGTGAAAGCCTTTTCTTTTATTGGCATATTTAACCTAGAAACCTCCATCAACAATCCACACCTTATTTGGATTATCGTTTCGCACAGCTAAGTTGAATTTCTTTGTTTCTCCGGTGGATTTGAATTTGATTTCATATGGAACAAAGTCTCCGGGGTATAAACCAGATTTAAACGGTTCACCAATTCTCATTACTTTCAAACCACTAAACCTATCCTTTATCTTTTTTATTTTTTCGGAATTGCCTTTAAAAAGATCACAAACTTCTTCGACCTGCTTCCAGTCATCATTAGCCATCCCTTCGAAGAATAGTTCAGCAACTCTCTTACTACTAATGTTTTTAAATGTTTCACTATAGTAGTTTTGAGTAAATTCTTTCCACTCAACACCAGAAGGCAAATTTATTGTATACAACGATGGATCAATTGGAACATTATAGTCTATTTTTTCAGTTTCAAAAATCAGCGTTTCCTTTTTGCCTTTGAGAATGAATATTTTTAAACCCTTTAGCAGTTTAGTGTTATTGTCAAATGTATATTCACGTCGGTTATCTGATTCTACTATAGACATGTTTTTGCAATAATCGTTAATGAAATTACCTTGAGCCTTTGAAGTAACGGTCATTATCAATTCGCCATTTTTTTCATTCACAGTAATTTTTGAACCTTTGGCTTTTGTAGCATCTTGTTCTTTCATAAGTATTTTTTCTGGTTCAAGAAGTATTTTAAGCCACCCTGTAAAATTAATGTTATCTCCAGCTTTTATACCTTCATCAGTTTTTGGCATCCATAAATATTGAGATTTACCATCAAAAACTACTATTCGATCGCCTTTGTCAACGCGCCATCTTACCGGTTCTTCAAATGATTTCCATATCGTATGGTCAACCATATCGTATTCAGTTCCCACGAGTGAAAAGTTATCATAAGCAATGGTGCGTATTTTAAGTTTAATCACCATACTCTTGATAAATTGAGTGGCTTTTATTGAACTTTCAATAAAAACATTAGCCGCCTGCGCTGTATTGCCTTTGAAAAAGTGATTGTTGTCAATGATGGGAACAATCATTATTACTACTGCCAATATCGCAGCAATACTTAGGATTTTCCTGAATCTAGTACTAATTTTAATAGTTTTTGAGACTTCTTTTTTCATTTCAATTTTCTCCATTTTTAATTGATTAATAATGTTTTGCTTTATTACAAATGGAGCCTTAGGTTGGAACCTGGGTTTAAGCAAGGTAAATACTTCCTGGGTTTTTCGATAGGTGATAGAACAATCAGGGCATCCTTGAATATGTTCCATCGCATTGGCCAATACCGTTTTATCCATTTCCGGATCGAACAGGTTAACCATTTCTATTTTACATTCTTTACAATCCATAATATACCTCCTTTGATTTTGCGATTTTATTTTTTAGCTTTTCGATGCCGTATTTAAATCGCGACTTAATTGTTGTAACCGGTACTTCTAGAATTATTGCTATTTCTACAAAACTCAGGTTGTCAAAAAATTTCATGCGAATTGTTTCAGATTGTTCGCTAGGTAACTCACACAGAATTTTTTCCAATCGGTTATATTCTTCGATTTGAATTAAGTTGTGAGATTCTTCTTTTACGTACATATTTGCAGGTAGAACAGTCTTCTCAATTGACTCAAATTTATGTTTTCTGCTTTTTCGCTGATAATCAATACAGGCATGGGAAATACTCCTGAACAGATAGTTTTTAATATTGGTCACAGATTGTAAGTTCCCATTTTCATGGTACATTTTTATAAAAACCTCCTGAACAATATCTTGCGAGTCTGCAAAACACCCAGTTCTGAAAAATGCAAATCTGAATAGTTGATCCTGAAATTCGGTTATCACGTTTTCGAGTTCCACTAATTTGCTACGGCCGTTAGCTACTTCCATTTTTGCGTTTTCAAGCTTTTGTTGATAGGACGAAAAAGTGTCTTAAAAAGACGTAAATATTGTGTCTTTTTATCGTAAAACCATGATTATTTGTCTAATAAGGATTTGTGAGTTTGTAATAAATACTCCACTTTTGAAGATTTTCAACTGTGGCAAGTTTAATTTAACAAATTTCCTGATAAATCTGGGTATCTCAGTAATTTTGAAACATTACTCATAATTCTTCTTGTATCTCTCCGCTAGATCATTGCGCAGTATTAGAAGTTTTTCGGAGATGCCTACCTTGAAAATATGCGGCATCACAAACCGCTTGTGTTCCTCTGGCAGTAGTTCCGCCCTTTGGGTAAGGTAATGATGGCATTCCGTCGGAGTTGGCAGAGGACGGACCAGGATACCGTTTTCATATACTAGTTGCAACAATTGTTCCCTTTTCAGGTGAGCTATTGCTGTCTTTTTATCCGGTTGTGCAGGATGATAAAGCCATTCACAATTTGAGGGCAGTTCATCATCCAACAGAATTCCATCCCGATAAATATTACCCTCTTCATCGTAAAATCTCCAAAGCATTTTTTTCCCCGGCAGGGTATTCTTCTCTATGTTTTCGGAGATTTTCATGCTTGGATTTCCGGCACTCTCGCACAGTTTGTAAACGCCATCGAGCGATGCATCTGGTTTTCCGGTTACCAGTTCTGTACCAATCCCAAATCCGTCAATCGGGGCGCCCTGATCTTCCAGACTGCTGATGACCCATTCGTTCAGCTGGTTGGAAACCAGAATTTTGACGTAGCTTAGTCCCTCTTTGTCCAGCATTTTTCTTGCCTTTTTGCTGAGATAGGCAAGGTCGCCGCTATCAAGGCGGATACCCGCTAGTCTTTCTCCATCTGCTTCCATCTCTTTGGCCACCAAAATAGCGTTGGGAAGTCCACTACGTAGCGTGTCGTAGGTATCGACCAGTAAGATTGATTTTTTTGGATTAAATTTTGCGTAGGCTCTAAAGGCAGAGAGCTCATCGTCAAAACTTTGGACCCAGCTGTGGGCCATGGTGCCGGATACAGGAAGGCCATACATGAATCCTGCCTGTACATCAGATGTGGAGGAGGCCCCGCCAATAATGGCTGCTCTGCTGGCCATTAAACCACCAAATCCGTGCGATCTTCGTAATCCGAAATCGGAAAAATTCTTGCCATTGGCAGCCAGTTTCACCCGAAAGGCCTTGGTGGCAATCAAGGATTGGAAATTGAGTATATTTAGTAGCAGGGTTTCAATTAGTTGGGCCTCCGGGAGGCTGGCCTCTATTCGTACAATGGGTTCGTTAGGAAATACCAGCTCCCCCTCGCGAACGGAGAATATCTTCCCTTTGAAACGAAACTGCCTCAGGTATTCCAGAAATTCGGGCTTTAATCCAAGTAACCGAAGATAGTCGATTGACGCTGAGTTGTATCTAAAGGAACCCACCTGTTCCAGGAGATCTGCCAGTCCTGCAAAAACCAAAAATCCTCCTTTAAATGGGTTGGTACGGAAAAAATAGTCGAATACCGCTGTCTCCTCTTGCTTGCCGGCATAATAATAACCCTGTGCCATTGAGAGCTCATAAAAATCAGTATATAAGCCATTTATATGAACAGGTTGGTTGGCCATGCTATCTTTCAATGGTTTGGGAACGGTTTGGGCCTACCGAAACAATGGTTACCGGAACGTTCAGGTAATCCTCAATAAATTTGATGTAGCGGTTGAGCGCTTCAGGGAATTTTGCAGTCTGATCTACTCCTGTTAAGTCTGTTTTCCAACCTTTAAGTTCTTCATAGACAGGGATTACCTTCTCATCGATTTCATTGGGAAAATTTTTGGTCAGTTTCCCTTCGATTGAATAAGCGGTACATATTTTGATCGTCTCAAATTGATCCATGACATCCGCTTTCATCATGATCAGGTCGGTTACCCCATTGATCATGATGGCATACCGGAGTGCTACCAGGTCCAGCCAACCGCAACGCCGTGGCCGACCGGTTGTAGATCCAAATTCATTACCGATTTTGCGCAATGTTTCCCCGGTTTCATCCAGCAATTCGGTAGGGAAGGGGCCACTACCTACCCTTGTGCAATATGCTTTAAAGATTCCATAGACTTTTCCGATCTTATTTGGTGCGATACCAAGACCAGTACAAGCGCCTGCCGTGATGGTATTGGAAGAGGTGACATACGGGTAGGAGCCGAAGTCGATGTCAAGCATGGTACCCTGGGCACCTTCCGCGATGATGCTCTTACCCGCCAGAAGTTGGTCGTTGATGAAGTGTTCGCTATCGATCAACTGAAATTGTTTGATCACTTCGATCCCTTCGAACCACTCTTTTTCATAATCGCTGAGTGCCTGCTTGTAATCAAAATGATAGAATTTGGTGAGCAATTCAATGTGTTGGGCTACCCTCTGATTGTATTTTTCTTTGAAATTGTTCAGAATATCGCCGATACGTAATCCGTCCCTGCCAATTTTATCCCGGTAGGTGGGACCAATCCCCTTGAGCGTAGAACCGATTTTTGAGGCACCCTTTGCCGCCTCGGATGCGGCGTCGAGCAGACGGTGTGTGGGCAGGATCAGATGGGCTTTTTTCGAGATGTAAAGTGTCTTGGTAAGGTCGAATCCAATGTTTTTCAGCGATTGAATCTCTTTTTTGAAGATTGAGGGGTCGATGACCACGCCATTTCCAATGATATTGATCTTGTCGCCCCGAAAGATGCCGGAAGGTATGGTGTGCAGGACATGTTTGATGTTGTTAAACTCCAGCGTGTGGCCGGCATTCGGCCCTCCCTGGAAACGTGTAATCACATCGTAACGCGGCGTCAATACATCCACAACTTTTCCTTTTCCCTCGTCTCCCCACTGAAGACCCAACAATACGTCAACTTGCATCTTTTATTTATTTACTGATTAGACAAAAACATGCAAAATTAAGCCAAATTTGGCAGAAATGAGCAGAATTTTGGAATTGAAGCAAGGAATAATTCACAATCGTTGGTTCATTACTTTCTATGAAAACCAGTTGTTGCTACGGAACGTAAATGGTGAGCAATATATTAAATGATACTTTCGCGGCATTCATTTGAACGCTCAAAACATCTATAGCTACCTGAGTTGCTGTATTTCCGGAATAGGTAATTAGATTGTCCAGCGATTTTTGACCATTGGTAATTTGGACTACCAAAGCATTATTGGTCTTAAGAAGTGCATTTAATCGGGCTGATTGAATAATGTTCGTTGAACCAAATATTGAAATCTGAGTTTTCAAAATATTGTCATCAGCGCTCACTTTAGATAGGAGAGTCGTTATATCATTCTTTAAACTGTCAATTTGACCTTTGGATGTAGTACCGATGTTTGCTATTGAATTCAGTGTGGAAAAAATGCCTTCAACTCTACCATTGATATCGGTAAGACTGGCTTTTAGCGCTGTATTTGAAATGGTCTCAGGCAAAGTTGTTAAGATTTTTTGAAGATGAATGATCGTATCCTTCAGTTCAAATGCATCAACCGCAAGTTTTGTAACGCCTTTGAAATTAGCGGCTAATACATCTAATTTTGTACCATGGTAAGGATAAACAACATGCGACTGCTTGTCGCAGGATGAAGCAATAATTGTAAAGACAATCAAGAAAGCTCCTGTTCCTTTAATAAAATTCATTGTATTCAGGTTTTAGAAATTAGGCGTAAAAACAATCAGTTTTAGTTAAGATGTTCAAGAAGTGTTGTAGGTTGCTTTGGTTGATGCAAAAAGAAAGTAACTATGTACACAATTTTGATACAATGTCATTTAGCTAAAGTGATGCTCCGTTATCCGAGTGAGCAACTCCGTAGGAGTTTCCCGTGAATAACCCCCAGTGCAATTGGGGGATGAGCGGGATAAAAACCTTCATTAACCCCGCCGGGGTTTCCCGATAACAATGTTTTGCAAACTTTGTCTTGATATTGTTGGGCAAATCCTCCGGAGTTATATTAACCAAAGGACATTGTATTGTGATGGTTCATTTTTTTGCCGCTCTTTCGAGCCAGACAACCGGACATAAAAAAACCTCCCGAAAAGGAGGCTTTTATGATATGGAATTTTTGGTTGCTTATTTTGTCTCTTCCGATTCCCCGTAGAGATAAAGCGAGTGGTGCGACAGTTTGAAATTGTTTTGCGCACAGGCATCTTCAATGATCTCGCGGATACGCTCATCGTGAAATTCAGTTACTTTTCCCGTCCGGATATCGATCAGGTGGTCGTGCTGGGTGGTAGCCAGTGTTTTCTCAAACTGGGCTATGTTTTTGCCGAACTGATGTTTGACCACCAACTTGCAATCAAGCAGAATCTCGATTGTGTTGTATAGCGTCGCCCTGCTGACACGGTAATTTTTGTTCTTCATCGAGATATATAAAGTCTCAATGTCAAAATGACCATCCCGCGAATAGATTTCATCCAGAATGGCATATCGTTCAGGGGTCTTACGATGCCCGTTTCTCTCCAGGTACTCAGTGAAGATGTTCT
>JBBIUJ010000033.1:0-20539 GCA_037440345.1 Prolixibacter sp.
CAATGAAAGTGCCAACCCTCGTTCCTGATTATCTGGTTTCCAGGTATGGCAGTAAGGATATATCGACCGAAATTCCGCGTGAATTTGGCTTCTCCCCGTTGCCTGCAGCAGGATTGCTGGGACCGGTAAGATTGATTCCTGCAAGAAAGGTTCTAATCAGGTTGTAAATGAAGATTGATTCAATTCTTTTTGTGCCCTTTGTGATAACCTTCGAGTCCTTTGTGGTGAGATCTAGTTTTACCACTAAGGTCTCAAAGGAATGCACAAAGGATTCACAAAGGATTTAAGAACTTCTTCATGGCATTTCTGATTCCTTTATCTTCCATGGCACCTTTGTTGACAATTTCCCCCTTGTCATATTTGATTTGGTATTGCAACTTTCCATCCTTACCAAAGAACTTCCAGGTGCCATCCGACAGATCATCCTGGTAGCTGCCTTCAATGGTTATTACGCCATTCTCGTCATAAAAAAGCGCTGGTCCACTCTTTTTTCCCTCTTTGTAGAAAATCTCCTTCCTCTTAATTCCTGATGGATCATATTGCAACTCATTCCCATCTAGCAAGTCGTTCTTCCACTCCCTTTCCCAAATCTTCTTCCCATTTTGGTCGTAACCAATGGCCTTCCCCTCCCTTTTGCCAAAATTGTAGTTTTCGATAGAGACAAGCAGTTCTCCACCATAGAAGTTCCAGGTGCTGTCGCGCAGGGCGCCCTCAAATACTCCCTTGGCATAGAGTTTTCCATCTTCATCGAAAAGTGTGGCAAAGACACGTTCGGAATTGGGACGGTAAGTCATCAATGCTTTGATTTTACCGTTTTCATGGTATCTTTTCCACTCACCCACAGGCTTGTTTTGAATGAAATAACCCTCATACTTTGGACTTCCACCCGGATATTTGCCCACCCATTTCCCCTGACGCATGCCTTTGGTATCTGTTTGGTTAACAACTTCCTGAGAGTGCGACCAATAAGACACAGCGCAAAACAACAAGAAAAACAGCAATCGTTCCATACATTCAAACTTTGCTCAAAGGTACAAACCTTTTCGGCTGAATCTTCTCCCTGGGTTAATCCCGCGCATAGGAGATAATCCTTAAATTATCTTAAATTTCATCTTTGAAACAGATCGTCCTTTGCACGGAGGCACGATTTTTGATTCATTTGCCTCCAAATTGTTACTTGGTTTTAAAAATATCAAGCTGAAACAAAACTTGCATTTAAGCGTTTATTAATTTTAGTACACGATTTTCTTTAGAAGATTCAACTTGTTAAATATGTTTATGGTTAAAAAAAGGTATTTGCTTATTTTGGTTCTTTTGACTAACAATCTCTTCGGTCAAGACAATCTCCAAGACACCATCAAGCTTACTTTGAGACAAGCAGACAGCACTTTCGTAGCACAAAACCTAACCCTTTTGGCCGAAAAATGCAATGTAGAGGCAACAAAAGCACAAATTATCCAAGCCAGGCTTTTTAACAACATTACCCTGGCTGCCACGCAAGTCGCATACAATTCCGAATACAAAACCAATGGAGGAAACCAATGGTTTGACCTTTCTGACAAAGGTGAAACAAGCCTTCAGGTTCAAAAACTTTTTCTGCTTGCAGGGAAACGTAACAAACTGATCAAACTGGCCGAAACCAATGCCAACCGCGAGGAGCAAAATTATTTCGATTTGCTGCGTACATTAAAATTTTCTTTGAGAAGTACATTTTATGCCATTTTCACGCTACAGGAGACCCTCCGTGTGTATGACAAAGAGATATCCTCGCTCAATCAACTCATTGGCGTATTTCAGAATCAATACGAAAAAGGCTATGTCTCCAAAAAGGAGTTGTTGAGATTAAAATCAACACTCTTCTCTTTGGAAAGCGAAAAATTGGGTTACACCACACAATTGATTGGCAGTCAGTCTGATTTGAACATCTTACTGCATACAAATAACCTCCATTATATTCCCCAACCCGACCTCAACCTGTTGGAGTCTTTATCACCCGAGTCTCTTAAACTGCAGGCGTTGGTTGACACGGCTTATACCCATCGCTACGATTTGAAAATGGTGCAATCCGATTTGGATATCAGTAAACTAAACCTAGCCTACCAAAAAGCGGTAGCGGTTCCCGATCTGACTCTTTCTGCCGGATGGGACAAAAATGGTGGTTACATTCGCAATTATAATTTTATTGGATTGCAGTTCGACTTACCATTCTTCAATCGGAATCAAGGCAACATCAAATCAGCAAAATACAATTTGGAAAGCGCCAAATACAAACTGCAAAGCACAGGAGATCAGGTTAGATCAGAAGTACTAAAGGCCTATTCAGCCGCTGTGGAAAACAACCGGCTTTACCAAAAGTTCGACAGGCATTTTGTTGCAGACCTGGAAGAGTTGAACCGGGAGATGTTAAAGAATTATGAGAAAAAAAACATTGGACTGGTCGAGTTTCTTGATTATTACGATGCCTACAAAACAAACGCCGTGGAACTCAATAATCTCAGGAACAATCGCTTTAATGCATTCGAGAACATCAACTTCACTGTCGGAAAAGATATCATTTACAACAAATAAATTTATGCCGTTCTTGTCATGAGAAGAATTCTTTTAATCCTGTTTACCTCTACCGTTTTAACCGGTTGTTTCAACCGGAATAAACCCACGATGGATCCTCCGAATCCAAAATTTTGCATTCCTGACAGTTTGATGAGTCAGATAAAAGTGGACACCATCAGGCTTAAAAACGTCGTGAATGAACTTAATTTGATCGGAAAGGTCACTTTCGACCAGGAAAAGGTAGTTCATATCTATCCCATGGTAAGTGGCAATGTGATCGATGTAAAGGTTTCACTTGGATCGCACGTTGAGAAAAGGCAGATCTTGGCAGTTATCAGAAGCTCTGAAATGGCCGGGGCTGAAAATGATCTTGTAACAGCGAAATCGAATCTTGCTGTGGTAGAAAAAAATTATGCCGCTGCCGCTGACATGTATAAAAGCGGGATACTTTCCGAAAAAGAGTTCACTAGTGCTCAAAACGATCTGGCCAAAGCCAAATCAGAATTATCCAGAGTCCATACCGTACTTTCAATCTACGGGAACAATTCAAAACCTGAATACCTTGTTAAAGCGCCCATTTCAGGGTTCATTGTTGAAAAATTTGTCAATGCAAATATGCAGATCAGGCCAGACAACAGTTCGAACATGTTTACCATTTCAGATCTCAGGAATGTTTGGGTGCTTGCGAATGTTTATGAGTCAGATATTGCTGGAGTGAAAGAAAAAGAAAAAGCTGAAATCACAACGATCTCTTACCCTGGCAAAATATTCAATGGCCAAATAGACAAAGTTTACAATATGCTCGATCCCGATAACAAAACCCTGAAAGTTCAGATAAAATTGGAAAACAATGACTATTTGCTAAAACCCGAAATGTTTGCCAAAGTAATGGTGCATCAGACGCTTAACAGCTGCATGTTGGCCATTCCTGCCAAAGCAGTGATTTTTGATAGAAATCAATACTGGGTGATGGTTTACAACGACAAGTGCGATGTGCAAACCCGCAAGATTGACATCGCAACATCAAATAGCGACTATTCTTACGTGCGCTCCGGGGTTAAGTTGGGTGAAAAGGTAATCGTTAACCGGCAACTACTTATCTACAACGCGATCAATCAATAGACTAACTGCTAATTTTAATAATTCGATGAATCAGGCAGCAAGTTCTTACCAGGGAAAAGCCTGTAGCATTTTAAAATTCAATTTGTCAACTTCAGTAGTCTTATGAATAAATTCATTAAAAATATCGTAGCCTTTTCACTGAGAAATAAATTCATCGTGTTTTTCAGCATCACAATAGTCGTTATTTGGGGTATTGTGAGCTATCTCAGGACACCGGTGGAGGCTTTCCCTGACGTTACCAATACGCAGATCAGCATTATTACCCAGTGGCCCGGACGCAGCGCGGAAGAGATTGAGAGATATGTGACCATTCCGATCGAGATAGAGATGAATTCTGCCCAAAAGAAAATTGATGTCAGATCATCCACATTATTTGGACTGTCAGTCGTAAAAATAATTTTTGATGATGATGTCGAAGATGCTTTTGCCCGGCAGCAGGTAAACAACCTTTTAACCAATGTTGATCTCCCTGACGGGGTGAAACCCAATGTTGAACCCCCTTATGGCCCAACCGGCGAGATTTTCAGATATACCCTGAAAAGTGATTCGCGTTCGGTTCGTGAACTGAAGACCTTTCAGGATTGGGTGGTTGAGAGACAAATCCGTTCAATTTCAGGTGTAGCGGACGTGGTAAGTTTTGGCGGCGAAGTGAAGACCTATGAAATTCAGGTTGATCCGCATCTTTTATCCAAATACGAAATCACTCCGCTCGAAGTTTACCAGGCAGTTAGCCGGAGCAATATCAACGTGGGCGGAGATGTCATTGAACACAACACACAAGCCTATGTGGTAAGAGGAATTGGTATTCTTGATAATTTTCTGGAAATAGGCGATATCATTGTCAAAAACATCAACGGCAGTCCAATCCTTGTTAAAAACGTCGCAACTGTCAGGGAATCAAGTTTACCTAGGTTGGGGGATGTGGGACGTGATAACCAGACTGATGTGGTCGAAGGGATTATCATCATGCGAAAGGGTGAGACCCCTGGAGAGGTAATTGAAAAAGTCAAAACCAAGATTGAGGAGCTAAATACCAAAATTCTGCCATCCGACATAAAGCTGGATACGTTTTACAACCGCGAAGACCTTATCAATTATTCGACCCATACTGTCCTGCACAATCTCCTTGAGGGCATCATCCTGGTTACACTGATTGTTCTGCTTTTCATGGCCGACTGGCGCACGACAATCATTGTTTCCTTAATCATACCGCTTTCGTTGCTCTTCGCATTTATTTGCCTTAAATTCAAAGGGATGTCAGCCAATCTTCTATCGATGGGCGCCATCGACTTCGGGATTATCATCGACGGAGCCGTGGTCATGGTGGAAGGTATTTTTGTGACGCTCGACAAAAAGGCCAGGGAGGTAGGAATGGACAAATTTAACCGTCTCTCAAAGTTGGGATTGATCAAAGAGACAGGAACCGAGATGGGCAAGTCGATCTTTATTTCCAAACTGATCATAATCACCGCCTTGCTGCCCATTTTCTCCTTCCAGAAAGTCGAAGGCAAAATGTTCTCTCCGTTGGCCTATACCCTTGGTTTCGCACTGTTGGGCGCCCTTATTTTTGCGTTAACCTTTGCTCCGGTTATGTCAAGTCTCCTGTTTAAGAAAAATGTAAGGGAACGGCACAATCCTTTTCTGGCATTCATTACAAAGCATACAACCTCGTTTTTTGAACTCGCTTTCGGCCACAAAAGAAAGAGCCTCCTTATCGCAGCAGTGGTACTGGGACTGAGCGTCTTTTCTTTCAGGTTTTTAGGGAATGAATTCCTTCCTCAGCTGAATGAAGGAGCTATCTATGTCAGGGCATCATTGCCTATGAGCGTCTCACTAAATGAATCTGTAAAGATATCGGAAGACATGCGAGGTATTCTTAAGTCATTTCCGGAAGTAAAACAGGTAATGTCCCAAACTGGCAGGCCCAATGACGGAACTGATCCAACCGGTTTTTACAACATCGAATTCTTTGTCGACATATACCAAAGCAAAGAGATGGACAAAAAGGAGAATCGGGACGACTTAATTGCGAGAATGACCCAAAAGCTATCGAAATATCCTGGTATTATCTTCAATTTTTCACAACCTATTCAGGATAACGTAGAAGAAGCAGTCTCTGGCGTCAAAGGTTCTTTGGCCGTAAAGATATACGGGGAAGATATGCAATTTCTAGAAAATAAAGCGGATAGCATCTATGAGATCATGAAAAACGTCCCGGGAGTGGCCGATTTGGGAGTTATCAGAAATATCGGTCAGCCGGAATTCCGAATCGAGCTGGATGAAAACAAGATGGCGCTTTACAATGTATCAACTGCTGATTGTAATGCTGTCATTGAAATGGCCATTGGTGGTAAAGTCGCATCAACTTTCTATGAAGGGTACAAAAAGTTTGACATCCGCATCCGGTACGCACCCGAATACAGGGTGACGGAAGAAGAGATAGGGAACCTGATGGTACCCACGCTATCCGGCACACAAATCCCAATCAAAGAGATTGCAAATATTCGCAAAATCACCGGACCTATCCTTATTTTCCGCGACAACAACATGCGGTTCATCGCATTGAAATTTTCTGCCAGGGGCCGGGATATGGGCTCAACCATAGAAGAAGCGCAACAAAAAGTGAAACAAGGAATTACGCTTCCAAAAGGTTATTCCATTTCGTGGGAAGGCGATTTCGAAAATCTGGACCGGGCCTCCAAACAGCTGAAAATTGTAGTTCCTATCAGCCTTGTTTTAATCTTTTTCATACTGTTTATCCTGTTCGGAAGTGTGATCGACGCCGGGTTGATCCTCCTGAATGTACCCTTCGCCATCATCGGTGGAATATTTGCCTTGCATCTCACAGGCACCAACTTTGGCATCTCTGCCGGAATTGGGTTTATTGCCCTGTTTGGGATCTGTATACAAAATAATGTCATATTGCTTTCCAAATTCAAGAAGAACCTCCACGAGAGAATGCACCTCGATCATGCCATTCATGCCGGTGTGATCGCGAGGATACGCCCTGTTGTGATGACAGCAACCCTTGCAGCCATTGGCCTTTTACCGGCAGCAATGTCCACGGGTATCGGGTCTGAGTCTTCCAGGCCATTGGCTATTGTCGTTATTGGCGGACTGGTTACAGCAACGATTCTGACACTTTTCATATTCCCAATTATTTTCAAAGTCGTTTATAAACTGAAACTAAGGGAGTTGAACGATTAATTTTAATGCCTATCATGACGTAAAAATTGAATGTGATGCACTATTTTTAGTTTGGAAATTTCACCTCAAATTATAACGACTACGTTGAAACTAAAAATCCTGTCAATTATATTCTCCTTCCTGATCTTTTCTTTGTCATCAAAGGCACAACAATTCAAATCAGATGAGGATTTATGCTTTACCAACAAGGATATTCACTCTGTTCTTTTCAACACGGAGGGATGGGATTTTTCCCTACCGGTTCTTCAACTGGGCAGTAGCCAACACCTGGTCTGTAAATTTGACCAATTATCGGGAGTAGTACACAATTACCATTACACCATCGTACAATGCGATGCGGAGTGGAATCCATCCCGACTGGTAACTTCAGAATACATGGAAGGGTTTCAGGAGAATCCTGTCAACGATTATGCCTTTTCAATCAATACGACCATTCCATACGTCAATTATAGGATTATCTTGCCCAACGAACAAGTAAAAATCCTATTATCAGGAAATTATCTGTTAAAAATTTGGGAGGATGGAAACAAAGAGAATCCCGTTATGATCCGCCCTTTTTACGTCACAGAATCGTTGGCAGAGTTAACGGGTGAAGTTCAGAAAGCATCCTTCGAAGGGTACAGCGGGCCCAGCCAGCAGGTCAGGTTTGCTGTGAACTACCAAAAATTGAATGTGACTGATCCTTTGAATGAGATCAGGACTGTGGTGATGCAAAATGGAAGAAGGGACAATCTGCTGTACCTGGCCAAACCAACATTTATCAGGCAAAACCAGTTGCTGTACGAAGAGAAAAACAATCTTTTCAAAGGAGGAAACGAATTCAGGAACTTCAATGCCAAAAACCTGCAAACCAATGGAATGGGCATTCATTCCATTGAATACCAGGATCCCTTTTTTCATCTGTTTCTGGAAAAAGATTTTTCAACCCGCGCCGAAATCTACTCATTCCGGGGTGATCTGAATGGAAACTACCTGGTAAAAAACGACCGGGCCAGTGACAGTGATCTCGAATCGGATTACGTTTATGTTCATTTTTCGCTGCAACCTCCTGAATTTGTGACCAATGACAAGATCTATGTTTACGGGGCGCTTACCGATTGGAAATGCCTGCCGGCCAACCAGATGATCTACAACCCTGATAGCAAATTGTATGAAGCCACACTGCTTCTTAAACAAGGTTTCTACGATTACCAGTACGCCCTTGTCGATGCAGAAAAGAAAAGTATTGATCCTACCTTTCTGCAAGGGAGTCATGTGGAGACGGAAAACGACTACTACCTGTTTGTTTACTACCGTGGATTTTCCTCCAGGTACGACCGGCTGGTCGGGTATAAGGTGATTAATTCAGTTAAAAGGTAATCTTTTTTCAATTCCCAATCCTGTTCACCAGGAATCCCTGTATCAATTTTGTATCGTTGAAAATTGTATTGAGGTTCCTGTTGACAACGAATTTATTTTCGATGGATTCAGTTTTGCAAAAATTGTTCAGACTGGCTATACTGATCGGTTTTTGAAGATTCTTGTACTTGCATTCAATCGCCAACACCTCTTTCAATTGGTTCATCACAAAATCAACTTCCGTCCCGTCTGTCGTTCTGTAAAACTGCAGGGTACCTCCCGGTTTTTTGTTCCGCCAGAGTTCGAGCATCACAAAATTTTCGAAGATTGCGCCATTGTCGGTACGGAAAGATAAGTCCTTAAAATTACCATCCAGAATGTTTCTAAGTCCCAAATCGCAAAAATAGATTTTCTTCATCTTGCTGATAACCTTCCGTTTGTTCGTATAATAAGGTTCAATCATTTTGATGATATACATCTGTTCCAACAAAAAAAGATATTCTTCACACTTCTTATAGGTGAGGCCTGTTTGCCGGCTGATTTCATTGATATTGACCAGGTTTCCGATTTGCGAAGCGAGTAATCGCAACAGCTTGTTGAACCCGACAAAATCCTGGTTGGCCACATAGCTTCTCACATCGCGCAAAAGGTATGTTTTGTAAATATCATCCAGTATCTCAACTTTTTCATCAGGGTGGAAGGTGAGCGCCGTACGTGGAAGCCCTCCATAAAGCAGGTATTCTGACAGCGCTTCTTCAATGGAGGTTGTCAGGGCGGATGTCTCCGTTTCGCTGCCAAATGTCTGGTACAACTTGTGCAGGTTCCCATCCTTGAACAACAGGTATTCATCGAACGATAGCGAAAGCACTTCGATGGTTCTCACCCTTCCAGCCAAAGATTCTTCAATCTGCTGCAGAATGTCGAGGCTTGAGCTTCCCGAACAGAGAATCTTCAATTGTGGATGCTTGTCGGTAAGCAGTTTAAGCATTGTGGAAATCCCATTGATGTATTGAAATTCATCCAGCAAAAGATACCCATCCAGCTTTTTGTCCAGATACACGGTCAAATACTGTTCGATATCTGATAACCGCTGGAAAAGTTCTGCGATTTCGGGATCCTGTCCATTCAGAAAAAGGTTCTTATTATCCCATTTACAGCTCTTCATGATGCTAGTCTTGCCGACCTGACGCGCTCCTATCAACACAACAATTTGCACGATTTTGAACCCGGCAATAATCTTTTTAAGATATGTATCTCTTATTAACATGATAAATAGACTTTTATAGATCACAAATATCACACAATTTCTTGAAAATAAAAATTATTTTCTACTTTTTTTACGCATTTTATGAATATATCGCTACTTATTTGTCAAAATATACAAATATATCGCCACTTTTTTATCAATATAGACAATAAAACAGCGATATTTTTATCTAATATGACAAAAAAATCGGTTTTATAATTCAGAGAACAAGAAAAACTTATGATGAAACTGTTTAAAATTTGTTGTTTCGCCCCATTCGGGCGAAGTCATTAAATGAAGGAAATTTCATGCGACTCTCAACAGATTGCTTCACGATTCGTTCCTTCTCGATGAAAAATCAGGACAGGCAGTATCCGCAATGACAGAAGATATGTATCTGCCATTGCGAATCCGATATCATTTCTACTCCTACCAATTTTCCACAAAATCATTTCTTATCTTCACAACAAATTTCAAAGTTTTCAATTTTCAGGAAAGGATAGACCATGCGAAGAAAGAAGATACTTGCAATTGTACTTTCCCTTACTTTCAGCGGTTTTGCAGATGCGCAACCGCTTGACTATTATCTGAAAAGGGGGATCGAAAACAGTCCGCTTCTCAAAGAGTTCAACAACCAATTGCTATCGGGCGCCCTCGACAGTTTGTTGACTGATGCCACCTACAAACCACAGATTAACCAGGTTTCACAAGCCTTGTACGCCCCCGTCGGCAAAAATCTGGGTTATGATGAGGCCATCACCAACGGGGGCAATTTTTCTGCCTTGGTCAACCTGGTGCAGCCACTTCTCAACAAACGGATTAAAGAGGGTCAGTTCAGGGATATTTCCCTAGCCAATCAGGCTATTGGTGTCAATGCAAAGCTTACCGAAACGGATCTCAGACTCGGAATTACTGCGCAATACCTTACTGCGTATGCAGATTTCCAGCAGATCCTATTATTTCAGACTACCTTGAAAATGCTCAACGAAGAGCAGGAAATTTTAAAATCGCTGGTGGATCAGGGTATTTATTTCCAGACCGACAGGATGAACATGGCACTCGCCATCACCAACCAGGAGAATGCCATCAAGCAGGGTACGATCCAGTATAAAAACGACCTGGGGTTGCTAAATTTTATCTGCGGTATCACCGATCATCCCGATGCGGTACTCGAGAAGCCTGAAATGATGCTCCGCAGCACTTTTGACATCAACGACTCACCTGCAATGATGAAATTCCGGATTGACAGTTTGAAAAACATCAACAGCAGGCATTTGATTGACCTGAACTACCGTCCTAAATTGAACGTTGTCGCTGACGCCGGGTTTATGGCTTTCGCACCTGAAAACATACCGCATAATTTCGGTACAAGTTTTGGATTAAACTTTGCGCTCCCTATTTACGATGGCAAACAGCGCAAATTACAGCATGACAAAACATTACTGACCGAGAATAGCAGAATGAATTACAGACATTTCTATTCCTCACAATACCGGCAACGCCTGAGCCAACTAACTGAACAGTTAAATCTCATGGACGAATTGATTTCGGGAATAAGAAATCAGCTATCAGAACAGGAAAAATTGATCGCCATCTACAAAGTGGAGATCACAAAAGGGCTGGTTCGTTTCATCGATTTCCTGGCCACGGTCAACAATTATACCCAGACAAAAAATAGCCTTACCGCTTCCGAAATGAACAGGCTTCAAATTATCAATCAAATGAATTATCTGAAATGAGAACAATTCTGATCTTAGCCAATACTTCAATTTTGCTATTCCTTCTGGGTTGCCACTCATCCAGCAAATCCAGGGAGGAGGCGATCCCAAAAGTTTCGACCCCGGTGACCGTATCAACAATTAAGGTGGGTTCTATCTCAAGAGTGATTCATCTAACCGCATCATCCACCTATTTGAAGAAAAACATGGTACGCTCCATGTCGGGTGGTTACATCACCAAATCATCCTGTGTCATTGGTGCCTTTGTCAACGCCGGAAGCAGCCTGTTTTCGCTCAAGACCAAAGAGGCGGAGGCACTTGACCATTATGCAAAGAGCAATCCTGAATTTGCTTTCAATGGAGAGATGATCATCAAGGCGCCCACTTCAGGAATTGTAACAGAGGTAACCAAACAAGCCAATGATTATGTCGCCGACGGGGACCAACTCTGCATCATCGCCGAACAAAACAGTCTGGTCTTTTTGCTGAACGTGCCGTTTGAGCAGAACCGATATGCAACCATCGGAACCCGATGTTCCATTCTTTTACCCGATTCAACGAGGCTTCAGGGGACCATCACCTCCAAATTGTCGGCCATTGATCAAGTATCACAAACGCAAAGTTTTGTCGTGAAAGCCAATACCGGGGCACGATTGCCGGAAAATCTTTTGGCCTCGGTCGAACTGATTGAAAACACGAAAGAGAACACCCAAATCGCAGACAAGAAATGTGTACTGACGGATGAAACCATGGAAAATTTCTGGGTAATGAAACTGCTTAATGATTCGACGGCCGTGAAGGTTTTGCTCCAACCGGGAATTGTGACCGATACCCAGATCGAAATCATCTCACCCCTTTTCGGCAAAGATGATCGTTTAATTGACTCAGGGCATTATGGATTGGCCGACACCGCAAAGGTTAACATCATTCATCCAAAACCATGAAGAGCTTTTTTGTCTCACATAAGAATCCGGTTGCCGTTGTACTTTTCATCATACTCGCCGCGGGTATCTTCTCTTACAACCAGATGCAGTCATCGCTCTTCCCTGAAATCACCTTCCCCAAGATAAAGGTGATTGCAGACAACGGATTGCAACCCGTTAGCAAGATGATGATTACGGTTACCAAACCGTTGGAAAATGCCATCAAAAGAGTGCCCGGACTAAAAACCGTCAGAAGCATCACCAGTCGCGGGAGTTGTGAGATCTCTGCCTTCATGAACTGGAAGGAGGATATTGATTTGTGCAAGCAACAGGTCGAGTCGTCGATCAATGAAATAAAAGATGAGCTTCCACCAGGAACCACCATCTCGGTAGAAAAAATGAACCCTTCCATATTGCCTGTAATCGGGTATGTAATTGAAGGCCAAGACAGAAGCCGCATTGATATCAACCGCATTGCCAATTACATTGTGAAACCGTTTTTATCGCAGGTTCCCGGCGTTTCCGAAGTTCGGGTAATCGGTGGCAAAACCAAAGAGTTTCACATTGAACTACTCCAACAAAAAATGAGTATCCTTGGCATCACTCCCGCCATGATTTCCAATGCGCTCAGCCAATCCAATTTCATTAACAGCAACGGTTATCTTAACGATTACAACCGGATGTACCTTACCGTTACCGATGCCAATGTCAAGAGCCTGGATGAACTCAAATCCCTGGTCATCAACAATAGCGGAAAAAGAATTCTCACTTTGCAGGATATTGCCAACATCAAAATTGCCGAACAAACTGAATATGTCCGGGTAAATGCCAACGGGAAAGATGCCGTTCTTATTGCCGTTTTGAAGCAACCCAACGCCAACCTGATCGATATTACTGACGGCGTAACTAAAAAAGTGGAAGAACTCAACAAGACCATTCTGCCACATGGCGTAAACCTTGCACCCTATTACATACAGGCAGATTTTGTTCACGAAAGTATCCGAAGTGTCAGTGATAGTTTATGGATTGGTATTCTTCTGGCCATACTGGTATCAGCCATCTTTCTGCGCTCCCTCAAGTCGAGTGCGGTCATTATGATTACCATACCACTAACCATTTCGCTGACACTGGTTACACTTTATATCATTGGGTATAATTTCAACATCATGACCCTGGGCGCCATCGCCGCCTCTATCGGACTGATCATTGACGACGCCATTGTGGTGGTCGAACAGATCCACCGAACCCATGAGGAGCACCCGGAAACACCCACCAGGGCGCTGTTGTCCAAATCGGTAGGCTATCTGCTTCCTGCCATGATTGGATCTTCCATCAGTACCATTGTCATCTTCTTGCCTTTCATTCTGCTTAGCGGCGTAGCCGGAGCCTACTTCAAGATATTGGCCAACACCATGATGATCACGCTAATATGCTCCTTTTTCATTACCTGGATCGGACTTCCCGTTATCTATCTTTTCCTTTCGGGAAACCGCGACCGGGAGAAGGTACCCGTGGATATTAACCGGAACAGACATGGCTGGTGGATCTCCTACTTCGTTCACAGACCGGCCCTAAGTTTCCTGATGATCGCATTGCTGATCGGATCGGTTTATTTTATTTCCAGTCGCCTGGAGACCGGCTTTCTCCCCGAAATGGATGAGGGGAGCATTGTGCTTGACTACACCTCTCCACCTGGGACTTCTTTACAGGAAACCGACCGGATAATGCGTGAAGTAGAGAGGCTTTTCCCGTCTGTACCTGAAATTGAGAGCTACTCCAGAAGGACAGGTACACAGATGGGTTTTTTTATTACCGAACCAAATTATGGGGATTACCTGATCCAGCTTAGGAAAGACCGGAAGCGTACCACTGAAGAGGTAATCGATGAAATCCGCAAGAAGGTTGAAACAACCCAGCCTGCCCTCAAAATTGATTTTGGACAAGTGATCGGTGATATGTTGGGCGACCTGATGAGCTCAACCCAACCCATCGAAATAAAGATATATGGCGATAATGCAGGTATCCTGCATGGGCTGGCCAGGGAAGTTGCCGCAGTCGCAAACGGAGTGAAAGGCACGGCGGATGTCTTTAACGGCATCACGGTAGCAGGCCCCTCCCTGAGCATAGTGCCCAATAATGCCAAATTGGCGCAGTTTGGAATTACTCCAGCCGATTTTCAGTCGCAATTGCAAACACAGTTGGAGGGAATAATCATCGGAAATATCTTCGAAAAGGAGCAAAAAACCGCCATCCGCATGATCTATCCACAAGCAGTGAATACCACCTTCGATCGGATGGAAAACGGATCAATCTTCCTGCCAAACGGCAAATTGCAGCCAATTTCCCAACTGGCCAAAATAACCCCGGAGGCGGGCAGTTCGGAGATTGACCGCGAGAACCTTCAAAGTATGATCCCCGTCACAGCCCGACTCAACAACCGCGATTTGGGCAGCGTCATGACCGATGTGCAAGCCGGAATCCAAAACAAAATCAATCTTCCGCAAGGCTACCACATCAGTTATGGCGGGGCCTATGAGGAACAGCAGAAATCCTTTGATGAGTTGCTGATCATCCTGCTATCTGCCGCTTTGCTTGTATTTACGGTGATGATCTTCATGTTCAAGGATATAAAAGTTGCACTGCTGATCATCTTTCTTTCTGTACTGGGTATCGCAGGAAGTATGATCGCGCTTTACTTAACCGGCACACCGCTGAATGTTGGAAGTTACACCGGGATCATCATGATTATCGGGATCATAGGCGAAAATGCAATCTTTACCTTTCTGCAATTTCACCAGACACTTGAAACCAATACAACTGATGCCGCTATCATCTTTGCTATTTCTACCCGGTTACGCCCCAAATTAATGACTGCACTTGGGGCCATCATCGCACTCTCCCCTATTGCACTGGGAATTGGAACCGGTGCGCAACTCCACCAGCCCCTGGCCATTGCCGTTATCGGAGGATTTGTGGTCGCATTACCGCTACTTCTGATTATTTATCCTTCCATGCTGAGATTGATCTTTAGAAATCATAAAGTTGAATTAAACTAATGAGGCACGGAATAGTCAAAGCCTTGCTGTCAAGCGGTTAGCGATTGGCAATTAGCCCTTATCCAAGGACAACATTTTTTAATCTTCACAAAATGAATAAGTTATACGTATTGATTTGCACTTTTACACTGCTCTGTAGCGGTATCCTGGTAAGTGCTCAGTCGAATTACAAAATTATCAACCAGTTCTCTCTTGAAGGAGATGGGGGCTGGGATTACCTATCGGTGGATGAAGCGGTCGGTCGTTTATACGTCTCACATGCAACCATGGCGCTGGTTATAGACCTGAAAACCGGCAAGCAAATAGGCAAAATTAGCGGTACAAACGGGATCCACGGAATAGCCGCTGTTGCCAGCCTCAACAAAGGATTTACCAGCAACGGGCGCGACAGTTCGGTCACGGTCTTCGATTTAAAGACCCTCCAAGTTACCGGCATAATCAAAGGAACGGGGAAAAACCCGGATGCCATCCTGTATGATACCTTTTCGCAAAAACTTTTCACTTTCAATGGTGGTAGTGCGACTGCTACCGTGATTGATCCAAAGGAGAACAAAATCATTGCCACCATAAAGTTAGATGGAAAACCTGAATTCCCGGCCAGTGATGGAAAAGGGAAGATTTTTGTCAATATCGAAGACAAAAGCGAAATCAGCGAGATCAATGCCAGTTCGCTGAAAGTAGACAGGAGCTGGTCCATCGCTCCCGGTGAAGAACCTAGCGGACTCGCCCTCGACAACGAAACGCACAGGCTTTTCAGTGTCTGCAGCAATAAATTGATGGTAGTTACAGATGCCGTAGCCGGGAAAGTGATCACCACACTTCCCATTGGAGACCGTTGTGACGGTGTAGCTTTCGATCCGGGCCTAAAACGTGCTTACAGTTCCAATGGAGAGGGAACCATCACGGTAGTGCAGGAGATTGACAAGGATCATTTCAAGGTATTGGAGAATATTGTCACCCTAAAAGGAGCCCGCACCATTGCGGTGGATAGAACTACCCACCATCTTTACCTCCCAACCTCTGAATTTGGTCCGCAACAGGAGGGAAACCGTCGCCCGACCATGCTTCCCGGAACTTTCAAAGTCCTTGAAGTTGCCCCCATAAAATAGGCTCTCCTTTGTGTTTTATTCGTGCCTTCCTTTGTGCCCTTGTGGTGAAATTGCACAAAATCTTACCACAAAGAGCCCAAAGGGAGTAAAAATCAAAGATTTAACAAGCATATCCCAACTTATTACCTCTTTTCGCCTTTGAAATGTGCTAAAAATTCAATAATTACAATATCCATTTAACATATTTTCAATATAAATTTTTGATATCTATCATATTATCTTATATTTACATTTATATTATTTATATAGTCTAAATTAAAATAACGAACCTAAAAACGTAAACCTGCTGCAAAATATTTCGTATTAAAATGTGACAAACTTTTCAGTAACCAATTAAATTTTAATGCGATGAAAAGAAAACACCAAATTACGGCACTTTTTGTGTTGCTTGTGACAGGATTTGTGCTCTCCAATTGTAAGAAATCGGAAACAGTTGATCCTTTTGAAATCAAACTCGCGAGCTCATCTACACTTGGCAGTTACCTGACAGATAAAGCCGGGAATACATTGTACTTTTTTGCGAATGACGCAAATGGGCTTAACAATTGCACCGGAGGATGCACAACAGCCTGGCCGATATTTACAGTAGCTATGTTGTCAGTTGACAAACTTGCACCAGGCCTATCCTATTCAGATTTCGGTACGATCAATGTTGGTACAGGAAATCAGGTTACCTACAAAGGATGGCCACTTTACTATTATGCACCTGGTGGTGTTCGTGAACAACCCAACATAACCTCTGGCGAGGGGGTCAACAAGGTATGGTTTGTGGCAAAACCGGACTATACCATTATGCTGGCAAATACCCAACTTGTAGGCGCGGATGGCAAGAACTACATTGTATCAGCTACCAATGTTTACTCCGAAGGGATTGGGAAAACTACCTATTTCACTGATGCAAATGGCCGTACGCTTTATGCGTTTGCAAAAGACAGTTCCAACATAAACAAGTATACGAAAGCCGACCTTTCTAACAACGGAATATGGCCGATCTTTGAAACAAGCAAAATTGTTGTACCTTCGATTTTGGACAAATCGTTGTTTGGCACCATAACCATTTATGGGAAAAGTCAGCCTACCTACAAGGGATGGCCCATGTATTATTATGGCCCGGATGCCGATGTCTCAGGTATGTTCAGGGGGAACAACAAGGGTGTCAGTGTTCCAAGACCCAATGTTTGGCCGGTATTTTTATTGGATTACCCTTCCGCCCCGAAGAAATAAACTACTAAAAAGTGGTTATAAAACACGAAAAGAGGTCATAAGTAGCTTTTCGTGTTTTATAACCACTTTTTAGTTCTATTTTTACAGCCATAATGTGATGCTGTAAAATATCCCGCAGAATGAGTTGCTGTTATTCAAAAACGCCAAATGTTTCAAATGCCCTCCTATTTTCATTGTCACATTCAACTGCTGTTGTCTTTTTATATTTCTTTATCTCCATTCATTGTGTTGCAATTGCTCAGCCATCTGACACACTAAAAATTAAAAAGAACCTGATTTTCACTGGTTACTCCCAATTTGGTTCGGTTTTGGCCACCAATCCGTTCCTTAAACCAACTGATCCTATATTTGACCGTGATTACGATTTTTTGGCGCTTTCCTTTCAATTGCAAAAGCAAACTACCGGAAAGAGTGTCTGGGAGAAAAACTATGGTTATCCATCTTATGGCTTTGGTATCTATTCTGCGACCTTCTTTAATACAAGCAAATTAGGAACACCGATTGCTGCCTATCTCCTGTTTAAGGCGCCATTTAAACGATGGAACAGGTTAAGCTTTAATTACGAAGGGGGATTCGGACTTACATTCAACTGGGAAGGATACAATCCATCTGAAAACAGCTATAATATTGCACTTGGCGCCAACCAGAGCGTATTTATAGACCTTGGGACTTGTCTGACCTACGCCATCAACTGCCATTATGACCTAAGCGTGGGATATAGCTTTACCCATTTCTCGAATGGCGCTTTGAAAAGTCCGAATTACGGACTGAATACTTTTGCCCCAAAAATCAGTGTGACTTATCATCCGACCCGATTCGTCCCTCCTGCGGAGAAGGAGATACTTCCTGCATTCCGACAAAAAACATACCTGGATTTCTCAATCTTCGGAGGAGCCAAAAATGTGCTTTACATGGGTAACAATTCCGATTCCTCAGCCAATTACCAGGGGTCCTACTATTCCGTTTTCGGGTTCAATACTTTACTAAGTCGACAGATGACCTACAAGTCAAAGTTCGGGATTGGTATCTCCCTGGGATACGATGGCTCGCACAACTCAGTCATATTTGTGAAAGGGCCGAAACCGGAGGCCGGCAAGGGATCCTGGGAAGACAATCTCAATTTGAGCATCTATCCTTCTTACGAACTGGTCATTCATCATCTTTCGGTTGTCGTTCAACCGGGATTTTATCTCTTCAGAAAAACTATGGTCAACAATAAACCGGCAACATACCAAAGGCTGGGTTTGCGATACCAGCTAAGCAATAGAATGTTTGCAGGAATCTGTCTGCGGGCATACAATTACCATGTATCAGATTTTATCGAATGGAGTGCAGGCTATCGGTTGCAGCTTTCAAAAAAGTAAATACTTCAGGAACTGAAAGTTGACTGAGTCTGAATGCGAAAAAAACCATATAAACAAAAGAACCGCTGTTTTGCAGCGGTTCTTTTGTTTATATGGGAAAGATTATTTCACCTCTTCAAAATCTACGTCGGTCACTTCACCATCTCCCTTGGGACCTTTTTGCTGAGATGCCTGTGGTTCTCCGGCCTGCGGACCTGCCTGGGCCTGAGCGTTGTACATCTCCTGCGAAGCAGCCTGAAAGACAGTATTTAACTCATTTGTTGCCGCATCGATTGCTGCGAAATCCTTGTTTTTGTGTGCCTCTTTCAGATTGTTCAAGGCGGTCTCAATTGGTGCTTTTTTGTCGGCTGGCAGCTTATCGCCAAACTCCTTCATCTGTTTCTCCGTTTGGAAAATCAGTGAATCGGCATGGTTCAGTTTTTCGACCTGCTCCCTGGCCTGCTTGTCAGTCTCTGCGTTTGCGGCAGCTTCCTCCTTCATCCGTTTGATTTCGTCGTCGCTAAGACCTGATGAAGCTTCGATACGGATCGATTGCTCTTTGTTTGTGGCCTTGTCTTTGGCTGTTACGTGAAGGATCCCGTTTGCATCAATGTCGAAGGAAACCTCTATTTGAGGAACTCCACGTTGTGCCGGTGGCAGACCATCGAGGTGAAATTTGCCAATCGTTTTATTGCCTGCAGCCATCGGACGTTCGCCCTGCAGAACATGAATTTCTACGGATGGCTGGTTGTCGGAAGCTGTAGTAAAGGTCTCTGATTTCTTGGTAGGAATGGTCGTATTGGCCTCAATTAATCGGGTCATCACACCGCCCATGGTTTCTATTCCAAGTGATAATGGGGTTACATCCAGCAGAAGAACATCTTTCACCTCGCCAGTTAAAACACCGCCCTGAATGGCAGCGCCAACAGCAACCACCTCATCAGGGTTAACCCCTTTTGATGGTGTCCGGCCAAAGAATTTCTGTACCTTTTCCTGAATGGCAGGGATGCGTGTCGAACCACCTACAAGGATCACTTCATCAATATCGCTGATGGAAAGACCAGCATTCTTCAGTGCCTTGTTGCATGGCTCTATTGTTGCATTAATCAATGAATCAGCAAGTTTCTCGAATTGCGCACGGGTCAGTTTTTTGACCAGGTGTTTTGGAATACCGTTTACCGGCATGATGTAAGGCAGGTTGATTTCAGTCTCGGTAGAGCTTGAAAGTTCCACTTTGGCTTTTTCGGCTGCTTCTTTCAAACGCTGCAATGCCATCGGGTCTTTGCGAAGGTCAATGCCTTCGTCCGATTTGAACTGTTCTGCCAGCCAGTCGATGATCACCTGGTCGAAGTCATCTCCTCCTAGGTGAGTATCTCCATCGGTTGATTTAACTTCGAATACCCCCTCACCCAATTCAAGGATGGAGATGTCAAAAGTTCCGCCTCCAAGGTCAAATACAGCAATCTTCATGTCCTTGTGCATCTTGTCAAGACCATATGCAAGCGATGCAGCCGTTGGCTCGTTGATGATGCGGCGCACTTTCAGTCCGGCAATTTCACCGGCCTCCTTGGTCGCCTGGCGCTGAGAGTCGTTAAAATATGCCGGTACGGTAATGACTGCTTCTGTTACCTCCTGCCCCAGATAATCTTCTGCGGTCTTCTTCATCTTCTGAAGGATCATCGCGGAGATCTCTTGCGGAGAAT
>JBBIUJ010000034.1:0-20287 GCA_037440345.1 Prolixibacter sp.
GGCGGGCAAACTAACCACAATCCCGAAAAAGAAGCAGATGGCATAGATCCCGGCGGCATCCAGCCCAACCATTTTGTTGACCATGATCAGGTCAACATTTTGAATCATGATGACAGAGAACCCATTCAAAATACTGAACAAAGAGACCGCCCCTATTGAGCGCAGCAAGTTTTTGTCCAAAAATGAAAACTCGAATTTCAAATTGAACTGTCCCTCCCGGATCAGCGTATATAAAATATAAAGGGTAGGCACAGAAATGGCAGCGATGTAGGTCAGGACAAATTGGTGAAAAGTAAGCAAATTGAAATAAAAAAGAGCGATCATCAGGATGATGAGAACCCGCTGAAACACCTCCCTGAGATAGGTTCCGTGCACACTGTTCATCAGGGCAGAATAGTAAATATCCAGGATCGAAAAGAAAAGCTGAAAGAAGACCAATACAATCAGATAGTTGATGTATCCAACCATCAGGGTCGACTTCTCCATACTCATTTCGACAAGCAATGGCTTAAATATCAGTAACAATACTGTTGACAACAGAAAACCTACCATTCCGACTGACAAGGCCAATGGTAGAAAACCGTGGTGTTTTTTGTCCTCTGTTTTGAAAAATGGGAATAACCGGATGGTGGCTCCGTTGATCCCTAGCGTTCCGAATTGAGCGATCAAAGTTGAATAGGTTACAATGACCTTCAGCAATCCAACCTCGGTAGTCGAATAGATCCGTGGAAGGAGAATGGCCGTGGTGATAAATCCCAACAGCACACCCAAATAGACATAAATTGTCCCTTTAACGGATTGTTTGACAATGATTCCCAACAGGATAGAATTTTCAAATAAGGACAAAAGTAGGAAAAACCATTGTATAAAAAAATGTACTTTTACGACCGAATATCAACACTGTAGCCATGGATAACCCACTTTTCAAAAAAGCCCTGCCACATCTTACTGCCGTTTTGCTCTTTTTGATCCTGCCGGCAATCTATTTCTCCCCGCAACTGGAAGGAAAGAAACTGAACCAGCACGATACCAATACGGCCACCGGTATGGCCAAGGAGATCACCGACTACAACAAGAGCCATTCTGATCTGGCTTTGTGGACCAATTCTATGTTTGGCGGAATGCCTGCCTATCTGATTGGTCTTCCCACCTATTCGGCCATTTCACCCATCTATTCGCTTGCGACCCTTTTTGATTGGCGGCCCATCAGCTTCGTTTTTCTTTACCTGATTGGTTTTTATCTGGCTTTGCTCCTCTTTGGACTGAACCCCTGGATCAGTCTGATTGGGGCCATTGCCTTCGGGTTCTCCTCCTACGATTTCATCATCATTGCAGCAGGCCACAATACCAAAGCCGTTGCAATAGGTTATATGGCGCCAATGATCGGAGCCTTGTACCACGGCTGGAAGAAAAATCTCTGGATCGGAAGCGCTTTCTTTGCACTCTTTTTGGCACTTCAGATCTATGCCAACCACCTTCAGATCACCTATTACACCATGCTTACCATCCTGATTTTTGGCATGGCCGAACTATACTTCGCATGGAAGGAAAAAGCAGTAACTGACTTCCTGAAAAGAAGCGGCATCATCGCCTTGTTTGCCCTTCTGGCCATCGCAACCAACGCTGAAAGGCTTTGGACCACGTACGAATATGGAAAATTCTCGATCAGGGGCGCTTCCGAATTGACTGCTGACAAGGGAAACCAAACATCTGGACTCGACAAGGATTACGCGACAGGTTGGAGTTATGGCGTTGATGAGACGTTGACACTGCTGATTCCAAATTTCAAAGGCGGTGCTTCGATGATCAATTTCGGTGAAAATTCGGCAACGGCAGATCTTTTAAGATCCAACAATGTTCCCAATGCAAATGCTATCGTCAAACAACTACCAGGATACTGGGGAACACAACCAGGCACTTCAGGACCTGTCTATGTTGGAGCCATCGTCCTTTTCCTTTTTGTTCTCTCTCTCTTTCTGACCAAAGGTGCTGTCAGGGTATGGATCATTGCCGCGACCATATTCTCTATTTTGTTATCCTGGGGCCGAAATTTCATGCCACTCACCAGTTTTTTCCTAGACTATTTTCCCGGATACAACAAATTCAGAACGGTTTCGATGATACTTGTCATCGCCGGTTTTACCATCCCACTTTTGGCTTCGATTGGCCTCAATAAAATTTTCTCCGAAGAAATTGACAAGGTTGAATGGAAAAAGGCCATGATATGGAGTCTCGCACTAACAGCAGGAATCTCTTTCATTTTCTTCCTGATACCAGGACTATCGGGCACTTTTGTATCAGCCAGTGATTCTCAGATGCCTGAGTGGATCCAAAAAGGGTTGGTATCTGATCGCACCTCCTTTCTCCGATCCGATGCCCTTCGGTCATTAGCCTTGATTCTGGCCGTTGCGCTGATTCTTTGGGTACATGTAGCAAAGAAGATTCAGGGGAAATATGCTTTGCTGATCATTGGAACGCTTATTTTGGTTGATATGTGGGGCGTCAACAAAAGATACCTCAACGACAACAATTTCGTTCAGGAGCAAAATGCCAGAAACCCCTATCCTGCCACCAAAGCCGACAAGGAAATTTTAAAAGATAAAACAGAATACCGCGTACTCAATCTTTCAAGCGATCCTTTCAATGAGGCTAGCACATCCTATTATCACCACTCCATCGGTGGATACCATGGAGCAAAAATGAGACGGTACCAGGAGTTGATTAATTTACAGATTGATGGTGAAATCCGTCAGTTGGGAACAAAACTCAACGCATTGAAATCTGAAAGTGGCGTGGACTCACTCTTTATCGGATCGAATGCCTTGAACATGCTGAATACAAAATACATGATATACAATCCTGAGGCTGCTCCTATCACAAATTCAAAAGCTTTCGGAAATGCCTGGATTGTAAATGGTTATCAACTGGTTGAAAATGCAGATCAGGAAATAGCAGCTTTGGGAAAAGCTGACCTGAGAAAAACCATTGTTGTGGATAAGAAATTTCAATCCTTACTTGGCACTGTTTCTGCGGGAAATGGAGGCGCGTCAAAACTTATACTCACCAGTTACTCCCCAAACAAATTGGTTTACAGTTACTCCGGTAAAGGCAATGAGATTGCCGTATTTTCTGAGATATACTATCCCAAAGGATGGAACGCCTACATTGGCGATAAACTAGTCCCCTATTTCCAAGCCGATTATGTTCTGAGAGCCATGGTTCTGCCGGAAGGAACCTACGATATCACATTTAAATTTGAACCTTTGTCTTACCGGTTGGGCAAGCAGATTTCGATGGTATCTTCTCTACTTTTACTCCTTTTTGTTGGTTTTGTCCTCTTTAAAAATATACCTTTGAAAAAAAGCGTCAAATAGAAAGACCATCGGAAAATTGAGGTTAAATTTGCTCCAGTATCCCTACTGAAATATTTTGATGTGGTTCAAACTTTTCTCGCATGGCAAAAGAAAAATTCAAATTGAGAAAATCGCTATTTAGTTCCTATTTCAGCACAACACTTAGCATATCATTGGTGCTATTCCTATTTGGATTGCTTGGTATTTTACTGATAAATACCAAAAGACTATCTGATTATGTCATGGAAAATGTTGGTGTGACACTGATCCTGAAAGAAAATACCAGGGAGGTGGATGTATTGAAACTACAAAAAACACTTGAAGCTACCTCCTTTATTAAATCGACCCGATTTGTTGATAAGGAGACCGCAGCACAGGAATTAAAAAAAGATCTGGGTGAAGACTTTGTTGATTTTCTGGGTTATAATCCGTTGCTCAGTTCAATGGATGTGAAACTTCATGCCAACTATGCCAATCCTGATAGCCTTGCACTTTTAGAGGCCCAACTCATTAAGTACCCTGAAGTTCAGGAGGTATATTACCAACGGAACCTTGTCAAACAACTTCATTCAAATGTCAAAAAGCTTAGTCTCATCATTTTGGTGCTCAGTATTTTGATGTTTACCATCTTCATTGCCCTGATCAATAATACCATTCGTCTTTCCATCTATTCGAAGAGATATCTGATCAATTCGATGCAGTTGGTGGGTGCCACCAGGTCATTTATCAGGTTTCCGTTTATTGCAAAGAGCGTATTGCATGGAATTTATGGAGCCTTTATTGCCTGTTTCATTTTGTTGATGATCTTCTTTTCTTACCAGTCAGAATTAAAGGATCTTATTGATTTTCAGAATTCTATATCTTTAGCTTTACTTGTTTTCGGAATATTTATTTTCGGGATTTTAATGACTGCCTTGTCTACTTATTTTGCAGTGAATAAATTTTTGCGAATGAAGTTTGATCAGCTCTATTATTGAACTATCTTTGCGGGTTAATAACTAATTCATTGTTAAATGGTCAAGAATAGTGGACAGAATGATCCGGTAGGCTTCGCTCTAGGTAAGGAGAATCTGAAATTGATGCTGATCGGACTCGGTATCATCATCCTGGGATTTGCGCTGATGACCGGTGGCAAAAGCGACGACCCAAACGTTTTCAACAAAGAGATTATTTTCAGCTTCAGAAGGATTACGCTTGCACCTCTGGTAGTCATGTTTGGATTTCTCTTTGAGATTTATGCCATCATGAAAAAACCCAAATCAGAAAATCAGAAGAAATCTTAAACTATTTGGTTTTGTTTCTTACGATTTTAATTCCTGCAAACTACTGCAGCTCTATTTTTAAAGTTACCCGTTCATTTAATGAGATATAAGGAGTCAAAAGATTTTGATTTCATTCGGGGCGAGATCCTGGTTTTAAACAAGCCGCTCGATTGGACCTCTTTTGATTTGGTAAACAAGGTAAGGATCATGCTTTGCCGGCTGATGAAGATCAAAAAATTAAAACTTGGTCATGCCGGAACGCTGGATCCCAAAGCTACCGGGGTGATGGTACTTTGTTCGGGTAAATTAACAAAGCAACTCGATGAAATTCAGGCTGATGAAAAAGAGTACATCGCGCTGCTTAAAGTAGGTGCGACAACACCTTCTTTTGATCTTGAGACAGAAGAAGACGAACAATTTACAACATCTCATATCACTCGCGAAACAGTAGAGAACGTTCTTCAATCCTTCGTAGGTGCAATTGAACAGGTACCCCCGGCCTACTCTGCAATAAAAGTTGATGGTAAAAGGGCCTATAAACTTGCCAGAAAAGGGAAAGAAGTTGAGCTAAAATCGAAGATGCTTGTTGTAAAGGAGATTGAACTTTTGCGTTTTGAGATGCCTGAAATAGAATTGAGAATTGTTTGCAGCAAAGGGACATACATCCGTGCATTGGCCAGGGACATAGGCAAAGCCCTTAACAGCGGAGCTTATTTGAAAGGATTAATACGTACCCGGATTGGTGCATATTCAATCGATCAAAGTATAGATCTGACAGAGTTAGCAGATATGCTTTCTGCCCATTTTAATACCACTAAGAATACAATTATATAAATCAAATAAATGTCATCAACAATGAAGCTTTCGAAATTTAAGTACAATTTACCTGACGAATTGATCTCCCTTCACCCATCGAAGAATCGGGACGAATCCAGGTTACTTGTTTTAAACCGTCAAACCGGCGACATTGAGCACAAAATTTTCAAGGATGTTATTGACTATTTTAACGACAAAGACGTTATGGTTTTCAATAATACAAAGGTTTTCCCTGCCCGGCTATACGGGAACAAGGAAAAAACAGGTGCACAAATTGAAGTATTCCTTTTAAGGGAATTGAACCGCGAACTAAGGCTGTGGGATGTACTTGTTGATCCTGCCAGAAAAATCAGAATTGGCAACAAGCTTTACTTCGGAGATGATGATCTTTTGGTTGCTGAGGTTATTGACAATACCACCTCAAGAGGTAGGACCCTTCGTTTCCTTTTCGATGGCACCTATGATGAATTCAAGGATACGCTTTTCAAACTTGGAGAAACTCCTCTGCCAAAGATCATTAACCGCCCTGTCGAAGAGGATGATGCTTCACGCTACCAGACTGTTTTTGCCAAACACGAAGGTGCTGTGGCTGCACCGACAGCAGGTCTTCACTTCAGCCGGGAACTATTAAAGCGCCTGGAAATTAAAGGAGTAAATTTTGCCGAAATAACACTGCATGTTGGATTGGGAAATTTCAGAAGTGTGGATGTCGAAGATCTTACCAAACACAAAATGGATTCCGAACAAATCTGGATAAGAGACGAGGCTGTCAATATTGTCAACTCTGCCAAGGAAGAAAGGCATCGTGTTTGCGCCGTTGGAACAACTGTGATGAGGACTTTGGAAACTTCTGTCTCCACCAATGGCATGTTAAAACCGTTTGAGGGTTGGACTAACAAGTTCATCTTCCCTCCTTATGATTTCAGTGTTGCCGACAGCATGATCTCCAATTTTCACCTTCCGCTCTCAACGCTCCTGATGATGGTAAGCGCTTTTGCTGGTTACGATAACCTGATGAATGCCTACAAGGAAGCAATCAAAGAGAAGTATCATTTCGGTACCTATGGTGATGCGATGCTAATTATTTGATATTTGTATAAAAACAAGAAAGCCGGTTGATAAATCAGCCGGCTTTCTTGTTTTTATACAAAGTTATTTCTTCACACGTTCAGAATAGGAACGGTCCCGGGTATCAACCTTGATGATATCACCCTGGTTGATAAAGAGCGGAACCATGATGGTTGCTCCAGACTCAACCGTAACCGCTTTTAAGGCCGTAGAGGAAGCCGTGTTGCCTCGCTCGCTTGGCTCAGCATAAGTTATCTCCAATTCTATGAAAGGTGGCAGATCGACCGTTAATGGCGTTTCCGTTTCGGCATGGTAAGTAATCTCGACAGTCATCCCCTCCTTCATCAAATCTGCATTCTCAACCATGACGGCATCGATGTTCACCTGTTCAAATGTCTCTGCATTCATGAAATTGTAACCTGTCTCATCCTGGTACAGGTATTGATATGGTCTTCTTTCAACCCGCACCGTCGTAATTTTTGTGCCCCCTGAAAAAGTGTTATCGATCACCTTTCCGGTTTTCATATTTTTTAGTTTCGTTCTTACAAACGCTGGGCCTTTGCCCGGTTTGACATGTTGAAAACTTACAATCTGAAATATCTGATCATTGAATTCGATACACAGGCCATTACGAAAATCTGCTAAACTTGCCATTATTCTCTTTTTTTGAACGTTAAAAAACTATCTTTAAATTTTTTGCGAAAATAGTTAAATCCAACCAAACCAGAAAATTATTAGTAATGTCGGGTATTATCACAGTTTTCTCCTTGTCAAACGCCCATTGGGCCTTGATAGCCATGTGTGCCATCCTGGTCGGGATGTCTAAAACCGGGGTTCCGGGAGTCTCGATGATCGTGGTTCCAATCATGGCTATGATCTTTGGAGGAAAAGCATCCACAGGAGTATTGCTACCAATCCTTATCACAGCGGATATCTTTGCTGTAATATACTATCACCGTCATGCTTCGTGGAACCCACTTCTTAAAGCACTGCCATGGGCAATGGCCGGATTGTTCCTTGCCCTCTGGATTGGCGCCTGGATCAATGACCATCAATTCAAACACCTGATAGCGGCTTCTGTCCTACTTTCCCTGGCACTAATGGTATGGAATGACTCGAAAAATAAAAGAATTGATCTCCCGGATTATGCATGGTTTGCCGCCCTGTTTGGAATACTTGGCGGATTCGCGACCATGATCGGCAATGTTGCCGGCCCTGTCTTTGCCATCTATCTCCTCGCATTGCATCTGCCAAAGAAGAATTATATTGGTACTACCGCCTGGTTTTTTGCGATTGTTAACTTGACAAAACTCCCATTGCAATATTTTGTCTGGAACAACATTCATCAGGAGACGCTTTTAATTGATCTGGCAGTGATTCCTTTTGTCATGCTGGGAGCATACCTTGGGGTGAAACTGGTGCATACCATTGCAGATCAATACTATAGATGGCTCGTTGTTGTAATAACATTCATCTCTGCTTTGCTGATTTTTCTTTAAAAATTCTAAGAGATGATAATTCTCAAGAACTACTCAAGTGATTTGGAAGCTCTTGAGATCTGTTAAATTAATAAAAATATAATGTAACGGTGAATCTGATTGTTTAACTTTACCCCCTGATTTGATTAACATTACTAAGAGTAGAGGCAATCACACCTCATACAACGCTAATAACTATGAATACATTTATCAATTCAATACCCAAATTTCTGGGTTTGCTTTTTTCAGTCTTGATTTTGTCCTCCTGTTCAGAATCACCGAATACGCTTGATAAAAATCAGTGCATAATTCTGACAGTCGAGAGAGGAAAAATTATCAATCCTGTAAAAACTTCAGGAGTCGTAGAACCAGAGAGTGAAGTACTTATCCGGTGCAACTATCCAAGTACAATCAAAAAAATTATTAAGGAACCCGGAAGCAGTGTTCAACCAGGAGATCTTATTCTGGTTCTGGACGACCAGCAGATTAAATCGGACATTGAAAATATCCAGGATCAATTGGCAATTAAAAAAAATAGTCTTGAAAAAAATAATCTGGCTGAAAGCTCAACCAAAATTGATCTGAAATACAATGAGGACGTCAAAAAGCTAAATATTACCTCTTTAAAATCTCAACTCTCAGATGAAGAACAACTTGTGGAAGTTGGGGGCATCTCACCGGCAAAAATTGAAAAGACCAAACAGGAAATAGCCCTGGCAGAAAAGGAATTACTTACCCTCAAAGAAAAAAATAGCATCAGGATCAAGCAGTTAAGAGCAGAGGAAGAGGGTTTGCTACTGGGAATAGAAATTCAGGAAAAGGATTTGAAAGATAAGTTACTCGGATTGGAACAAATGAATGTAAGATCCCAATCCGCTGGAATCGTGCTGGCCATTGGCAATAAAACCGGGGAGAAAGTTAGCAAGGATCAAGTACTTGTTAGAATTTCTGATCTATCCTCCTTCAAAATATCAGGCTACATTGAAGAAAAAATGGCTGATTTCGTAAAAACCGGCACACCTATCTATGCAGTTTTTGAAGACACTACCCTTTATGGTCATATTGGGATCGTCTCCCCAATTGTTGAAAATGGCAAAATTCAATTCAATGTCCACCTGGAAGAACGATCACATCCTAAGCTAATCCCGCATCAAAACATAGAATTGTGGGTTGCTAAAAATTTTAAAGAGAACGCGTTAAGAATCAAGAATATACCTCAATTTGAAAAAGGGAAGCCCGAGTACCTGTACGTTTATAGTGATGGAAAGGCGATCAAACATAGAATCTCGATTGGATACATAAGTCCAACTTACTTAGAAATAACTGATGGCGTCAAAGAAGGCGATCAGATTATTGTGCCATTGGCAGGATACCATCAACTTAAAAATGACAGTGAAATATCTGTTAAATAATTATTTATGAGTAAGATGGCGAAAATTCTATTCAGTTTTTCATTTCTGCTATTGGTATTTAATTCTACAGTTTTTGCGCAGGAAGGGAAGAATAACAAAGACTCAGTAAAAATGGGTCTAAGTCTAAAAAATATCGTTGATTTGGCTATTTCTCAATCCTCATCACTTAAATATGCTCAAAATCAACATGTAAGCTATTATTGGCGCTACAGAAATTTTTCAAAGCAATTTCTGCCAAACCTGATTTTAAATGGGACATTGCCAAATTACGCTCAATCGACGGTACCCGTTACCCAACCCGATGGAAGCATTGAATTCAAGCAGGTATCAAATCTTTCAATTGCCTCTCAACTATCATTGAATCAGTATATTCCATTAACAGGGACTCAAATATACGCCTCCACTTCCTTCGCCAGAGTTCAGGATTACAACAAGAATAGCGTACTATTCTCGGGTAGTCCCTTTTCAATCGGATTTAATCAGCCAATCTTTGCCTACAATTGGATGAAATGGTCAAAGAAGACAGAACCAATGATCTATGACGAATCTCAGAAAAATTTCATTCAAACCATTGAGAATATCGCTTATACAGCTACATCCTATTTTTTCAATTGCTTAAGAATTCAAACCAATTACAATCTTGCCAAAAGTTCTTTCGACAATAGTTCAGATAACTTGAAAATAGCACAGATAAAAAAGAAACTTGGGCAAATTTCGGAAAATGACTTTTCCCGCATCCAACTTTCAGTTCTAAACGCTGAAAAATCAATGAGTTCTGCAAAAATGGATTTGAAGAATGCCGACTTTTCTTTGAAATCTTACATTGGTTTGGACCAAAAAATTAATATTGAACTTCAAATGCCCCTCTTAATCACACTTTTCGATATAGATCCCCAAAAAGCATTAAAAGAGGCCCGCGAAAACCGTTCAGAGCAGGTGTATTACCTTCGCAGGCTCATCTCAGCCGAAAGTCAACTTACACAGGCAAAAAGAAGTAGTGGATTATCTGCCACACTTTCAGGTAATTATGGCTTATCTAACAGTGCCGGAACTTTTCCGGGAATTTACAATCAGCCTTTGAATCAGCGAATGCTGCAGCTAACTTTCAGTGTTCCAATTTTGGATTGGGGAAAAGCTGCATCTTCGGTAAAAATGGCAGAATCCAACCGCGACCTGGTTAGTTTCGATGTCAAACAAGCCTTTGAAGATTTTGACAGAAGTGTCATTGTGCAAGTTGAGCAGTTCGGTTTACTGAAGGATCAGCTAAAAACAGCCGAGGAAGCAGACAAAGTTGCGGCCAACGGTTACATCATTGCCCTAAAGAAATTTCAGAACGGTGAAATCACCATAACGGACATGAACATCGCTTCGTCTGAAAGAGTAACCGGAAAGTTGGATTACATTAATTCTTTGGCAACTTATTGGTTAGCATATTACCGTCTCAGAATCCTTACGCTGTATGATTTTGAACTCAACCAAAAGATCAGCTACGGAAATCCGATGCTCTCCGGAGAAGTCAATACGATTAAACCCATGAAGAAATGAACCTTCTGATATCGTCAAGTCATGATCCGTATTGGAATCTGGCTACAGAAGAGTACTTGCTTAAGAACAGTTCTGAAGATTACCTATTTCTTTATATAAACAATCCCTGCGTGGTGGTTGGAAAACATCAGATTACTCAAAAGGAAGTCAATGCTCCTTTCATCTTGGCAAATAACATATTAGTAGCCAGGAGATTATCTGGCGGAGGGGCTGTTTACCATGATAAAGGCAATCTAAATTTCAGCTACATTCAATCCTTAGCTATTTCAGAAAGCATCTCGTACAAAATCATCACAGAATCTATATTCCGTTTTCTGAAGCAGCTCGTTCCAGAATTGTCCATGTCTGAAAGAAATGATTTCTTGTTGAAAGGAAAAAAAATTTCAGGCAGCGCCATGCATGTATACAAAGATAGGGTTCTAGCGCATGGTACCTTGCTGGTTGATTGCAACTTAGAAAATCTTTCCCTATCGTTAAAGGCAAATTCGGATCGCTATTCCGATAAATCTATTGCTTCCAAAAGATCTTCAGTTATGAACCTTTCTGAAGCGTCAGCCAAAATAAATATTGATTACATCCTTGCCAATCTACCAAATTTTGTAGGTGACAAAAATCAAAAAATCAAGGCCTGTACTTTACCTGAATCTGCAATTACTCCGATATTTGATTTGGTTAATACCAAATATTCTAATGAAGAGTGGATTTTTGGCTATTCTCCTAAATACGTTTATCAACATCATGTCGTCAGTAGCAATTCTGAAATCTCATACAGACTTGAAGTTGTAAAAGGGATTATTACAGAAGTCTCAATTGAATCAGAAGATCCAATAACTGAAAATATCTTATTGGAAATTAAATTGTTACAAGGTCAAATGCACAATATGTATTCATTACGGGACAAATTATTCTCTACAAGGTCATCAATTTTCGACCGCAACTTATACACCTCTCTTTTCTGACACATCATTTTTGATGCAATAATCCAAAACCTTTGAGGCCTTATCCTTTCCTACGATCCTTTCAAGTTCAGTCATCTTAGCAGTAGATATATTTAGGACAGATTTAAAGTGAATTAAAAGTTTTTCTACTGTTTTATTACCAACTCCAGGAATACCTAAGAGCGCTGAATTAGTGAAATTCTCAGATCTTTTTAACCGATGGAAAGTAATACCAAACCGATGAGCCTCATCTCTTAAATGCTGCAAAACTTTTAACGTCTCTGATTTTTTATCGAGGTAAATTGGGATGGGGTCATTGGGGAAATAGAGCTCTTCCAATCGCTTTGCTATACCTATCAATGTCACTTTTTGTTCGATTCCCAATTTTGAAAGAACGGAGAAGGCAGAAGAAAGTTGTCCTTTCCCCCCGTCAATGACTATTAAATCAGGCAGTTGATTACCCTCAGCCAATTGTCTACTATAACGGCGCTCTACAACCTCCTCCATTGATGCAAAATCATTCGGACCCTCAACCGATTTGATATTAAAATGTCGGTATTGCGATTTCAACGGTTGTCCATCCTTGAATACGACACAGGATGAAACCGGAAAATCCCCTGAAATATTAGAATTGTCGAAACATTCGATCCTCCTAGGAAGTACAGTCAACCTAAGATCTTGCTTCATCCTTTCAAGAACCCTTTGCTTTTTAAGAACAGGAGATTTAGCTGATTCATTCTTTGCCCTTTCCAACATAAATAGCCTTCCATTTCTTTCGCACAATTCAAGTATTTTCTTCTTCTCTCCTATCTGGGGAACCGAAATCTTCAAATTGATAAAATCAACATCGATTACAAATGGCAGAATGATTTCAGTCGACTTCGAATTACATATTTTTCTTATTTCTACGATACAAAACGACAAGATTTCATCTTTTGATTCATTCAACTTCTTTTTAACCTCTAATAAATAAGATGTTACTATGGAGCCATCAACTAATCTGAAATAATTTACAAAAGCATTTCTATCATCTTCATGGTATGAAAACACATCCATATTAGTCATGGATGCACTACATACCAATGACTTGCTTCTATAATTATCAAGAACCTGAATTTTTGACTTGTATTCGTTGGCACGTTCAAAATCGTACTTCTCAGATGCCTTTTGCATTGCATCTTTTAAATAATTAAAGACTGGAGTAATCGTTCCACTCAAAATAGCTTTCGCATTTTGAATATCCAGATCATAGTTTTGCCTAGAATAAAGTAACTCACACGGTGCTTTACAATTCCCAATTTGAAATTCAAGACATTTTTTGAATTTTCTTCCTGCAATATTTACCTCTGATAAATTCAAATTACAATTTCGAATCTGGAACAATTGCTTAATTACTTCAAGAATAGTTCTGGCCATATAGACCGAAGTATAGGGTCCATAATAAGTAGATCCATCCTTTACTTTTTTACGAGTATAAAAAATCCGGGGAAAAGGTTCATTTTTAATACAAATCCAGGGAAAGGATTTGTCATCTTTTAACAGAATATTGTATTTGGGCTGGAATTGCTTAATCAGATTATTTTCAAGCAACAAAGCATCCTCTTCATTGTCCACTATAATATGTCTGATTTTTTCAATCTGCCTGACTAATACTTCCGTTTTCCTGTTATCATGGGTTTTCAGGAAATAGGAAGAAACCCGCTTTTTTAAATTCTTTGCCTTACCAACATAAATAATTTTGTCATCCTTATCAAAAAACTGGTAAACACCTGGATTCGACGGCAATTTTTTAACGTCAATCAAAAGTGATATGTTGTTGTCTCGATGCACCTATTAGATCAATAATGAATTAACGACCAAACTTCAATGTCTTTTGCAATCCGCTCTCTCCCTCCCAAAAAATCCAATTCAACTAAAAAATTCGCATAAATTTTAGTTACACCAAATTTTCGTACCAGGTCGACAGCAGCATTTACTGTCCCTCCAGTAGCAAGTAAGTCATCATGAATTAGTACAATATCATCATTATCCAGTGCATCCGTGTGTATTTCCAACGAATCCGAACCATATTCAAGATCATACGACTGAACAAAAGTCTCAGAAGGCAATTTGCCAGGTTTTCGAATTGGTATAAAACCGGCATGCAACTCACCTGCCAAAATACTTCCTAGAATAAAACCCCTTGACTCGATTCCAACTACTTTCGTAATGCCGTACTCTTTATATTTATTTCTTATCTCAGAAACAATGAATTTAAAAATTCTTTTATCTTTAAACGCTGTAGAAACATCTTTGAATTGTATTCCCTCCTTTGGAAAATTAGGGACATTTCTTATTGAGTTCTTTACATCCCCAATTCCAATACTTATTCTATTCATTTTTGCTTAGATTTATTAAACTTCGGATTTGTTAATTCATAGGACCATATCTACTAATTTTGGGATTTTCAAAAAACTTTCACCCAATATAAATGATTTGTTCCACGTGGAACATTAACGTCCCAACATTACAAGCAGAACATTAATATCGTTCGGGGAAATACCCGGAATCCTATGAGCTTGTCCTATTGTTTTAGGATTAATTTTAGACAATTTTTCCCTGGCTTCAGTAGATAAAGACATTATACTCAAATAGTCAAAACGATTCTCAATCTTAATACTCTCTAATCGTGTCAATTTTTCCGCTACAGACTTTTCTCTGTTAATATAACCCGCATACTTAATTCTAATCTCCACAGATTCAATAACATCATTGAAAAGGGGATCTGGAATCGCTTCGATCTTACTTTTACTCGAAGGAAATCTCTCATAAAAAGAGTTTAAAGTAATTTGTGGACGACTAATGATGTTATACAATTTTGTTTTCTGCTTTATTGTAGCAGAAGAATTTTCTGCCAAATATTCATTAATAAACTCCGGTTTTACAGAGATAGTTTTAAGTTGAACAAGCATTTTCTCAACCAATAATGATTTTTCTTTAAATTTCTTATAAAAAGATTCGGGCAATAAACCAATATCGTAACCTATTTCCGATAAACGTTCATCCGCATTATCCTGTCTAAGAATCAATCGATGTTCCGCTCTACTGGTAAACATCCTATAAGGCTCATCAACTCCCTTAGTTACCAGATCATCAATTAATACTCCAATATAAGCTTGATCCCTGGAAAGCACAATAGGCTGCAATTTTGCTAATTTTCTGTGAGAATTTATGCCTGCAATCAAACCTTGAGCTCCGGCTTCCTCGTATCCAGTCGTTCCATTAATCTGTCCAGCTAAAAATAATCCTTCAATTAACTTGGACTCCAACGAATGATTCAATTGTGAAGGATCGAAAAAATCATATTCGATAGCATATCCAGGTCTTATTATTTTTGCATTCTCAAGACCAGGAATAAATTTCAACGCTTGTTCCTGAACTTCGAAAGGTAAGGAAGTGGAAAATCCATTCAAATAATATTCCATAGAATCAACACCTTCGGGCTCTAAATACAATTGATGAGAAGTTTTCTCCGAGAATATAATCAATTTAGTCTCGATACTTGGGCAATATCTGGGACCTAAACTCTTAATCGTACCATCAAACATGGGCGAAAATTTGAATCCCTTTTCTAATTCTTTATGAACGATTTCGTTCGTGCAAGTTATATGACAATTTCTTGGTTCCAATTTCTCTGTAGAATGGTAATAAAAACTAAACTGATTACCCTCTTCTCCAAATTGCTCTTCTAACCGACTAAAATCTATAGTACGTTTATCAATACGCGGTGGAGTACCTGTTTTCATTCTTCCTATCCTCAATCCACAACTTTTCAATTGTTCGGTAATTCCAAAAGAGGCCGGTTCAGAAATTCTTCCTCCTCCCACTTGAGTTTGTCCGAAATGCATCAATCCATTCAGAAAAGTACCATTTGTCAAAATAACAGAATCAGAATAAAACTCAATACCAACTTCTGTCTTCACCCCTCTCGCACAACCCTCCTTCAAAATCAATTCTACTGCTGTACCCTGCCAAAAACTGACATTTTCATTGGCTTGAAGTTCAATTCTCCAATTCTCTGAGAATTTCATCTTATCACACTGCGCCCGCGGACTCCACATTGCCGGTCCTTTAGAACGGTTAAGCATTCTGAATTGAAGAGAGCTTAAATCGGTGATTTTTCCCATCATTCCACCAAGTGCGTCAATTTCACGAACGATTTGACCTTTTGCTATTCCTCCAACAGCAGGATTACAACTCATCTGAGCAATCCTGTTAATATCCATCGTGATGAGCAATACTTTTGAACCCAACTTTGCGGCAGCACTTGCGGCCTCGCAACCTGCATGACCAGCGCCCACAACTATTATATCAAAAAATCTATTTCCTCTCATTAAATTAAAATTAACTAGCACTTCTGAAGATCAACCAGAAAATTATATTTAGACACCAAGTCTGATTCTCTTTTCCTCATCACAATCACTTCCTCAGACTCTTTATCATTATAACCCAACAAATGCAACAAACCGTGCGATACGACGCGAACCAATTCATCGATATACGTTTGACCAAAAGTAACTGAATTACTCAACACCCTTTCGGTACTAATGTATATATCTCCGCTCACCACCTTATTAGCACTATAATCAAAAGTAATAACGTCTGTAAAATAGTCATGATCCAAAAATTTCATATTAATATCATAAAGATATTCATCACCGCAAAAAATATAATTGATCTCACCAAGTTTGCATTTGTTGATTCTTACTTCACCCTTTAAAATTTTCTGCAAAGAATCATAGTTAACTTCGGGCAAAGCAACATCTTCATGATTAAAACATATGCTCATCTAAATATAGTTTATCTCAAAATTAAAAAATCAAATTTTTTGCCAGATAGTCTGCTATCAGAAGGTCCTCTGTTTTAGAATATATCATATCGCCAATGAAATCAAAGTGACCTAATCCTTTCATTTTGTTGATAGAATTCCAAAAGTGGTTAAAAATCTTATTGTTAAAACTCATTTTTACATAACTAATCGAAATTCCCTGGAAGGTCCTTAACTTCAAAATTACATATTCATTATACTTATCAATATCAGTAAGTGTTTCAATATCAAAATCAATTATGCCATTCTCTAAGTCTCTGATGTATTTTTTGATATTCAATTTATTCCATTGTCTTGAAATCAAATTATAACTGTGAGCAGATACTCCAACACCTAAATAGGGTATTTGGTTCCAATAAGCTAAATTATGCTGTGATACGAAACCATGTTTTGAATAATTACTTACTTCGTACTGTTGATAACCAGCATTAGTCAATACATCATTAATCAACCAATACTGTCTTACAAAATCATTTTCATTATTTTCTACAAAAGCTCCACTCCTAATTTTCCAAAACAGTTTTGAATTTTTTGATATAGTCAAACTATACGCCGAAATATGCTTTATATCATAAGTTAACAAAAGCTTTAGTGAAGAAACCAAAAATTCGTCAGAGATTTCGGGTACTGAAAAAATCAAATCAACTGAAACATTATTAATAGAAGAGAGACCTAAAACATTTAATGAATTCAATATTAACATTTTAGAATGCTGTCTATTGAATTTTTGCAATATCGTGTCATCCAAAAATTGTACCCCTAAACTAATTCTATTTATTCCAGCTTCGGCAACTTGAACCAAGTAATCATTACTAATATTTTCTGGATTGCACTCAAGGGTAATCTCTGCATCATGCTTCACGAAGAATCTAATTCTAATCTCATCTAAGATTTTAAAAATCTGATTAGACGATAATAAAGATGGAGTACCACCACCAAAATATATTGTATTAATCTCTTTATCAATTAAATAACCTTCTCTTAATGCGATCTCTCTAACAACAGCACTAACATAATCTTCGATAAGATATAACTGATTTCCGGAGTAGAAATCACAATAATGACACTTTTCATTACAAAAAGGTACATGGATATACAATCCGGACATACGATTCTAAAAATTACAAAATAGGAATCTTGTTAATACGATTTAAATGCCTACCATATTCAAAATCAGTATTAAGAAAAATGTCAATTATTTCCAAAGCTTCATTAATAGAAATAAACCGTGCAGGAAGCGAACACACATTTGCATTATTATGTGATCTGGCAAGCTCTGCAACCTTACTGTTCCAACAAATTGCCGATCTTATTCCCTGGTGTTTATTCACGGTCATATTTATTCCATTACCAGAACCACAACAGACAATACCAGTCATATTCGAATCATTTTCAACAGCAAAAGCCAATGGATGTGCATAATCAGGATAATCACAACTTTCTTCAGAAAAGCAGCCGAAATCACTTACTTCATAATTTTTATCTTTAAGATACTTAATAATTGCTGTTTTTAATAAAAACCCAGCATGATCAGATGCTAACGCTATTTTTAACATGATATAGAGTTAAAATATTGGACTTTCATGAACATAAAATGTTAATAACCGTTAATAAATTTTGAGTATTGAACAAAATGAAGAGTTTAAATAAATTTATACCGTTAAAAAGATAAGAAATACATATTTTTAAAAGAAAAATAAATAACAAATAAACTTTAAATAATACAATTAAAAATCAATTCCAGCTAAATATTAAAAATTAACATCGTGTTAATAAAAATATATTTAGCAGTTTTGCAATTGTTTATAAAGTTAATAAACATTCAGCATCTTTTTAAAAGATGTAAATTATCAAAAACTTAAATAATTATAAACAGTATTAACAGCATATAAATAAAAAAATAAATTTTTCAATTTAAAAGTATTTAAAATATACTATTAACTTGTTCATAGAATGAAATCCCTCTTTCATTCCATCATATTAATAGTTTCATGGAATAAATTTTTGATAAGTTACTGATGATACCTACTGACAAAATTAAGAAAAAGCTAAACGTACTTCTGGTTGAAGATAATACTTTGAATCAGAAGCTAATGAATATAAATTTGTCCAAATTGAATTGCACTGTTACTATTGCCAATAATGGGTTGGAAGGATTAAATGTATTTAGAGCTGAAAAATTCGACATTATATTGATGGATTTAATGATGCCTGTTATGGATGGTTTTGAATCATCAATTGAAATTAGAAAATTAGAAAACGAAGAAAAAAACAGAGGTTACACGCCCATTATTGCTTTTACTGCAAATACATTGAACAATGATTTTCAAAAATGTGTTGAAAATGGTATGGATTATCTTATGGAGAAGCCATTTAACGCGTTTAAATTTAAAGAGATCATAGAATCATTAGGAAAACATTTATAAATGGGAGAATTTGTTGATTTAAGAGATCTCAATGGCGCTGATGATGAAAGGGAATTAGATAATCAGTTAAGACCGTTAAAGTTTGCTGATTTTGCCGGTCAATCCAAAATAACAGATAATATACAAGTTTTTGTTCAGGCTGCCATCATGCGGGGTGAATCCCTTGATCATGTATTGTTGCATGGTCCCCCGGGACTAGGAAAGACAACTTTGTCCAATATTATTGCCAATGAGCTTGGAGTTAAATTGAAATTGACATCGGGCCCGGTATTGGATAAACCAGGCGATTTGGCTGGTCTGCTTACCAATCTTGAAAAAAACGATGTTCTTTTTATAGACGAGATACATCGTTTGAGTCCTGTTGTTGAAGAATATCTTTATTCTGCCATGGAGGATTTTCGTATTGATATATTGATTGATAAAGGTCCGAGCGCGAGATCAATTCAGCTTGAATTAAATCCATTCACATTAATAGGAGCTACTACCAGAAGTGGATTGTTAACCAGGCCTTTGCGTGCCAGATTTGGCATTACTTGTCACTTGGAATATTATGATATTGATATATTAACGGATATTGTCAAGCGATCAGCCAGAATCCTTGATGTTAAAATTGAAAAGGACGCCGCTTACGAAATTGCCAGAAGAAGCAGGGGAACCCCAAGAATTGTCAACTCTTTGTTACGAAGGGTAAGGGATTTTGCCATGGTGAAAGGAAATGGAATTATTGATATTGATATCACAAAATATTCACTGGAGGCATTAAATATTGACAGGTTTGGCCTGGATGAAATGGACAACAAAATTTTATCCACCATTATTGATAAATTTAAAGGAGGTCCGGTAGGTATTTCAACAATAGCAACAGCTGTAGGTGAGGATTCCGGAACCATCGAAGAGGTATATGAACCATTCTTAATAAAGGAAGGATTTATCAAGAGAACTCCACGTGGAAGAGAGGTTACTGATTTAGCCTATAGTCATTTAGGAAAAATTTCTAATGGAAATAATTCAATGACTTTGTTTTAATTTTAACTTTTTATTAGTTTTATTTCAAATATTTTTGGCCAAAGCTTACCAGTAACATAAAGTTTATCAGTAACAGGATTCCAGAGAGTGGTAAAG